>NC_010729.1:1927500-2297500 GCF_000010505.1 Porphyromonas gingivalis ATCC 33277 | reverse complement strand
TTTTGCCCTTTTTGCCTCGCTTCAAAAAAAGAAGCAAAGTTCGAAGCAGGGAAAGCTCGAAAGATAAACGAACCAAGGCCTCGGGGGAGGGAAAGACTCCTTATCTTCCGGTATCTCTCCATCTTCGATCCAAGAGAGAGAACACCCTCCCGGACATCCCGATTGATTGCATCGGAATATCCGCAGGTTATATTCGTTTTATTCATACGTCGAACAAATATGGCTTTTCGCCGTGCAGTAAAGTTTTTCGGATAAAAAAAAAGCCGAGAGCCGAAACCGAAGGCGATATATGGTCTTTTCTTCTTCCCCCGATCGGATAAATCTCCGACACCGGTTCCGTTGCAAAAAACCCTACCTTCAACCAATTCTCCTTAATTTTTCGGGCAACCGTTTATGTCAATCGGTCCGAACTCCAGAAAGGAGGTGTTCCAGCCGCACCTTCCGGTACGGCTACCTTGTTACGACTTAGCCCCAGTCACCGGTATTACCCTAGTGCGCCCCTTGCGGTTACGCCCTTCAGGTACCCCCGACTCCCATGGCTTGACGGGCGGTGTGTACAAGGCCCGGGAACGTATTCACCGCGCCATGGCTGATGCGCGATTACTAGCGAATCCAGCTTCACGGAGTCGAGTTGCAGACTCCGATCCGAACTGGGGAAGGGTTTAGAGATTCGCATCCGGTCGCCCGGTAGCTGCCCTTTGTCCCTCCCATTGTAACACGTGTGTCGCCCCGGATGTAAGGGCCGTGCTGATTTGACGTCATCCACACCTTCCTCACGCCTTACGACGGCAGTCTCGGTAGAGTCCTCAGCGAAAACTGTTAGCAACTACCGATGTGGGTTGCGCTCGTTATGGCACTTAAGCCGACACCTCACGGCACGAGCTGACGACAACCATGCAGCACCTACATAGAAGCCCCGAAGGGAAGACGGTTTTCACCATCAGTCATCTACATTTCAATCCCGGGTAAGGTTCCTCGCGTATCATCGAATTAAACCACATGTTCCTCCGCTTGTGCGGGCCCCCGTCAATTCCTTTGAGTTTCACCGTTGCCGGCGTACTCCCCAGGTGGATTACTTAACGCTTTCGCTGTGGAAGCTTGACGGTATATCGCAAACTCCTAGTAATCATCGTTTACTGCGTGGACTACCAGGGTATCTAATCCTGTTTGATACCCACGCCTTCGTGCTTCAGTGTCAGTCGCAGTATGGCAAGCTGCCTTCGCAATCGGAGTTCCTCGTGATATCTATGCATTTCACCGCTACACCACGAATTCCGCCTGCCGCCGCTGAACTCAAGCCCGGCAGTTTCAACGGCAGGCTGAACGTTGAGCGCTCAGGTTTCACCGCTGACTTACCGAACAACCTACGCACCCTTTAAACCCAATAAATCCGGATAACGCTCGCATCCTCCGTATTACCGCGGCTGCTGGCACGGAGTTAGCCGATGCTTATTCTTACGGTACATTCAATGCAATACTCGTATCGCCCGTTATTCCCGTATAAAAGAAGTTTACAATCCTTAGGACAGTCTTCCTTCACGCGACTTGGCTGGTTCAGGCTCTCGCCCATTGACCAATATTCCTCACTGCTGCCTCCCGTAGGAGTCTGGTCCGTGTCTCAGTACCAGTGTGGGGGATAAACCTCTCAGTTCCCCTACCCATCGTCGCCTTGGTGAGCCGTTACCTCACCAACTAGCTAATGGGACGCATGCCTATCTTACAGCTATAAATATTTCCTTGTAATATCATGCAATAATACAAGTGTATGCGGTTTTAGTCCGTCTTTCAACGGGTTATCCCCCTCTGTAAGGCAAGTTGCATACGCGTTACGCACCCGTGCGCCGGTCGCCATCAACCTTAGCAAGCTAAGATCATGCTGCCCCTCGACTTGCATGTGTTAAGCCTATCGCTAGCGTTCATCCTGAGCCAGGATCAAACTCTCCACTGTCATATTTGTGTGTTTGTTTGCTTCTGTTATTATCGCTCAGACGCCGATTATTACCCTTTGGATAATTCGATTTATCAGGTAGTACACCTCGGTTTCTTTTTCTCTCTCGGTCTTTTCGTTTTTCTCTTTGACAGAGTATATGTCCTCGTCGAGAGACGGTTTCGTCAATAACAGCCGGTAAATCCGCCCTCCTCTCTCTGCGAGGGGGCAGAAATCCTGCAAGAAATGGCGAAGCCCTTCTCTCTCCTTCTTGTACTACACTTTTGTTCTTCGTATGAACAATGTCAATGATCGCGCTCCGACTGCCCTCCCCAATCTCCGGATCGAAACCCTTCATGTGGCGGACAGTGGGTGCAAAAGTAAAACCTTTTTCCGAATCGGCAAAATCAATCGGCTCTTTTTTCAGGGCTGACGCTCATGAAAAAGCTCGTCGCCTGATCCCCCCCAAAAAAGAATCCCGACGCGCTCGGCGGAACAATTCCTCTATCAATCGGGCAGGAATCGCTTTTGCGGTCACAAAAGTACGCCTTTTTTCTTTACAGACAAATCTTTCAAATTCTTTTTTCAACCGGTTCGACAAAAAAACAGCCCCCGAAGAAAAGGACTCCCTCCCAAGAAAGAAGACAAAAGGGAGCATATATTAATATGTTCGCGCGCGTAAGAGCAATTAAAAAGACCGCAAACGAAAAGAAATGAGAAGATGTTTTTTTCCTCGCACAAAAAAGATTTTTTGACCGAAATGTTGGCGGTTGGTCCGGAATAAAGGGTACAAGGGAAAGAGAAGGGTGTCGAAAAAAACAGAGGCACCAATCGAACAAGCCGAAACTCGAACCGAAAATCGCCCAAATCTCAAACCAAAATCCCCAAAAAATGGCGCGAGAATCTTTTCGTTCCGGCGCGAGATTTTTTCAACTCCCGCGCCAAAACAAAAATATTCTCAGACCACGTTTTACAGCCCGAAATACACCGAATTTTTCAGACCGGAAAGGAAAGACAGAATCTTTGGGAGAACGAAAAGCAGAGCACTCGGAGGGTGCAAATCAGCGCAAGACGAACATAAAACAAACACTCCCCGAGAAAAACGCTAAATTTGTGGGCTTACATATAATAATCGCGTTTGAGACCTGACCCATGAGTCTCTGAAGCACATATACAACTAAGGAGTAACAAAGATGAATATCTCATACAAATGGCTCTTGGAGTACCTGCCCTGCGCCCTCTCTCCGCAAGAGATAGCCGACACGCTCACTTCCATCGGTCTGGAGACCGGCGGTGTAGAAGAGATCGAAACGATTCGGGGAGGCTTGCGAGGTTTGGTCATCGGCCATGTTCTGACTTGTGAGGAACACCCGAATTCGGATCATTTGCATATCACCACGGTAGATGTGGGGGCGGATGCGCCTTTGCAAATTGTCTGCGGTGCACCCAATGTGGCCGCAGGACAAAAGGTGGTAGTGGCAACGGTGGGCACCACGCTCTATCACGGAGAAGAAGAGTTTGCCATCAAGAAATCCAAGATTCGCGGAGTGGAGAGTTTCGGAATGATATGCTCCGAAGTGGAAATCGGTGTAGGCTCGTCGAATGACGGGATTATCGTCCTGCCGAGCGATGCGCCCGTGGGGATGCCTGCCGCCGAGTACTACCATGTAGAAAGTGATTATTGCATAGAAGTGGACATTACACCCAACCGCGTGGATGCCACTTCGCACTATGGCGTGGCACGCGACTTGGCGGCCAGCCTGAAACGTAATGGTGTACCTGCGGAACTCAAACTGCCGGAGGTAAACCTGCCGACGGACATCATCGACAGTCGAATAGAAGTGAAAGTGGCAGATGCTACGGCCTGCCCACGCTATCAGGGATTGGTGATCAAAGGCATTACGGTAAGAGAAAGCCCCGAATGGCTGCGCAACAGGTTGCAGGCGATCGGCCTGCGTCCGATCAATAACATCGTGGATATTACGAATTACGTCCTTCATGAGTTCGGTCAACCTCTTCATGCTTTCGATTTGGCTTTTATCAAGGGAGACCAAGTTCATGTGCAGACAGTAGCCGAGGGTACTCCGTTCGTCACACTGGATGGAGTGGAGCGTAAGCTGACGGCCGAGGATCTGATGATATGCGATTCGAACGGCGATCCCATGTGTGTGGCGGGCGTTTTCGGTGGTCTTCACTCCGGTGTAACGGAAAAGACGAAGGACATATTCCTCGAGAGTGCCAACTTCAACCCGACGATGGTACGCCGTACGGCTCGTCGATTGGGTCTCAATACGGACAGTTCTTTCCGCTTCGAGCGCGGACTGGATCCGGAGCGCACGGATTGGGCATTGCGTCGTGCTGCTTCGCTTATATTGGAGATTGCAGGAGGCCGTCTCGGTGGGATGACAGATGTCTATCCCAATCCTCTGAAACCGCACCAAATCTGTTTGTCTTTCGAGAAAGTGAACAGCGTGATAGGCAGAACGATAGAGCCTGAGACGGTACGGAGCATCCTCGACAGTCTTGAAATTCGCATCAGCAAAGAAGAAGACGGGGTAATGACGTTGGAAGTACCACGCTATCGTACGGATGTGACCCGCGATGTGGATGTGATCGAAGAGATCATGCGCATCTATGGCTACAACCAAGTGGAGCTGACGGGCTATATCCGTGCCAGCTTGGGACACGAGACAGAAACGGATCGTCGCTACAAATGGCAGACAGTCGTATCCGAACAATTGGTCGGAGCCGGCTTCAATGAGATACTCAACAATTCGCTTACGGCCGGTTCTTATTACGAAGGCCTTAAGACCCATCCGAGAGAGATGGCCGTGGAGCTGATGAATCCGCTGAGTCAGGAGCTAAACTGCATGAGACAGACTCTGCTATTCGGGGGATTGGAGACGCTCAGCCACAATCTCCGTCGTAAGCATCTCTCCCTCTATCTCTTTGAATGGGGTAAATGTTATCGCTTCCATGCCGCAAAGCGCACGGACGAGACTCCCCTTTCAGCCTATGCAGAGGACGATCGCCTCGGCATTTGGATATGCGGACAACGGGTGCACAATAGCTGGGCACACCCCGAAGAACCGACTTCGGTGTTTGAGCTGAAAGCTGTGGTGGAGCAGGTGCTTTGTCGCGTTGGGATCGAAACCGGAGCTTATACGCTGGAGACAGCTGACAATGATCTGTACGCATCTGCCATGGAGGTCAAGACTCGTTCGGGCAAACTGTTGGGTACATTCGGAACGGTATCAACGGAACAGATCAAACGCTTCGACATCGAGCAACCCGTTTACTTCGCCGAATTGCTTTGGGATGCCCTCATGAGCGAATCGGCCCGATACAAATTGGAGGCACGCGATCTGCCTCGTTTCCCCGAAGTAAAGAGGGATCTGGCATTGCTTTTGGATAAAGCTGTTTCCTTTGCCGAAATAGAATCACTGGCTCGTGGCTGTGAGAAGAAACTGCTGCGCAGGGTGGAACTATTCGATGTGTACGAGGGAAAGAACCTGCCTGCCGGAAAGAAGAGTTATGCCGTGAGCTTCTTCCTGCGCAATGATGAGAAGACGCTTAACGACAAACAGATAGAGGCTATCATGGCTAAGATACGGACGACTCTGGAGCAAAAGCTCGGTGCGCAACTCCGCTGACAATCAAACGAAAATCGACAAAATAAGAATCGACATATCATTATGGGACGAGCATTTGAATATCGTAAAGCAAGGAAAATGAAACGCTGGGGCAATATGGCCCGCGTCTTCACCAAGTTAGGAAAGGAAATCACCATCGCTGCCAAAGAAGGCGGCCCCGACGTGGAGACCAATCCGCGTCTGCGTATCCTCGTGCAGACAGCCAAGAAGGAGAACATGCCGAAGGAGAACGTGGAACGCGCCATCAAAAAAGCTACCTCCAAGGATTATACCGACTACAAGGAGATGAACTATGAGGGCTATGGTCCTTACGGCATCGCGATCTTCGTGGAGACAGCTACGGACAATACCACACGTACCGTGGCCAATGTACGCAGCTACTTTAACAAACATGGCGGATCGCTCGGTACTTCCGGCAGCTTGGAATTCCTCTTCCAGCACAAATGCGTATTTCACATCGTCAAGAAAGACGATATGGATCTGGAAAGCCTTGAACTCGAACTGATAGACTACGGTGTGGACGAACTGGAAGAGGACGAAAACGAGATCATTCTCTACGGTGACTTTTCGGAGAACTCCAACATCCAGAAATATCTGGAAGATGCAGGCTATGAGATCGCTTCGGCCGAATTCGTCCGCATACCCAACGATACGAAAGAGGTAACCGCCGAGCAGCGCGAACAGATCGAGAAGCTCATCGAGCGAATCGAAGAAGACGAAGACGTGCAAAACGTCTTCCACAATATGAAGGAAGAGGAGGGCGAGGAGTAATCCACTCAAGCCCTATTCCCTCTATCCTCTTCTCTTCTTACCCGTAACCTCTCTAAGCGGAGTACTTTGACGCTGAGATGGCGGTGTGTCATAATGCGCAAATTGCCGGGTTGCTTGCGACATTCGGCTTCAGTCACATACTTTAATCAGCCTCAGCACCTTGTACTTTAGGCATTCTTACGTACCTAAAAGGGGGCTGTGCCAAGAATGAATTTTGACATAGCCCCGTCAGACTCTCGGGGGACAATGCACTTCGCTTGCCTTTTTTCTTATCCAATCAACTTTTTTCACGATGGCAAAGCCTGTGGTAGAAACGCCTTTGATGCGCCAATACTTTCAGATCAAGCAAAAACACCCTGATGCTATCCTGCTCTTCAGGGTGGGAGATTTCTACGAAACATTTTCGGAGGATGCCATCGTGGCTTCCGAGATCCTGGGGATAACGCTGACACGGCGTGCCAACGGAGCTGCCCAGTTTGTCGAATTGGCCGGCTTTCCTCATCATGCGTTGGATACCTATCTGCCCAAATTGGTACGAGCCGGCAAGCGCGTGGCCATATGCGACCAACTGGAAGATCCGAAAAAGACCAAAACGCTGGTCAAACGCGGTATTACCGAACTGGTCACTCCCGGCGTATCAACCAACGACAATGTACTCTCTCATAAGGAGAACAATTTCCTTGCAGCCGTCTCCTGCGACAAAGAGGTCTTCGGTATTTCTCTTCTGGACATATCCACCGGCGAATTTATGGCCGGACAAGGCAATGCCGACTATGTGGAAAAACTCCTGACCAACTACCGCCCGAAGGAAATCCTCGTGGAACGGTCGGAGCGGTCTCGCTTCAACGACCTCTTCCACTGGAGCGGATTTATCTTCGATATGGAAGACTGGGCTTTCTCCTCGGAGAACAATCGACTCCGCGTACTCAAGCACTTTGACCTGAAAAGCCTCAAAGGTTTCGGGCTGGAAGAGCTTTCGATGGCTGTAACGGCAGCCGGAGCCGTACTGAACTATCTCGATCTGACACAGCACCATCAGCTACAACACATCACATCGCTGAGCCGACTGGATGAAAACCGGTATGTACGCTTGGATAAGTTCACCGTCCGAAGCCTTGAATTGCTTAGCCCGATGAACGAGGGAGGCAAGAGTCTGCTCGACATCATCGACCATACGATAACGCCTATGGGAGCAAGGCGTATGCGACAGTGGATCGTATTCCCACTCAAAGACCCTGCACGCATACAAGCCCGACAGCGAGTGGTGGAGTTTTTCTTCCGACATCCTGAAGAGCGAGCCATCATTGCCGAACATCTGACAGAGATAGGCGACTTGGAACGTTTGGTGACGAAAGGCGCCATGGGACGCATTTCTCCGCGAGAAATGGTACAACTACGCATTGCCCTGCAGGCACTCGAACCGATCAAGGAAGTATGTACCCAAGCAGATGAAGAGAATCTGCGCACACTGGGGGGAAAGTTGGAGCTGTGCAAGGAACTACGCGACAAGATATTGCGTGAGGTGATGCCCGATGCTCCGGCCGCTCTCGGTCGCGGCCCCGTCATCGCACATGGCGTCGATGCCACGCTCGACGAACTGCGTGCACTGGCATACAGCGGCAAAGACTATCTGATCAAGCTACAGCAGCAGGAGATAGAGCGAACGGGAATACCCAGTCTCAAAGTAGCTTATAACAATGTGTTCGGCTACTATATCGAAGTCCGCAACACGCACAAGGACAAGGTACCGGCCGAGTGGATCCGCAAGCAAACACTCGTCAGTGCCGAACGGTATATTACGGAAGAGCTGAAAGAGTACGAAGCAAAAATACTCGGAGCCGAAGAGAAAATAGCAGCCCTCGAAGGACAGCTATACGCCTTGCTTGTAGCCGAACTGCAGCGATACGTGGCACCTCTCCAACAGGACAGTCAAGCGGTGGCTTCTCTGGATTGTCTCCTCTCCTTTGCCGAGTCGGCACGCCGCTACAGATTTATCTGCCCTGTAGTGGACGAGAGCTTTACCATCGACATCAAAGCGGGCCGCCACCCCGTCATCGAACAGCAGCTACCGGCCGATGAACCTTATATCGCCAACGATATTTATTTGGACACAGACCGCCAGCAAGTCATCATCGTCACCGGCCCCAATATGAGCGGCAAGTCCGCCCTGCTCAGGCAGACGGCCCTTATCTCTCTGATGGCACAGATAGGCTCTTTCGTTCCGGCCGAAAGTGCACGTATCGGCATGGTGGACAGCATTTTCACGCGGGTGGGAGCTTCGGACAACATCTCCATGGGCGAATCCACTTTCATGGTCGAAATGCAAGAGGCCTCCAATATCCTGAACAATCTCACGCCACGCAGTCTGGTACTGTTCGACGAATTAGGACGGGGTACCAGCACCTATGACGGTATCTCCATAGCCTGGTCTATCGTGGAGTACATCCATGACAATCCCAAGGCACACCCCCGGACTCTCTTCGCCACACATTATCACGAACTGAACGAGCTGGAAGGGCAACTCGATCGGGTACACAACTTCAATGTATCGGCTCGCGAAGTGGACGGCAAGATGCTCTTCCTTCGCAAATTGGAGCCGGGCGGCAGTGCACACAGCTTCGGTATTCAAGTAGCCCGTCTCGGCGGTATGCCACACCATATCGTACAGCGAGCCACGGACATCCTGCATCGTCTCGAACAAGAAAGGGAGAGAATAGAGGGAGAGGAGCCAAAAACCAAAGACACCAAACGAGGCCCTTCCGAAAAGGTGAAAAATGCGTCGCCCACACTTCCTCGGGACGAAAAAGGCAGGAGCATCGACGGTTATCAGCTTAGCTTCTTCCAGCTCGATGATCCCGTCTTGTCCCAAATCAGAGAGGAGATCCTCGATCTGAACATCGACAACCTCACCCCCTTGGAGGCTCTCAATAAGCTGAACGACATCAAACGAATCCTCCGCGGATACTGATACGGTAGTAAAAACTAATACCGCTTCCGATAGCCCAAACGCTGTGACAGGCTAAAAACTCAAGCCAAAAAAGTTTTCAACAACGAAGACGAGCTTGGAATCATTCCAAATAAGCATCTAAAAGGAAGCAGGATTCAAACTAAAAAAGGAAGGAAATCAAACTTAAAGAAGTACGGAAACGATCTGTATATAAATGAATTTCGATTTATATACAGATCATTTTTGTTTTATATATAAATCGTTTTCAATTTGTATATAAATCGTATCTGATTTATATATAGTTCGGCCGGCTCAAAAGGCCGATTCACAAGCTTACATAAAGGAGGCACGCACTCGATTCGCAGATGAATCGAGTGCGTGCCTTATCTATTTGGTGGGGAGTCGAAAAGCCTAATCTCTCTTTACTTCATAATAGGAATAGGCTGTCCGATCGGTTCAAAATCCATGAATATCGAATAAGCAAATGGCAGAAAGGGCTCTACCATCGACTGTTTGTGCATTAGGATAAAGTCGGAGTACATTTGCATATTGTTTGTTGATTCGTCAATACAGATTCCATTCACACGAAAGACTTTGTCGGTGTGCAAATGTAATCAAAAAGCCGAAGCCGAATGAATCGCGTACATTCGCATCCTACTGCTATGCCCTCCGGGGAAGGATACATCCTTATGATTTTTGATTCCCATCTTGTCGGGAATCGACCGACAACCACTTAGAAATCCTACTCGGCTAATTTTCTAACTCGAAAATACTTGGTATAAAATCCCTTGTAAAATCATTTTTACTATTGATTTTTATTTATCAGCCGCATTTCCTTACCTTTGGGACGAAGTTCGTAGAAGAATAGATGGGGGCACGGTAGGAACGATCCGATCGAAACCCCTTTTTTGCGATAGAGACAAATAAGACTCAGGTATGAAACGATTGATTATCGCAGGCGTTTTGGCATGCGCCTTGTGGCCGGTATACGGACAGAGAGTACTGAGCGTGAACGAATGCCGGCGCCTTGCACTCGAGCACAACAGAGATTTGGCCATAAGCCGCGAAAAGATAAATGCGGCCACCAATACTCGCAAAGCCGCTTTCACCAGCTACCTGCCCGAGCTCTCGGCCACCGGTACTTACCTGCACAACCAGAAGGAAGTATCGCTATTGAGCGACGAGCAGAAGCACAAGCTCCAGAACCTCGGCACCGACCTTGTCACAGCCATAGGGCAGAATCCCTACATCACGACGGCTATTCAGTCCATCCTTGCCCAGCATCCCGATTTGGCTCCCCTTATCGGATCCATGATGCCGCAGATAGCTGCCCAAACGAGTCAGGGGCTTAACGCCTTCGGTACACACCTCGTCGATGCCGTGCGCACCGATACCCGCAATGTCTATGCCGGTGTGCTGACCCTGACCCAACCGCTGTATGTAGGCGGCAAGATATATGCCTACAACCGCATCACGCGCTATGCCGAAGAGATAGCACACTGGCAGCACAAGACCGGACAGCAGGATGTGATCCTCGCTACCGACCAGGCCTATTGGCAAGTGGTTTCTTTGGCCAATAAGCACCGCCTTGCCGAGAGCTATCTGGAGTTGCTGACGAAGCTCGACAACGATGTCCAGAAGCTCATCAAGGAGGGATTGGCTACCCGTGCCGACGGTCTCAACGTATCGGTAAAGGTGAACGAAGCGGAGATGACGCTCGCTAAGGTAGAGGATGGGCTTAGCCTCTCGCGCATGCTTCTGTGCCAAACGATAGGACTGCCCCTCGACGAGAAGATCACCCTCGCAGACGAAGGGCAAGAGGAGTTGCCGACGGCCATCGTTCCGGCAGAGACCGACCTGCAATACACCCTCGACAACCGTCCCGAACTCAAGAGTCTCGCCCTGTTAGAGCAAATCTCCAAACAGAAGATACGGCTTACACGATCGGAATATCTGCCATCGCTCGCCTTCGTTGCCAACTATTTAGTGACTAATCCGTCCTCTTTCAATGGCTTCGAGAATAAATTCGGAGGTATGTGGAATGTGGGTGTGATGCTCAAAGTTCCTATCTGGCACTGGGGGCAGGGCACGCATAAGGTAAGAGCGGCCAAAGCCGAGGCACGCATCGCAGCCCAACAGCTTGCCAAAGCGCGCGAAAGCATCGAGCTGCAGCTTTCCCAAAGCGTCCTGAAAGTACGGGAGGCAGACAAACGACTTGTCATGGCCACGAAGAACATGGAGAAAGCCGAAGAGAACCTGCGCTATGCCAATGTAGGTTTCCGCGAAGGCGTAATAACGGCCTCAAACGTACTGGAAGCTCAGACGGCATGGTTGTCGGCCCGGTCTGCAAAGATCGATGCACAGATCGACGTGAAACTGACCGAACTGATGCTGCGCAAGGCTTCGGGACACCTCTCCCCGGAAGAAGTCGTTTCGGAATGATACCGTTTTCCTTATTTCGTTATTCATCTGATCAAACATATTATCATTATGACGGACAACAAACAACGTAATATCGTATTCCCGGCGTTTCTCCTCTTGCTGGGAGTCATCGCAGTGGTGACGATCGTTGGTTTTTTCATGCTCAGACCGGCCGAGGAGATTATCCAAGGACAGATAGAAGCGACCGAATACCGAGTGTCCAGCAAAGTGCCCGGGCGCATCAAGGAACTTAGGGTATCCGAGGGACAGCAGGTGCAGGCCGGCGATACCCTCGCCGTCATCGAAGCCCCCGACGTAGCGGCCAAGATGGAGCAGGCAAAGGCTGCCGAAGCAGCTGCACAGGCTCAGAACGCCAAGGCTCTCAAAGGAGCACGCAGCGAACAGATACAGGCAGCCTATGAGATGTGGCAGAAAGCTCAGGCCGGCGTAGCCATAGCGACCAAGACACACCAGCGCGTGCAGAACCTCTATGATCAAGGAGTGGTACCGGCTCAGAAGTTGGACGAAGCCACTGCCCAGCGCGATGCGGCCATCGCTACGCAAAAAGCGGCCGAAGCCCAGTACAATATGGCTCGCAACGGTGCCGAACGCGAAGACAAGCTGGCAGCTTCTGCCCTCGTCGATAGAGCGAGAGGAGCCGTCGCCGAGGTGGAGTCGTACATCAACGAAACCTACCTCATCGCCCCACGGGCAGGCGAAGTGTCGGAGATATTCCCCAAAGCCGGCGAACTCGTAGGTACCGGCGCACCTATCATGAATATCGCCGAGATGGGCGATATGTGGGCCAGCTTTGCCGTTCGTGAGGATTTCCTCAGCAGCATGAACATGGGAGCCGTTCTGGAGACTGTGGTGCCGGCTCTGAATGAAGAAAAAGTACGCTTCAAGATTACATTCATCAAGAACATGGGCACCTATGCTGCTTGGAAAGCGACCAAGACAACAGGACAGTACGACCTGAAGACCTTCGAGGTAAAGGCCACCCTTGTGGATAAAGACAAGGCACAAAAGCTACGCCCGGGTATGTCCGTGATCATACGCAAGTAACGATGAGCAGTAAGGCCATGCACGGGACAGCCCTTATAGCCACCATGCGCAGAGAGGTACGACAACTGACGAGTCGCGTCCTCTTCCTCTTCTGCATGGTGATAGCTCCTGTCTTTTGCTGTCTCTTCTTCCCCTCCATCATGGATATGGGGTTGCCGCAGAACCTGCCTGCGGGTATTGTGGATCTCGATCGTACACAGACGTCGCGCACCATAGCACGCCACCTCAATTCGATGGAGCAAACCCAAATCGTCAAGCAGTTCGAAAACGTGCGTGAGGCTCGGCTGGCAGTACAGCGAGGCGAGATATACGGTTACTACTATATACCCGAGGGAATGACACGGGATGCCTACGCACAGAAGCAGCCCAAGCTCTCCTTCTATACCAACTATGCCTATATGGTGGGTGGCTCGCTCCTCTTCAGGGACAACAAGATGATCAGCGAACTGGTAGCCGGTGCAGCCGCTCGTTCGCAACTTTATGCCCGAGGAGCCACCGAAAGCCAGGCTATGGACTGGCTACAGCCGATCGTTATCGACACGCACCCCATAGGCAATCCGTGGCTCAACTACTCCATCTACCTGAGCAATATCATGATACCCGGCGTACTGGGTCTGCTCATCTTCATGGTCACAGTGTGTAGCATAGCCATGGAGATCAAGAGATCGACAGCTCGAGAATGGATGGAGACGGCCGGCGGCAGTATGTCCATCGCCCTTTTGGGCAAGCTGCTACCCCAAACCGTGGCATTCATGCTCATCGGCACCTTTATAGACGTATATCTGTATGGCTTCCTCTCCTACCCGATCAATGGCGGATTCTTGCCGATGCTGATGGTCATGTATCTCTTCATCCTCGCTTGTCAGGGTTTTGGCGTACTGATGTTCGTCACCCTCCCGACGATGAGGTTGGGACTTAGCTTTGCTTCCCTATGGGGCATTATCTCTTTCTCCATATGCGGAGCCTCGTTTCCCGCTCTCGGTATGCCGACTGTCATGCAGTCCGCCAGCGCGCTATTTCCGTTGAGGCACTACTATCTCTCTTATGTGACAAGTGCCCTTGATGGATTTTCCCTGAAATATGCTTGGACCAATATCCTCGCTTTCGTCATCTTCGCATTGCTGCCGCTACTGCTCCTTCGCCGGCTCAAGCACATACTCCTAACCTACAAATACGTCTCTTGACATGTCCGATACTACACCGAAACAGCCTCGACGCTTTTCTACGGCATTCTTCCTGACGATGTTCTCAGACCTCTTTGCCATATGGAGGTACGAGCTGTGCAAGACGTTCAGAGACATGGGTATGGTCATCTTTTTCATCATAGTGCCCCTCCTGTACCCACTCCTCTACAGCTATATATACAGCCATGAAGTGGTACGCGATGTGCCGGCCATGGTGGTGGACAGATCGAACTCGACACTGAGCCGCGAATACCTGCGAAGGGTAGATGCCACACCCGAAGTAAGCATCGTAGGACACTGCACCGATATGGAAGAGGCCAAGGAGCAAATCCGCAGACGCAATGCCTATGGCATCATCTACGTTCCGGAGGATTTCTCCGAACATCTCAATACCGGCAGGAAGGCCCATATCTCTCTCTACTGCGATATGAGCGGATTGCTCTACTACAAAAGCCTGCTCATTGCCAATACACTGGTTTCGCTGGAGATGAACAAAGAGATCAAGATAGCGCGCAGCGTAGGAGCTACCGAGCGTCAGGGAGAGATCATCTCTTACCCCATCGACTATGAAGACGTGGCACTGTATAACCCGACCGTCGGTTTCGCTTCCTTCCTGCTACCTGCCGTACTCATTCTGATCATACAGCAGACACTCCTGCTCGGCATAGGACTCTCGGCCGGTACGGCACGTGAGAGGAATAAGTTTCACGACCTCGTACCTACCGATATCAGCCACTACTCCGGCGCACTCCGTATCGTCTTTGGCAAGGGGCTGGCCTATCTGACCATCTACGTGCCGGTACTATGCTACACGCTGGTCATCGTACCACGCATGTTCGGCTTTATCCAGCTGGCAGAAGCCATGGATCTGATTCTCTTTGCCCTGCCCTATCTGCTGGCTTGTATCTTCTTCGCCATGTCGCTTTCTGTCGTGGTACGTCATCGGGAAAGCTGTATGATGATCTTCGTCTTTACTTCTGTACCGCTCCTTTTTATCTCCGGAGTGTCGTGGCCCGGGGCATCCATACCGGAGGGTTGGCGCATTGTCTCTCATCTCTTCCCATCCACATTCGGCATCAATGGATACATCAAAATCAAGTCCATGGGGGCCAATCTGCGAGAGGTCAATAGCGAGTACATGGCTCTTTGGCTACACACGATCCTCTACTTCCTGACTACCTGCGCCATCTACTACCGTCAGGTACGTAAGAACCGTCGCCACATTCGCGAAGCCGACTCTCTCATTGCACAAGGCTACAAAGAAGTCCTCGAATAAAACCGTCGCAGTATCGATTCGCATTCAGCCAGGAAATACAGCAATAAAAAAAGCGATGCTCTTCCGAACATCGCTTTTCTCTTTTGGGTTTGGTGCTTTAATCTTGCCCCATCCTCTGTAAGAAGTTTTTACTTGGTAGCGTAGGCAGACAGCATCCAAACGAGCTTCTCTTGCCCGGAGAGGAAACCGATCATCAAATCCACCGTTACCTCATCGCCTGCCTCACCGGCAACTTCTGCGATGGCACGCTCCTTCGCCATGATGATCTGCAGCGTATCGGTCACATTCTTCAGCGTACTTGCAGCGCAAACGAGTTCGTGCTCTTCCTTCACTTCTGCTACTTTCAGGTACTCGCTGAAGCGGTTCTCAGGCTTGCCACCAAGTTGGAGGATACGCTCAGCTACCTCGTCGATTTTCCCTGCGAGGTCATCGTACATCTTCTCGTACTGCTCATGCAGAACGAAGAACTCTGCGCCACGGATATTCCAGTGGAACCCGCGAAGGTTGGAGTAATACACTTGGAGGTCGGCCAACAAACCGGACAAACCTTTCACTACGGGAGCAACTTGCTGCTCTTTCAAACCCGTTACTTCAAGAATCTTTTTCATAATCTTCTACGTTTTTAATTGTGTTCCTTTTAGTTGTGAAACAAAAGTAGACATTAACGGCCACTACTGCAACAGAAAGCATTTATACACATATTGAGTCCGTCAATAGCCCCCCACATCCTACCCTGCATAGACCACGAAAACAATACGCTTTTAAGTAGAATAGAGAAGAGACTTACTGACAAGAAGCCGGTGGTATAAAAACTAATTCTGTCAGCAGAAAGCTTCATTTTTCACCATCGATACAAGCATTGATTTGAAGAAGAAAAGAGAACTTCATGTGGATCTCTGCGAACCCCAAGTATATACCTGAAGAAAAGTTGGGGAAATCTCAGTTTACTTGGCAGCCATACACCTGCTCATTGATCTTTCCCTGAGATACAAAGAATGGTCTCACACGAGAGGATACTATGGTCTCCTATGAGAGGATACTATGGTCTCATATGAGAAGATACTATGGTCTCATATGAGAGGATACTATGGTCTCCTATGAGAGGATACTATGGTCTCATATGAGAGGATACTATGGTCTCATACGAGAGGATACTATGGTCTCATACGAGAGGATACTATGGTCTCATATAAGAGGATACTATGGTCTATTGATGGAAGATGCTATCTGCTCTCTGTCGGATGGCAGGTTCGGGGAGTGGGAGGTTCCGTGCGAGCTGTTAAACCGATAGATGAGACTGTCGCACGACATTTTCCGGGAGATTTCATTGTCAATTGACTGATTTTTCAGTGTCGTTATAGATATGAATACCTCTCTCCTCCATGACTTGTGCGACACGCTCTATAGGTGAGCAAAAACGATACCGAAAAGATACTTCTTGATAACCTTCTCTTTTTGCAAAGGGCTCGTTAAGATGAGTTTGCATCAAGGTATTTCACTCAGGAAAGAGGAGAAGGGGGCTTATGCTCATTTATAGTATAGTGCATGCAACTCTCTGAACAAAAGGGATTGAAATAGGAATCAGGAGTACTTTTGACAGATAAGCCCAAGTATGCAATGGGATGATCAAGCCCGATCAGCAATAAATCAGTGTAAGCATGCTGTCAGGATTCAGCACTTCGGCCGCAATCTCACGGAGCCGATCGGAGGTAATGGCATCGATACGATGGAAAATATCCGAAAGGGGATCGTATTTGCCATAGAGGAGCATACTCTTGCCCAATGAAAGGAATGTGGACTCCTTATTGTCAGCCGACACGATGAGCTGCCCTTTGAACTGTCGTTTGGCAGATTCCAGTTCTATCGGAGAAAGAGGGTGTTGGATCAAATAGCGCAACTCTTTTCTGACAAGCTCCATGGCTGCTTCCGCATATCGGGGAGCGCAGCCGAGGTAGATATTGAAGATTCCCGTATCGGAATAAGGCGTGTAATTGCTCTCTACGTTATAGACATAGCCATGCTCTTCACGCAGTGAGAGATTGAGCCGGGAGTTCATACCCGGCCCTCCGAGGATATTATTAAGCAGACTTAGCGGAATGCGTCTGTCGTCGTGGAGCGAATAGGCCGGACCGCCCATGAGGATGTGATGCTGGTAGGTATCCTTGTGCCGTCTGATGGTACGCGGCAGAAAGCCTTCCCTGAGGGTATGGAGAGGAGTTCCATCGGTATTACGGATGGAGACCTTCTCGGCCGGATTAAGGGGCCAATCGGACAAGTCTGCTTCTCCGGCCAGGAAGAAGATCATATTGTCCGGCCGGTAATGGCGACGGAGGAAGTTACGACCTATTTGTCCCGTGATGCGTGATACAGAAGCCTCTGTGCCGAGAATGTTATGTCCGAGAGGATGATGACGGAAAAGGATATTCTCGAATTCGTCGAATATAAGTTCCGAGGGATTGTCTCGATAAGAATTGATTTCGTCGATAACAACGGTTTTCTCTTTGGTCAATTCTTCTTCCGGGAATCGGCTATGCTGTACAATATCGAAAAGGAGATTGGTGGCACGGTTGAAGTGCGCTTTCGGAAAGATGCAGTACACATAGGTGGATTCTTTCTCGGTGAAAGCATTAAGCTCGGCACCGACCTCTTCCATGCGACGAATGATCTGAAGGCTATTGCGCAGGCTGGTGCCCTTAAAGAGCATGTGTTCCGTCAGATGAGCCAATCCATGATGCCGCGAGCTTTCGTGGCGTGTGCCGACGCCTATGGCAAAGCCGGCGTATGTAACTTCGCCCGCATGCGGTTTATATACCACATGCAAACCGCTCGGCAGCGTGTATAGTTGATAATCCATTTATAAATTCGGAATATCCGTTACATAGTGCCCTTCCGGCTATCATGCTTTCAGGGCTTTTCTCAATGTTTTAGCTTAATTGCATTTTGCTTAGCCACCCTTCCAATTCTAAATCGAATAAGATTTAGTGCAAAGAAAGAGCCATAAAAGCATAATATGCAAAATTAAATAAATACTTTTGCAGCGCAATTTATTGAGCATGAAGGCAGAAATACACAATCGAACCATCTCCGAAATACTGGCACATGAAGCTGAAGCCATCCGTACCATCCCTGCAGACAACGACTATAAGGCGGCTATCGGCCTCATTGTTCGTCAAGTGCATGGCTCTAACGGTCGGCTGATAACTTCGGGTATGGGCAAGGCCGGACAGATTGCTGCCAACATAGCCACGACTTTCAGTTCCACCGGTACTCCCGCATACTTCCTTCACCCGAGCGAAGCCCAGCATGGCGATTTGGGTTTGGTGCGTAGCGGTGATATTATGCTTCTGATCAGCAATTCGGGGCGAACGCGCGAAGTACTGGAGTTGGTAGAGCTGACCAAACGCTTGGTTCCCGATACGAAATTCATCCTCATTACAGGCAACCCCGAGAGCCAGCTTGCGGCGGAGGTGGATGTCTGCCTGGCCACCGGCAATCCGGCCGAAGTATGTCCTTTGGGAATGACTCCGACTACCAGTACGACGGTGATGACAGTGATCGGCGATGTTCTGGTCGTAGGTACGATGCAGGAGATCGGCTTCGGCTTCGAGGATTATGCACGTCGCCATCACGGCGGTTATCTTGGCGACAGAAGTCGCGAAATATGTGGGCGATAGACTATCGGACACACATTATTCAATCCATTTCTTTCCTTTTTCGGAATTATTAGGACGGAAAGGTCCCTCGGAAGGTTATGCACAGAGAGAGTTGTTGGTGTGCAATGCCGGCCGTCGGCCATACTAACATCTCACTCAAAACAGAATGAAAACATTTGAAGAATTAGGCATTGCCAAACCGTTTTTGAAAGCAATTGCCGAATTGGGCTTCGAACAGCCCATGCCTGTGCAGGAAGAAGTAATACCTTATCTCCTCGGAGAGGACATCGACCTGATCGCTTTGGCACAGACCGGCACAGGCAAGACTGCCGCTTTCGGCCTTCCGCTGCTCCAGAAAATAGATTTGTCGGGAGGACGACCGCAGGCTTTGGTACTCTGCCCGACTCGCGAACTGTGTCTACAGATAGCAGACGACTTGAACAGCTATTCCAAGTATTTGTCCGATGTGCACATCCTGCCCGTTTACGGAGGTACACCTATAGATGCGCAGATCAGAGCCTTGCGCCGTGGTGTGCAAATCGTCGTGGCAACGCCCGGCCGTCTCCTCGACCTGATGCGCCGTGAGGCCGTCAGCCTGTCGGACATTCATACGGTAGTATTGGATGAAGCGGATGAAATGCTCAATATGGGCTTTGCAGAAGATCTGGAGCAAATCCTCGCAGATATTCCATCCGAACGCCATCTGCTATTGTTTTCGGCTACGATGCCCAAAGAGATCTCCAAGATCGCCGCTTCGTACATGAAAGACCCCAAGGAAATTGTCATCGGCAATAAGAATGAGGGCAATGCCAATATCAAGCATCTATACTACATGGTCTCGGCACGCCATAAATATCTTGCACTAAAGCGAATTGCCGACTATTATCCCAATATCTATGGTATTGTTTTCTGTCGCACCCGTAAGGAAACGCAGGAGATTGCCGATCAACTGATTCAGGACGGCTATAACGCAGATTCTCTTCATGGCGATCTCAGTCAGGCTCAGCGCGACTATGTGATGCAGAAGTTTCGCGTCCGCAACCTTCAACTGCTCGTTGCCACCGATGTGGCTGCCCGCGGATTGGATGTGAACGATCTGACCCATGTGATTCACTTCGGTCTTCCCGATGATGTAGAGAGCTACACCCACCGAAGCGGTCGTACAGCTCGTGCAGGGAAAACAGGTCTTTCGATCGCCATCTGCCATGTCAAGGAGAAAGGCAAAATCAAGAATATAGAGCGCACGATGCAGAAGCAGATCGAACGTGCACGCATCCCTTCCGGAGCAGAGATATGCGAAAAGCAACTGTTCAATCTGGCCGACCGTATAGAACGTGTGGATATAGAGAACACAACGGCTATCGACTCTGTCTTGAACGAAGTGAACAAGAAGCTCGAATGGATTGAAAAAGACGAATTGATTCGTCGGGTAATGGCATTGGAGTTCAATCGCATGCTCGACTATTACCAACGTGCCGAGGACGTGGAAGAAGTGGTCGAGAGGAAAAAAGACGAGGCTTCGAGAGATCGTAAAAACCGAAGACGAGGAGCCGGCGAAGCAGAAGAAGGAATGACCCGTCTGTTCATCAATTTTGGCAAGATGGATCAAATGTTTCCCAACCGACTGATCGAGCTGATCAACCGTTGTATCCCGGGGCGTGTCAATATCGGACGGATCGACCTGATGCCCCGATTCGCTTTCTTCGATGTAGACGAGTTCGAAGCCAAGAATGTAGTAGAAACCCTCAATCGGTACGAAGTGGATGGTCGCCGCATCCATGTAGAGTATGCGGATGCCAAGAAAGACTATGCCGGGGGGAAAAAAGGTGGAGATAAGAACTTTTCCGCTCGTCGCAAAGATTTCGACGGGCGACGTAGTGAAAATTCCACTTCACGTAAAAACAAAGGTCGCAAAGAGAAACCGACGGAAGGACGTTTCTACGACAAGTTCGACTCCAAACAGCGCAAGCGTCGGAAGTAAAAAACCGGCGCAGAGCTGTTATTCGAAAATAAACAGTCGGGCTGCGTGCGGCGACAGGACGATTCGTTCCAAGTCGCTCGGCGACACATAAGCAGCTCGCGATACGTCCCACGCAGATGATGAGTCGGGGCGTGAAACGATGCTCGTTGTCGTCGGGCTTTCTCCTGTATTCACAACCAAGACGGCCGTTCCTTTCGTCAGCTGACGTGTCCACAAATGTGTACCGTCAGCACGACGTTCCTCCACGATATTACGGAAAGAAGCATCCTGATCAACTGCAATCAGATCGGGATGCGTCAGCAGTGCTACCGCCTCCGCCGATACGGAGCGCGGATCGGCAGCAAAGACCAGCGGAGCGCGCATCATCGCCCACATTTGCATTTGTGCATGGTATTCTTCCGCTGTACAACCGTTGGAGGGGCTTCCTATCAATAGCAGATCCGGATCGGAGATCGCGCGGCCACGATTGGCATGCTGAGCGTAGCGCAAATTGATCATTGCTGCATCCCAAATACCATTGTCGCGTTTAGAATATCGACCAGCTTTCCACTTGTCTTGAATGTCGAAAGAGGTACGCCAACTGCCGGCACGCACCGTTACGCCCCAAGACCAGGGCATCAATTCACCCCATTCGCATACGGAGAAGAACGGAGGACGTCCCGTTGCCGCAAGTGCGCGCCCCATGGCACCATACCGTTGCTGCGCAACGATGGATATAGGCGGTGAACAGCAGTAGTCGTATTTGATAAAATCCACACCCCACTCGGAGAATGTGGCGGCATCTATCGCCTCTTTCTCAAAACTACCACTCAAGCCATGAACGTTAAGAGGAGATGCATTGGAGGAAAGGCCGAGCCGCATACCGCGACGATGCAGTTCATCGGCCAAATGTTTGATCCCATTGGGGAAACGTAAAGGATCCGCCTTAATTCTCCCGTCGCTGTCACGTACGGACGTTTGCCAGTGGCTTTCTATGATGATATGGTTATATCCGGCTGCAACCAGTCCTTTACTTTGCATCGCATCGGCCACATCCAAAATAGTCTGCTCGTTTATTTCTTTCTCCTTCAGCCAACGTGTACTCCAACCCATAACGGGAGCCAATCCATTATACCGACTCACTTCCACTTGCCAAATGCAACTGTCGGCACCCGATTCGTTGGCTGCCGATATTTCAAATTCGAATACGATGCGAGAAGAAGCCCTACCGCGAATAATTCCTTCGTGGGAATCGAATGTGAATCCTTCGGGCAAACGCTTGATAGCCCAATGCGTGGGGCGTGATCCCAGATAAGGTATCTTGAAGGTCCATTCCCGATCCATGGGCCAAATAGATCGTCCGGGCAAAAGAATACGCGGACTACCCTCTGTCGGACTCAGTGCATAGAGAGCAGGAAATGCGAGAAGGAGAATCAGAAGAAAGCCTGTCGGTCTTCCGAACAGAGAGAAAGCGCACCTTTTCATCAGCAGTGTACTATGGCCAATCCACCCTGAGAGGTTTCCTTATATAGACTCGGCAAATCCTTGCCCGTCTGACGCATCACTTCCACGACCTGATCGAACGAAATGCGGTGTCTGCCATCGCTGAAATTGGCATAGGTATTGGCATCCAAAGCTCGTGCTGCCGCAAAGGCATTTCGTTCGATACAAGGTACCTGCACCAATCCGCATACAGGGTCGCAGGTCAGTCCGAGGTGATGCTCCAAAGCCATCTCTGCAGCATATTCGATTTGGGACAGGGTACCCCCGAATAGCTGGCTGCTGGCTGCCGCTCCCATGGCACAAGCCACTCCCACTTCGCCCTGACAGCCGACTTCGGCACCCGAAATAGAAGCATTGGTGCGCACCACATTAGCAAAAAGGCCGGCCGTAGCCAGTGCACGCAATATGCGCTTATCGCTGAACTCACGAGTCTGTTGGAGGTGGTGGAGTACCGCCGGTACAACGCCGCATGACCCACATGTCGGAGCCGTTACGATCTTGCCGCCCGATGCATTCTGTTCGCTCACGGCCAAAGCATAGGCATATACATTGCCTCGGCTTCGTACACCCGGCGAATACCCCTGCGCACGAATCAGATAGCTGGCTGCCTTCCGGCGAACGCCCAGTCCACCCGGCAGCACCCCCTCGGCATCGAGCCCCTCCTGAATGGCGCTCCGCATTACCGACCAGACCTCAGCCAAATAGTCCCATATATCGGGATCTTCGTTTTCTTCCACATACTCCCAATAGCTTAGGCCGCGCCTGTTCAGTTCGTCGAGAATATCTGCCATCTTGCTGAGCGGATATACCTCGCGACCTCGCTGTTCGTTGAAGTGTTCGTTGGCCAAGACTCCGCCGCCGATGCTATAGATGAGCCAGTCGTCGAGCTGCTTGCCCTCTTTGTCAAAGCTCTCGAAGAGCATGCCGTTGGGGTGAAAATTTTGGAAGATCTCCGGTTTCCAAACGATTTCGGTCGGAGCCTTTGCTTCCAAGACGGCAAGGATAGCTGCATCCGTGAGGTGTCCTTTGCCCGTGGCAGCAAGGCTGCCGTATAGCGTAACACGGAAAGAGGCCGCCCGGGGATTCCGATCGAGAAACATCTCAGCAGCCCGACGCGGGCCGATCGTGTGGCTACTGCTCGGACCGTAGCCGATGCGATATATTTGGGTTATCGATTCCATTGTATTTGTATTGTACTATGCTTCGAGGTTGTTGAAAGAGTGATAGTTTTTGAAAGAGCCAACGAAGACCGGACAGGCGATCCGTGTGTGGGGGCTCAGTAATTGAGTCTGTAGGAAAATCCGATGCGTGCGAAGACATTATACATCCGGTAAGGAATAGCCTTGAAGTGTGTACCCGTCAGAGGGATCAGGCCGAATGTGACATCGGCAAACGCACCTATCTGTCGCGCGAAATAATAGTCGGCTCCTATTATGACACCGAAATCCGCTCCCTTTATCTTGTCCGAGAAGTTCAGTTCGCGCAGATCCATCTGCGCTGTTCCCAGCTTGGGATCGTCATAGACCATCGTACCGTCGATGATCACACGGAAGGAACTCTCCAGCAGCAGGGACGTATAGAGACCTCCGCGCAGCTTCAGCCTGTCCTTGAGCATATTGTATTCCGCCTGTACGGGTATCGTCAGGTAGCCCAGCCGTATCTCCGTATTGTTGTCGCCGGTGAATAGTCCCGGATATTCTTCATCAGGGTTGCCGGCATAAGGCGAGTCCGACACGATAGCTACTTTCATATCTTTCACTCGTGTGGTAGCTTCCATGCCTTTTTTCTCTACGGCTATACCCACGTTCACAGCCCACGGACTGCCGGCAAGCAAACGACGCGAAGCACTCAGTTGCACCATCGGATTCAGTCTCGGATACCACACGTAGACGTGCTCCATGGCTTGGGGTACGGGTACCGGTGTGGATGCTCCCACATGCATACCCACTCTGCCGGAAAACTCCCAAAGCGACGGCCGGACAGAAGCGTTCGACTCCTGAGCCGACAGGATGAAGCAGAGGCTCCAAAAGCAAGCATTCAAAAGAAAATATCGCCGGTTCATAACGTTTATTCGGGTAAAGTAGTCAGCGTAAGGGTTACTTCATCGACAAGCAGTTCGCTATCCACGGAGCCGATATACTCGTCTCCACGCGATGAAGACGAAAAGACCAGAGCCAAGCGATACTGCTTGTTGGCCAAGTCCACGACTTTATTGCCAACGGATCGGAACGTGAGATCGAACGGCTGCCACCCATCCGTATCATTTGCTATCTCTTTGGCAATAGATACGATGGACGGTGCAGTATAGAGGTTCTTGCCATTCAAGTAGGGCGTATCTTCAGTTACTTCATAGAATACGCCGGCGATCGTGCATTGGTCTTTGCCTTCCAGCACGGCATCCGGCCCTATGCTGCCATCGATATATTTGCTTCCGGCCTTGTATCGATAGTAACCTCGCAGCCGAATCGGACGCTGGCGTACTCTGTGTCCGAAGTAAGTGGCTTCCAATGGGGCAGAGATCAGTTTCGATACATCGACCTTACCGGAAAAAAGCGATGCCGCCACCAGATAACTACCCATGCCGTATACCTTGATCCCGGGTCGGGTAAGCATCCGCACGCAACGACCCTGATAACCTTCGTCAGCGAGTGTGACCGGGTACGGCAGTGTGGGATTGGGCATAGCCTTAAATCCCTCATTGCTGGCAGAAGCCCAAAAAGAGGAGGAAAATCCCCCCTCTCCCAACGGCAGGGCAGGTGTTGTGTCCGACCACTTCTCGAAGGAAAAACGGACATCGAATACCGACTGTCCCTCCGGAGGAGTCGGCGAAGTCTCGTTGCCTCCGTTATTGAGTTCTTCCTTCAGCTTGTTTTGTTTATCCTTGATCGGATCGAATCCGTAACAACCCGACAGCAATACTCCCACAACGAATATGAGCGGTATGCCGATAGTCGAAAATCTTTGTTTCATTATGTGGTGATTCTTCTCCTCTACATCGGTCGATGATTGTGCAGGAGGATATGATGCTTTGTTACTTCTTACTCTTTTTCTTCGATCTGCGAGCCATTCGCTCCTCGTATTCCCTGTTGAGGTCGCGCTTTTGCTTCTCTGCGAGCTTTACCTTTCGGATAGCTTCCGGTTTCTGATCGGCATACTGCTCACGAGTGACTACCCAGTCTTCGGCCTGCTGCCAGTTCTTCCTGAGGGTAAACGATTGGCGGTAGTAGAACACCCATTCGGGCTGCTTTGTTGGGTAATTGCCGGCATCCCAGCGACCGTTGCCATTCTCATCGAGAAACAGGCGTGCATAGTAGACATCGGGCTTGAGGTACGGGAAGAGGACTTCTCCCCGTTCTGCTTTCTTTGTCGCTACGGGCTCTCCACCCTTATTCAGCAGTTCCACTACGGCAGTACTGTCAGCCTCTCCCGACAACTTCAGTAACAGGCTGCTGAGATCCTCCTCCGGAAGGAACGAAAACACCTGCTCCACGGGGGCGTTCCACCGGTCGTACACGCTTCGCCAGACGGCCGAGTCGATCCGTATGCGGTAGCTCTGCCCCATCTGCCAGCCGGCATCGACGAAGAACTTCAGCGGATTGAGCGAATCGGGACGGAGCTTGAACGGGACATCGCGCCACAAGCTATCCGCTTGCCGTGCTACGGAAATGCCTGCCGTATCCACGAGAGCCAACGGTTGGGATGCTATGATACTGATGGTATCGCCCGGAGTACCCGATGCTATGCTGCTACTATTCTTGATGGATATATTCATAAGAGGAGCAGAGGCTGCTGCTTCGCCTTTCGGACGGCGCTGTATGGATACTTTCGGCTTGGCCATCCGCAAGGTGTCCGTCTGTGGCCGTGGAATGTTGAGCGAGTCGCTTTTGGGGTAAGTGACCGAAAAGGCCAAAGTGTCTCGGCTATAGATCTCTTTATCCGTCAGCCAGTAGACGATCTCTTTCTCACCTTTTCTGATAGCCGAATACCAGTTTTTTCCCTTTTGCTCTCCCAGCAGGTGCAGTGCCGGAATGGTATCAGGTCTTGTGTTGAATAGTAGAGACACTTGTACGGAATCGGGACGACTTTTCTTGGATAGATATTCCCGCCGGAAGTCGGAGGTGTAGAATCGGAGCAGAACGTTGTCGGGGCGATACCGGACAGGCTGTTGCCGAAGCGATGTATTCGCTGCCGCCGATTCGGCCGGTGTTTCCTGGAGAGTGGATGTTTTCGCTTTTTCCGCCATTGCCGAATCCACCGGCATAAGAGTATCGGCATTGGCCAAGAGTGTATCCGAAGGCAAGGCATCATCTGCCACCTCGGTACGGTACCAATCCGGAGAAAAAGCAACGCCTTCGGACAACTGGCTATAGGCGTAGTCGCGATCGGCGTCCTGAAGGGCAAAGACTTTGTAGCGGCCGTCGTGAAGATTTTTCAACGTGAAGGAGCCGTCCTCTCCCGTCAGTGTAGTACGCAGGAAAGAAGTCTTCGTGAAAGCCGTATCCGCTTCCGAATCGTGAATGCCGACCAAGACACCTGCCACCGGCTCCAACGTCAGGGCATCGATCACCCGGCCGCCGATCTGCATCGAATCAAGTACATCGCCGGTGGAAAAAGCATAGCAGAAGTTTTCCAGGATATTCCCTTCGTTGTTGTCGGCCAAACCGTTGGTAAAGTCGATCGTATAGGTGGTACTGTCGCGAAGATTGTCGCGCAGCTCGATAGTCAGCATGCGGCCATAGACGGATATTTTCGGCTGTTTGATCTGTGGTGGCGAGACGATCACCGTCTCGTTTTGTTTCAATATCTGGATAGCTTCATCGAATAGGAGGGAGATCTTATTGCCTGTTTGCTTCGTGCTACCCATTGCCGGCGTAGCCTTGAGCAAACGCGGGGGCGTCACATCATAAGGCCCCCCCTCCGGCGTACCCATATTGGCACATGCCGAGAGCATCCACAAGCCTATAATGACAGTTGCCACGACGGCAAGCTGCAATCGGCCGAAACGGTTCTTTCTCATAACCCTAAGAAATATAGGTGCTTTGGCCACAAAAATACTGTTTTCGACCGATACTTCTCCCTCAGCCAAAAGCCGCCCTCGCGGTCTCCTCCGCTCCGACGCGCCACAGGAAGAAGGAACAAAACCTCTTGCGCAGTTTTACTCCTTGACGAACAATACAAAAGCATTGCAGCCATCTCTCCTCGCTCTGCATTCTCGTCCGTGAAAATTATTGTTTGCCATTCCTAAAAACGTGGCGCGAGAAAATTTCCGCTCTCGCGCGAGATTTTTTCAAAACCCGAACCAAAACGAAAAAATTTTGGCGCGACTTTTTCAAGATTCCGGCGCGACTTTCCGGCGATTTCCGGCTCGAGATTTGTTATTCTTCTTTTGTCTACAATCTTTCTTATGGTGTATCTTTTGCTCCCTGCAAAGATCGTAAGACCGCTTTTGTGAGATTTTTTCTCGTTTTTCTTGCTTTTCCGGGCTTGTTAGATAACTTTGCCCTCAAATAATTATTGTGTGAGTTATGTTGGTCAACTTCACTTTTAAGAATTTCCGCTCATTCAGAGATGAAAAAACTTTGAGCATGGAAGCTTCTGCCATCAAAGAACTTTCCAAATCTGTCATTAGGAAAGGAGCTTACAAACTCCTTCCGGCAGCCGTTTTATACGGAGCCAATTCAAGTGGAAAAAGCAATGCTCTTTTTGCTTTGGCCAAAATGCGTAGCATCGTATTGGATTCGGTAAAATTGAACCCTCAGGATACTCTTCGTTTCGACCCGTTTATGTTGGATAGGGAATCTGCCAAAAAACCAACTTCTTTTGAAATACAATTTTTGAAAGACGGTGTAAAATACAGATATGGTTTCGAGTATGATAAAACCCGTATCATTAGTGAGTGGCTATATGAAAAGCAAGAAAAGGAAAGAGAGTTCAATTTGTTTCTTCGTGCCGGAAGCGAGTTCGAAATATCCAAGAAGCGATTTCCGGAAGGTGATAGCAAAGCAGATGCTACGCCCGGGAATAGACTTTTTGTGTCCTTGTGTGCGCAGCTAAATGGAAAGAAATCATCTTCTATTTTGGACTGGTTTCAGCACTGCAATCTTATTTCGGGTGTAGAAAAACAGGGTTATGAAGGCTTTACCCTGAAGATGCTCAAAGAAAATCCGGAAGGATGCAATGAAGCCAAAGACTTCTTCCGTCGCACGCAGTTAGGATTCAAAGACTTGATCGTCACAGAGCAACCTCTTTCGAACGATGTACTCAAGGAAGTACCGGATGAATTGAAAGAATTCATACTGAAAGAATTCGATGGCCGAAGCGTATTAGAAATCAAAACTTCTCATTGGGTATATGACCAAGACGGTAATCAGGTCGAGGAAAAAATTTTCGCCAAGGATGAAATGGAATCGGAAGGAACCAAGAAAGTCATAGAGCTTTCAGGCCCTTTATTCGACACATTGAAAGAAGGTTCTGTTTTGCTGGTAGACGAATTAGATGCCAAACTCCACCCCCTTTTGACCAGAAGTATTCTGAAGTTGTTTATGTCTCCGGAGACAAATCCCAATGGAGCACAGTTGATCTTTAATACTCACGACACAAATCTGCTGAAGGGCGATTATTTACGCCGTGATCAAATCTGGTTCACGGAAAAAGACAGGACAGAATCCTCCGATCTTTATTCATTGATAGAGTTTCGAGATGCAGAAGGAGTAAAAGTTCGTAAAGATCGGAGTTTTCAAAACGACTATATTAACGGACGTTATGGAGCTATCCCGTTCATTTTTTCAAGTGTAGAGCCATGGGACAACCGCCAAAAAGAGAAATAGAACGACTAAAACGTGAAAAGCGAGAAGCAAAAGCCGCAAGAAAACGCAAAGAGAATACCCGGGACATAATAGTTCGATTCCTGATCGTTTGTGAAGGACAAAAGACGGAACCCAACTATTTTAAGGCTTTGATTGACAACCACTACTCGGAAGTTCGTGAGGCAGAGATTAGGGGACAAGGTTGTTCTACTTGTGCATTAGTCGAACGAGCCAAAGAGATTCGGGATAATCTCGAAAAAGAGCGTGAATTAGGCTTTGATCGGATTTGGGTTGTCTTTGATAAAGACGATTTTGATGATTTTAATCGAGCTATCGACCTTGCAAAGAGCTATGGTTTCGGATGCGCTTGGACAAACGAAGCTTTTGAATTGTGGTTCCTTCTCCATTTCCAATATCTGGATGTACCTATCAGCCGTGATGCTTACATTTCCAAACTTGAAAACTTGATACAAAAGCGACTTAATGATAATTCTTTCCGATACAATAAGAATGATCCCTCCTTTTACAACATATTGAAAGACCATGGAGATGGAATTTTAGCAAAGCGATATGCCGAAAAACTTCGCTTGAAACACAAGGATAAAGATTATGCTAATCACAACCCCTGTACAAGGGTCGATCTATTGGTTGAGGAATTGGAAAATCCCCTGTCCGTATTAAAGAACAAATAAAGAGGGTGTAGATCACTCAGGGCAACCGCATTAGAATCGCTAATGTACACCTAACGTCATGATTGCTACATTCGATTATCAAAACAAGCACCAATTCATATCTCAGAGATTCAAATTGTAGAGGAAAGAGACTGAAAATTTTCAAAAGAGATCGCTCCGAATCTCCCTGACGGACTGCAATTTATTTGTACTTTTGTAGCTAACGTTGTTTTGTTGCAACTATTTCAAACAGATGAGAGCAAACATTTGGCAGATACTTTCCGTTTCGGTTCTCTTTTTCTTCGGGACAGCGATCGGACAGGCTCAGAGTCGAAACCGTACATACGAGGCTTATGTGAAACAGTACGCCGACGAAGCTATCCGACAGATGAGCCGCTACAATATACCGGCAAGCATCACCATAGCACAGGCTTTGGTGGAGACAGGAGCCGGAGCCAGTACACTGGCCAGCGTACACAACAATCACTTCGGGATCAAATGCCACAAATCGTGGACGGGCAAGCGCACCTATCGTACCGACGATGCGCCGAACGAATGCTTCCGTAGCTATTCGGCCGCTCGCGAATCGTATGAAGATCATTCCCGATTTCTGCTCCAACCACGCTATCGTCCCCTGTTCAAACTCGACAGAGAAGACTATCGGGGCTGGGCTACGGGGTTGCAACGCTGTGGCTATGCCACCAATCGGGGCTATGCCAATCTGCTGATCAAGATGGTGGAGCTGTATGAGCTATATGCTTTGGATCGCGAGAAGTACCCCTCATGGTTCCACAAGTCTTACCCCGGGTCCAACAAAAAATCCCATCAAACGACCAAGCAGAAGCAGAGCGGACTCAAGCACGAAGCTTACTTCAGCTACGGACTGCTCTACATCATAGCCAAGCAAGGCGATACCTTCGATTCTCTGGCCGAAGAGTTCGACATGAGGGCCTCCAAACTGGCCAAATACAACGATGCTCCCGTGGATTTCCCGATCGAAAAGGGCGATGTGATCTATCTGGAGAAAAAGCACGCATGCTCCATCTCCAAACATACACAGCACGTAGTGCGTGTGGGCGATTCGATGCACAGTATCTCCCAACGCTATGGCATCCGGATGAAGAACCTCTACAAGCTCAACGACAAGGATGGCGAATATATACCCCAAGAGGGCGATATACTGCGCTTGCGCTAAAACAAGAAAACAAAGACGAAGCAGCTATATGTCTAACGAACGCTATAACCTGCGCGGAGTGTCGGCCTCGAAAGAGGACGTGCATGCCGCCATCAAGAATGTGGACAAGGGTATTTTCCCTCAGGCATTCTGCAAGATTATTCCGGATATTCTCGGGGGCGATCCCGACTATTGCAATATCATGCATGCCGACGGGGCCGGCACCAAAAGCTCGCTTGCATACGTTTACTGGCGCGAGACGGGAGACCTCTCCGTATGGAAAGGAATTGCACAGGATGCGCTGATCATGAATATAGACGATCTGCTGTGCGTCGGTGCCGTGGACAATATACTTGTGTCCTCGACCATCGGCCGGAACAAACGGCTGATACCGGGCGAAGTGGTATCGGCTATTATCAACGGCACGGAAGAACTCCTGGCCGATCTGCGTCGCATGGGTGTGAATGCCTATGCCACGGGGGGTGAAACGGCTGATGTGGGCGATCTCGTCAGGACTATCATCGTGGACAGTACGGTGACTTGCCGGATGAAGCGATCGGATGTGATAGACAATGCCCGTATCAAGGCCGGCGACGTTATCGTCGGGTTAGCCTCATTCGGACAAGCCTCCTACGAGGAGCAGTACAACGGCGGTATGGGGAGCAACGGTCTGACCTCTGCTCGCCACGACGTTTTTGCCCACTATCTGGCAGAGAAGTATCCGGAGAGTTTCGATCCCTCGGTGCCGGACGATTTGGTCTATAGCGGCAGCATGAAGCTGACCGATGCCATAGCCGGATTGGGGCTGGACGCAGGCAAGCTCGTGCTCTCGCCCACACGTACCTACGCCCCTGTGGTCAAGGCCATACTGGACGAAATGAGTCGTCGCATTCATGGCATGGTACACTGCTCCGGCGGTGCGCAGACCAAGGTGATGCACTTCGTCAAGAATAAGCGCGTGGTCAAGGACAACCTCTTCCCGACACCTCCTCTCTTCGAGCTGATACAGCGCGAGAGCCAAACCGAGTGGTCAGAGATGTACAAGGTATTCAACATGGGACATCGTCTCGAAGTGTATCTGTCCGAAGAGAATGCCTCGCACGTGATCGAAATATCCGAGAGCTTCGGCATTCCGGCGCGTATCGTCGGCCGTGTGGAGGAAGCTCCGACCAACGAATTGATCCTCCAAACGCCCTATGGCGAGATCCGATACTAAACGCCTCCACCCCGATACACCCGTATGGCAGAGAATAACCTATTAGACCGATTGGATGGCTTGGAGAGCCGTTTCGAAGAGATTTCCACGCTTATCACGGATCCGGCCGTAATCGCGGACATGAAGCGTTTCACGAAGTTGAGCAAGGAGTATCGCGATCTGGAAAAGATCCATACAGCGGGGCGCGACTATCGCAATCTGCTCGCCAACATCGAGGAAGCCAAGCATACCATGGCCAAAGAGAGCGACGAGGAGTTGCGCGAGATGGCTCGCGAGATGCTGGCCGAGGCTAACGAACGCTTGCCCATTTTGGAGGAGGAGATCAAGATGCTGCTCATTCCGGCCAATCCGGAGGATGACAAGAATGCCATCGTGGAAATTCGCGGAGGAACGGGAGGCGATGAGGCTGCACTTTTTGCCGGCGACCTCTACCGCATGTACGTCAAGTATTGCGAGAGCAAAGGCTGGCAGGTGGAGGTCACCGACTTGAGCGAAGGAGCTACGGGTGGTTACAAAGAGATCGTCTTCTCGGTCAAGGGGGAAGGAGTGTATGGTATCCTGAAATATGAGAGCGGTGTGCACCGTGTCCAGCGCGTACCTGCGACCGAGACACAGGGGCGCATACATACCTCGGCAGCTACCGTGGCTGTCTTACCCGAAGCCGAAGAAGTGGACGTGGAGATCAATCCGGCAGACATCGAGATGCAGACGTCCCGTTCGGGCGGTGCAGGAGGTCAGAATGTAAACAAGGTGGAGACCAAGGTGCAGCTTACGCACAAGCCTACGGGTATGGTGGTGGTTTGCCAGCAGGCTCGTTCGCAGATTGCCAACCGCGAACTGGCTATGCAAATGTTGCGCTCCAAGCTTTACGACATAGAGCTATCCAAGCATAACGAAGCTATTGCAGCCCGACGCAAGACGATGGTATCGACCGGCGACCGTTCGGCCAAGATTCGTACCTACAACTATCCGCAAGGACGGGTAACGGATCACCGCATCAATATGACGGTCTACAACCTGTCGGCCGTAATGGACGGTGAGGTACAGCCCTTTATCGATGCCTTGATAATAGCAGAAAATGTTGAGCGGATGAAAGAAGCCGCCTTATAATACAAGTAAATAGACGATGACAACGAAAGAACTTTTTGACCGGATTTGCCGGAAACGCTCGTTTCTCTGTGTCGGGTTGGATACCGATGTGAAGAAAATACCGCCGCATTTACTGAATGAAGATGATCCTATTTTGGCTTTCAACAAAGCCATCATCGATGCTACGGCAGAATACTGTGTGGCTTTCAAGCCCAACATGGCTTTCTATGAGAGCATGGGGAGCTTCGGAGCTCACTCTTTTGAAAAAACGATCGAATACATTCGAGAGCGATACCCCGATCAATTTATCATAGCCGATGCCAAGCGTGGAGATATCGGCAATACGAGTGATATGTATGCCCGTTCGTTCTTCGAGCATCTCAAGGTGGATGCCCTTACCGTTTCTCCTTATATGGGAGAGGACAGCATCAGCCCTTTCCTGAGTTATGCAGGCAAGTTCACGGTGCTTCTGGCACTGACCTCGAACAAAGGTTCGCAAGACTTTCAGATGATGCGCGATGCCGATGGAGAATACCTTTTCGAACGCGTTATTCGTATCAGCCAGACGTGGGATAATGCCGGTCAACTGATGTATGTGGTGGGGGCTACGCAGGCCTCCATGCTGAAAGATATTCGCGAGATCGTGCCGGACGCTTTCTTGCTTGTCCCCGGCGTAGGTGCTCAGGGTGGAAGTCTGGAAGATGTGGCCGAGTACGGCATGAATGCTCATTGCGGTCTGCTCGTCAATGCTTCGCGCAGTATCATCTACGCGGATAATACGGAGGGGTTTGCTGCTAAAGCTGCCGGAGAAGCAGCCGCCATGCAGCGTCAGATGGAAATTGCTCTTCGGGCAAAAGGCCTGATCTGATCCATCGGGCTTCTATTAAACGTAAAGGAGTCGTATAGACTCTAAAGGAAAAAATGTTTTAAGATCCATTGTACCCTAATTAACCCCGTCACATGGAATTTACAGCCCAACAGATAGCTGACTTCCTCCACGGTTCTGTGGAGGGCAATCCCAAGGTGCGACTGCACGACTTTGCCAAGATAGAGGAAGGTCGTAGTGGCTGTCTCTCGTTTTTAGCCAATGCTAAGTACGAACACTATTTGTACCAAACACAATCCGATGCAGTACTCGTCAATCAGGACTTCGAACCGCGCGAATCAGTGAAGACGACCCTGATACGAGTTCCCAATGCCTATGCAGCATTGGCGCAACTAATGCAATTGGTGGACAGCATGAAGCCCCAAAGGAAGGGAGTCGATTCCACGGCTTTCGTTCATCCATCGGTGATACTGCCGGATGATTGCTATGTAGGAGCTTTTGCCTACGTGTCGGAAGGGGCATCGCTGGGTACAGGCTGTAGCTTGTATCCGCATGTTTATGTAGGTAGTGGTGTGTCTGTTGGAGAGGGGACGATCCTCTACCCCCATGTGACGGTCTATGATGGCTGTTCCATCGGTTCGCGTTGCGTGATTCATTCGGGAGCCGTTATCGGAGCGGATGGATTCGGTTTTGCTCCGAATGCCGAAGGCTACAGCAAGATTCCGCAGCTGGGGAACGTTATCATTGAAGATGATGTCGAAATCGGTGCCAACACTTGTATCGACAGGGCTGTTATGGATTCAACGATCATACATCGCGGAGTAAAGCTGGACAACCTTGTACAGATTGCTCACAACTGTTCTGTCGGAAGTCACACGGTTTTTGCTGCCCAAGTCGGCATGGCCGGTTCGTCCCATGTGGGCGAATGGTGCCAGTTCGGAGGGCAGGTGGGTTTGTCCGGGCACATCAAAGTGGGAGACAGGGTCAGTTTAGGAGGACAGACCGGCTTGTTGAGCAACGTCAAATCCGGTTCCACGCTTCTCGGTTCGCCCGGGATGCCGCTACGGGATATGCTGCGAGCATCGGTCATCTTTCCCAAACTCCCGGATATGAGCCTCCGCATCGAACAGCTGGAAAAAGAAATATCAGAACTAAAAGAAATATGCAAAAACAACAAACACTGAAAGATAAGTTCTGTCTGCAAGGCAAAGGCCTACACACCGGACTGGATATTCATATTACTTTCTGTCCTGCTCCGGAGGAATCCGGATATAAAATCAAGCGTGTCGATCTGGAGGGACAACCCGTTATAGACGCCATCGCAGACAATGTGCACAGTACTCGTCGCGGTACGGTGCTGAAAAAAGGCGAAGTTTCCGTCAGCACGATAGAACACGCCATGGCAGCTCTCTATGCCCTCGGCGTAGACAACTGCTTGATCGAGGTGGATGCACCCGAATTTCCCATCTTGGATGGTAGCGCGGAACCCTATGTGAGCGAAATCAAGCGCGTCGGCTTGGTGGAACAGGAAACACCACGCGACTATTATATAATAAAAAAACGCATGGAGGTATCCGATCCGGAAAGCAATTCGAAGTTGATCCTGCTGCCGGATGACGAATTTACGGTAGATGTACACATCGCTTTCCCCAGCAAGGTGCTTAGCAATCAATTCGCCTCTTTGGAAACTTTGTCGGATTTCGAAGAGCAGATTGCAGGTGCTCGCACCTTTGTTTTCGTACGGGAGGTGCAGATGCTTCTGGAGGCCAATCTGATCAAAGGCGGCGATTTGGACAATGCTTTGGTGATCTACGACGAGCCATTGGCACAAGATCGACTCGATGCCCTTAGTGATATGATGGGAGTGGAGCGGAAGCAGGTCAATGAATTGGGGTACATCAATAACAAGCCTCTAATCTACGACAATGAACCGGCACGCCACAAGCTCCTCGACGTATTGGGCGACCTGGCTTTGATCGGAAAATATATTCGCGGACGCATTATTGCCACCTGTCCGGGGCATAGCATCAACAACAAGATGGCGCGTCTGATTCGCAAAGAAATCAAACAGAACGAAGCACAGGCCCCTGTCTACAATCCGAACAAAGAGCCGATCATGGACATCAATCGGATCAAAGAGCTTCTACCCCACCGCTATCCGTTCCTATTGGTCGATAAGATCATCGAAGTAGGGCCGGACTATATAGTCGGAGTAAAGAGCGTTTCCGGCAACGAACCATTCTTCCCCGGTCACTTCCCTGGCGAGCCTGTGATGCCCGGAGTCTTGCAAGTAGAGGCAATGGCACAGGTGGGAGGACTCTTGGTACTCAATACCCTGACCGAGCCTTCGAGCTACTCCACATACTTCCTTATGATCGACAAAGTGAAATTCCGCCGCAAAGTGGTACCCGGCGACACTTTGGTGTTCAAGCTCAGAATGATTTCCGAGATACGCAGAGGAGTTGCTAATATGCGCGGCTTAGCTTTCGTAGGAGAGCAGTTAGCCTGTGAAGCTGAATTTATGGCACAGATAATCCAGAATAAAGAATGATGTCAGAGACAAAAATCAGTCCGTTGGCATGGGTAGATCCGCATGCCGAGATAGGAGTAGGTGTTGAGATAGGTCCATTTGCCGTCGTGGAAGCCGGAGCTAAGATTGGTGATGGTTCCATTTTGCATCCTCATGCTGTGGTTCGTTATGGATCGACGCTCGGTAAGGGTTGCGAAATCCATCCGAATGCAGTAATCGGAGGAGTACCGCAGGATCTGAAGTTCCAAGGTGAAGATACCACTGCTATCCTCGGCGATTATACCATCGTACGCGAATGTGCTACCGTCAATAGAGGCACCGCCTCTCGTGGCACTACCGTAGTGGGCAGTCATTGTCTGCTGATGGCTTATAGTCATATAGCCCATGACTGCGTATTGGGCGATCATATCATTGTCGGCAATGCTTCACAGATAGCCGGCGAAGTAGAAATAGACGACCATGCCATCATCAGCGGCGGAGTGTTGGTACACCAGTTCGTACGCATCTCTCAGCATGTGATGATCCAAGGTGGCTCCCGCCTCTCGAAGGACATCCCTCCGTATGTACTGGTGGGACGGGATCCTCTCGTTTATTGCGGAATCAACATCGTAGGTCTGCGCCGCCGAAATTTCACCAACGAGCAGATTTTCCTGATCAATGATATTTACCGCACACTTTACCAAAGAGGACTGAATAATTCCGATGCGATCGATATTATCCAGCAGGAGTACGCCGATTGTCATGAGAAGGAACTTATATTAGACTTTATCAAGTCTTCCAAACGCGGCATTGTCCGCGGAACCATGGAGTGAAGCCATGATCGGGATATTCACCGGAGCACGCATCAAGGAGCTTGACCGCTACACGATAGAGCACGAGCCTGTCTCTTCGATCGATTTAGTCGAACGAGCAGCCGCCACATGGGTGTATGAATTCGAACGTCTCTACACCCAGCAGCGCCGGATCGTAGTCTTCGCCGGCCCTGGCAATAATGGAGCGGATGCCCTATGTGCAGCCCGTATTCTGGGCGAAAACGGCTATTCGGTGGATGCCTTTCTCTTCAATGTCAGCGGATCGCTCAGCCCCGAATGCAACGAATGCAGGGTACGCCTGTTGGAGACTTCGGGGATCAGGCTGACCGAGGTGGTGGACAACTTCATTCCGCCGGAACTTTCCAGCCAGACCGTAGTGGTGGACGGTCTTTTCGGCGTGGGACTGAATCGTCCTCTACAGGGCGGATTTGCCAAGGTCGTGGAGTTCCTCAACCAATCCGGAGCAGAGATCGTATCAATAGACATCCCTTCGGGGCTGTTCGAAGAGGATAACTTCGGCAATAATCCGAATGCCATCATCAGAGCCACACACACCCTTACGTTCGAATATCCCAAACTATCCTTCCTCTTCTCCGAAAACGCCGACTATGTAGGCAAGTGGAAAGTCCTGAATATCGGTCTGAGCGTCGAAGGGAAGCAAACGATCAAGACAGAGTATTTCCTCAATACCGATTTCGATATATCCGGCATCATCCGGCAACGCCCTCGTTTCGCGCACAAAGGAACGTTCGGCCATGCTCTGCTCATAGCGGGAAGTCGGGGCAAGATGGGAGCGGCTTGTCTGGCTGCAAAGGCTTGTCTCCGAAGCGGTATCGGTCTATTAACTACCCATATACCCGCTTGTGGCGAGGCTGTCATGCAGACCGCCGTGCCGGAGGCCATGGTACATGCCGATGAAAAGACGGATATAGTCTGCGACTATTCCTCTCCGCTGGTTTTTCAGGCTGTAGGTATCGGCCCCGGCATAGGACGGGCAGAAGGCACAGTCCTTTTGGTCGAAAAGATACTTTCCACTCCTAACGGCCCCTTGGTGCTTGATGCCGATGCCTTGAACATCATTGCAGAAAACCGCAGTTGGCTCGATCGTCTGCCTATCAACAGCATCCTCACACCTCACTCGCGAGAACTGGAACGGCTGACCACCCATTGCAATACGGACTATGAACGGCTGCGCCAAGCCCGATTCCTCGCCTGTCATCATCATGTCTATGTAGTCCTGAAAGGAGCATTCAGTGCAACCTGTATGCCCGGTGGCATGGTCGTATTCAACAATACGGGCAACCCTGGCATGGCGACGGGAGGAAGCGGCGATGTCCTCATGGGCATCATTACCGGCCTATTGGGGTCAGGCTATCTTCCTGCTTCAGCCTGTGTCCTCGGCAATTATATCCACGGTTTGGCCGGAGACATCTATGCCGGACGCTATAGTCAGGAGAGTCTGATAGCATCGGATATTATCGACAATCTGGGTACAGCGTTCAGACAAGTTCGCGATTAGGACGGCAATCGGTCAAAAAAACACTTGATATAAGAAGAAACTCTTATTTTTGTTCCAAAACCGCATCGCTTGTGAGAAAGAAGCTCTCCATATTCTTCATAGGCTTAGCCTCCCTTGTCGTGCTGATCATCGGTATTATGCCCCATCATCATCACAACAAAGGTATGGCATGTCTCATGGCAAAACATTGTCATGAGAACGCCCCTCCGGACAAAGAGCACACTCATAGCGAACCGACCTGCGTAGCCAAAACCTTCTACCTGTCCGGTGCGGAACTTCGACTCAAGCACAGATATTCTCTCTGCGAAGAGTGCCACGATCCCCATCACATCCATGTATTCCCTATTCTCTTTGCCGTAGCCGATCTATTGCTACACCCGACCGATGATCTTTCGGCCGATCCCGAATACGGAGAATATCTCGTCTTTTATACACCCTCCGAAGCAAGACCATCCCATGGCTTGCGAGCCCCTCCTTTCATCTTTTCCTGAATCTGCTTGCGCATTCTTCGGCGCGACAGAAGGGGCGTTCCCATTAGTCCCCGTTTCTTTCTTTTGAGGCTGTCGTAGGGCAGTTCTCGTGCTGTGTGCTTTCAGCATCTGAAGCGATCGTGTATGTGCCATACTACACGCGACCTCTCGCCTCAGGCTAAGCACCCATCCTTTTCGGACTGAACGGGGAAGATCCGCCAAACAAACACGAACCAGAAATCATCGAATTGCGGTTCGTAAAAATTCGAAAACACGGGCCAAAAATTTTTCGTTTACGAGCGTAAAAATTTTCTTTCCGGTTCGAGAAAAAATTTTTTCTCAGACCGCATTTTCAGGAAGCATATTCGTGCCTTTTTCCGTACACAGGAGAGCAAGATCGTGAAGGAGATCATCCTCTTGGTTTTTCTATCTCGAAAAGAACAAACCAATCGCTCGGCGAACATCTTCTCCTCTGTCCTGAAGGGCTTTGAGGCACAGACGATTGTGTGCTCCTTATCGTATCAAAAATTTTACAGCAACAGGAAAAACAAACATAAAGATGAAACCATACTTGTCACTGCTATATATCGTTGCCGCCGCAATCCTCACGGCATGCAACTCAAGCAATGCAGCCCCTCAGTCGGGAGCGGAGCTAAAACACGAACATCAGGAAGATTACGACCATGATGGAGATAAAGCAGAGAAAAAATCCGCATCGGCCAATGAGATTCACTTCTCATGCCGGCAGGCTGAAGCAGTAGGATTGCAGGTAGAGAAAGTGGCACCTGCCTCTTTCAACTATGTGATCAAAACAAGCGGACAGATCCTCTCCGCCCAAGGCGATGAAGCCACCATAGCAGCTACGGCCAACGGCATCGTTTCGTTTGCCGGTTCGGCCTTTACAGAAGGAGCCTCCGTACGAGCAGGAGAGTGCATCGTACGCATCTCTGCCAAAAATCTGCCGGATGGAGATCCCGTAACCAAGGCAAAGATCGCTTACGAATCGGCTCAAAAGGAACACCGGCGGGCTGAAAAGCTGGTAAAAGATCAGATCATTTCGAACAAGGAATACGAACAGACTTGCAGGGACTATCAGACAGCCAAGACCATATACGAAGCCCAAGCATCCGGCACCGGTGCGGGAGGGGTCAGCGTGGCGTCTCCTATGAGCGGATATATCAAAAACCGCATGGTCAACCAGGGCGAATACGTATCCGTAGGCCAATCCATAGCCACTGTGTCACAAAACCGCCGGTTGCAGCTACGGGCGGAGGTATCGGAGAGCCATTTCAAGAATGTCCGCAATGTCTCCGGTGCCAACTTCCAGACTTCATACGACAACAAGCTCTACGAGCTGTCCGATCTGAACGGAAGGCTGCTCTCGTTCGGGCGTGCATCCACACAGTCATCCTACATCCCCGTTACATTCGAATTCGACAATGTGGGCGATGTCGTACCTGGCTCTTTCGTCACTGTGTATCTGCTCTCCAATACTCAGGAAGAAGTTCTCTCCGTTCCCGTATCGGCCATTACCGAAGAGCAGGGATTGCACTTCGTCTATCTGCGGTTGGCCGAAGAGGAGTATCAGAAACAAGAGGTTACCCTCGGGCAGAGCAACGGACGTCGTGTGCGAATCCTGTCCGGACTGAAAGCCGGAGACAATGTTGTGACTCATGGAGTATATCAGGTGAAACTAGCCGCTACTTCGTCCGTAATGCCTGAAGGTCATACTCACTAAAGAGAGAGGATATTCGATCATGCTGAACAAGATCATTCGGTTCTCTCTGAACAACCGGCTGACCATATTGGTAGCATCCGTACTGCTGATGCTGGTCGGCACCTATACGGCCTCCAATATGGAGGTGGACGTATTCCCTGACTTGAACGCTCCTACCGTCGTAGTGATGACGGAGGCTACCGGTATGGCACCCGAGGAAGTGGAACGCCTCGTAACCTTCCCCGTCGAGACGGCCGTCAATGGAGCTACCGACGTGCGTCGCGTGCGCTCGTCTTCCACTACGGGCTTCTCTATCGTTTGGGTGGAATTCGACTGGGGGACGGATATTTATCGTGCTCGTCAGATCGTGTCGGAAAAGCTGGCCGTGGTCGGTGCCGATCTGCCGGACAATGTGGGCAAACCTACGCTCGGTCCCCAATCCTCCATCCTCGGCGAAGTCATGATTATCGGACTTACGGCCGACAGCACCTCTCTCCAAGACCTCCGTACTTTGGCCGACTGGACGATCCGTCCGCGCTTGCTCTCGATCGGAGGTGTGGCACAGGTGACAGTACTCGGAGGCGACATCAAGGAATATCAGATACTGCTCAATCCCGAAAGGATGAAGCACTACGGTATCACGCTGGCCGAAGTACGTGCTGCCGTCGACCAAATGAACCGCAATGCATCGGGTGGCGTGCTGTATGAATACGGCAACGAATATATCATTTGCGGACTCCTCTCCACGAACGATGCTGCCGCATTGGGTAAGACACTGGTAAAAAGTCTCGATGATATTCCCATCATGCTCGAAAGCGTGGCAGAGGTAAGGGTGGGCAATAAGGCACCGAAGTTGGGCCTTGCTTCCGAGCGAGGACAATCTGCCGTACTCGTGACCATCACCAAACAGCCGGCGACGAGTACACTGGAGCTGACCGAAAGGTTGGATCGCTCTCTGGCCGATCTGCAAAAGGCTCTCCCCTCCGATGTGAAAGTGAGTACAGACATATTCCGTCAAGAGCGTTTCATCGAAAATTCTATCAGCAACGTACGAAAAGCTCTGTACGAAGGAGGCATATTCGTCGTCATCGTATTATTCATTTTCCTGATGAATGCTCGTGCCACGATCATTTCGCTGGTCACCATTCCCCTTTCGCTGGTTGCATCCTTTTTGACACTCAAACTGATGGGACTGACCATCAATACGATGAGTCTCGGAGGTATGGCTATCGCCATCGGTTCGCTGGTGGACGATGCCATCGTGGACGTGGAGAATGTATACAAACGCCTGCGCGAAAACCGTATGAAGCCTCGCGAAGAACAGGACACGGTGCTCAACGTCATATTCGAAGCCTCCAAGGAGGTGCGTATGCCGATCCTTAACTCCACCTTTATCATTATCGCCAGCTTCGTACCGCTGTTTTTCCTCTCCGGTATGGAGGGACGTATGCTGGTTCCGCTTGGGATCGCCTTTATCATTGCCCTTCTGGCATCTACCATCGTAGCCCTTACGCTTACCCCCGTACTCTGTAGCTATTTGCTGGCTAAGAGAAAGAAAGATGATTCGCCGGAGAAGGAACCCATCGTGGCCAAGAAACTGAAAGGCTGGTACGGACAGGCCCTGCAGTGGTCTCTTGGCAACACGAAAAAAGTATTGCTTATGACCGGTGGTGTACTGGTGGCTGCACTTATCGTCTTCTTCACCCTCGGACGCAGTTTTCTGCCTCCATTCAACGAAGGGTCGTTCACCATCAACGTAAGCACTCTACCGGGCATATCGCTGGAGGAAAGCGACAGAATGGGGCGTATGGCGGAAGAAATCCTGCTTTCAGTCCCCGAAGTACAGACCGTGGGGCGTAAGACGGGACGCGCCGAACTGGACGAGCACGCACTGGGAGTCAATGTGTCGGAAATAGAGGTGCCCTTCGTCCTCAAGGATCGTTCCAAAGACGAAGTCCTTGCCGACATTCGCGAGAAGCTCAAAGTGCTGCCGGGTGTGAATATCGAAATAGGCCAGCCCATTTCGCACCGCATCGATGCCATGCTCTCGGGTACGCGCGCCAATATCGCCATCAAACTATTCGGTCCGGATCTGAACCGGCTGTTTGCAATCGGGAATCAGATCAAGACTTCCGTTCACGATGTGAAGGGAGTGGCGGATCTGAATGTGGAGCAGCAGGTGGAGCGACCGCAACTCAAGATCGTACCGAAGCGTGAGATGCTGGCCAAATACGGACTCACACCGGCGAGTTTTGCCGAAATAGTCAATGTGATGCTTGCAGGAGAAGTGGTTTCGCAGGTGTACGAGGGCAATCGTTCGTTCGATCTTTCTTTGAAGGTGAACGATGAAAGCCGCGAGAGCGCAGACCGCATCCGAGATCTCATCATAGACGCCGGCGGACGGAAGATACCCTTCGCTTATGTGGCCGATATAGTGTCGGCTTCGGGGCCGAATACGATCAACCGCGAGAACGTTTCCCGAAAAATAGTCGTTTCAGCCAATGTGGCCGGTCGAGACCTGCGCAGCGTTGTCAATGATATTCAGGAAAGGATCGATGCCGATATTACGCTTCCCGAGGGCTATCATATCGAGTATGGAGGGCAGTTCGAAAGCGAACAGGCAGCGTCGCGTACCCTTCTCGTCACCTCCGTTTTTTCCATTTTGGTGATCTTCCTGCTGCTTTTCAATCAGTTCCGAAGTCTCTCTCAATCGGCTGTCAGCCTGCTCAACCTGCCTTTGGCTCTTATCGGAGGTGTCTTTGCCATCTTCTTCACAGGTGGGATTATCAGTATTCCGGCCATCATCGGCTTTATCTCCCTGTTCGGAATAGCCACGCGCAACGGTATGCTGCTCATTTCGCGTTACAACGATTTGCAGCAAGCAGGCCTTTCACCATACGAAAGTGTCCTGCGAGGTTCGCTGGATCGTCTGAATCCGATCCTGATGACAGCCCTTACATCCGGGCTCGCTCTTATACCGCTGGCACTGGGGGGCGAACTTCCGGGCAACGAGATCCAGAGTCCGATGGCGAAGGTCATACTCGGGGGATTGTTTTCCTCCACCATTCTCAACGCTTTTATCGTTCCGATTATGTATCTGCTGACCGACAAAAGCTATCGAGAAAGGACATTTCGAAATCGACAACTAACAATCGAATAAGAAAGACGGAAAAAGAATGAAAGCAATCTTCATAAGCATATTGGCCTTTTTGGTGACTGCTCCCGTTTGGGCACAAAACGGCATGAATGATGTACTGCATGCCATCGAAGAGAACAATACCACGTTGAAAGCTCTTCGAGAGAGCACAGATGCAGAAAAACTGAACAACCGCACCGGAATATTCCTGTCCAATCCGGAAGTGGAGGTCGGCTACCTATGGGGAAACCCTGCGGAAATCGGCAATCGGACGGACTTCAGCATTACGCAGAGTGTCGATATTCCTACTATCACGGGTATGAAGAGTCGTGCAGCCAAGATGCAAGACAAACTCTTGGACTGGCGATACAAAACGGATCGCATGAACATCCTGCTGGAGGCCAAGACTTGCTGTATCGAATTGATATACAACAAAGCCCTTTTGCTCGAATTGGAGCGTCGGCTCCGACATGCCCGCACCATTGCCGAAGGGTACGAAGCGCGCCTCAAAGCCGGCGATACCAACCAGTTGGAATACAACAAGATCAAGCTGAACCTCGCCTCCGTCGAAGGTGAAATATCCCGTGTTCAGGTGGATCGAAAGGCTCTGCTCGTCCGGCTCGAGCGGTTGAACGGAGGCAAAGAGATCGTATTCGACGAAAGCCGCTATACGGAGATCGTGCTACCGCAGTCTTTCTCTGTATGGTTCGATCAGGTAGCGGAAAAGAATCCGCAGTTGGCATATGCCCGAGAAGAGGTGGCCGCAAGCAAGCAGCAGGTAGCATTGAGCCGAGCAGCAGGATTGCCGGTTTTCTCTGCCGGCTATGTAAGCGAGAAGGTCGGGAGCGAAAGGTTTCAGGGAGTATCTTTCGGAATATCCGTGCCTCTGTGGGAAAACAAAAACCGCGTCAAACAAGCGAAAGCTTCGGTCAGAGCCGCAGAAATGCGTGAGACGGACAGTCGGCAGCAGCTGTACAGCGAGCTTCAGCTCCTGTACGAACGTGCCGCCGGGCTAAAGACCACGGCGGAAAATTATCGCAGATTGCTGACGACCTCCGACAATGCCGACCTGCTCAAGAAAGCATTGGATGCAGGAGAGATCTCCTTGCTGGACTATATTGTCGAAATGGGACTCTACTACGATACCGTCAGTCGGGCGATGGAAGCCGAACGCGACTACCAACAGGCATTTGCCGAACTCTCAGCAGTCGATTTGTAATTGTATATGTTGGATTGGAGGGCGGGAAAGCAGCCTTTGTATTTATCAGTTTCCGCCCTCCAATCATCTTTCATCCGAAATCTCCAAGAAAGCCGTTTTATTTATGTCCGGTCTGATCTCGGTGTTTGCGTAGGCGGATTCGGTAGAGATTGGCTTCGTCTTCTTCGTCCAGCTCCTCGCAGAGGGCAATGAGCCGTTTGAGCAATGAGCGACTTTGGGGGTTGAGTCCATCAGCTTGTCGGTACGCATCGAGGGCTTCTTGGTAGTAAGCGAATTTCTCCAAGACTTGTCCCAATGTGAATCTGGCAGTAAAGTCCATCGGAGCAATGGCTATGGCTTGGTTCAAGGTGGAGAGGGAAGCGGTTATCTCATTCAGCCCGGCTAATGTCTTGCCTTTCCTGACTAAGGCTTCCACATAGTCGGGGTAGAGCGTAAGGGCCTTGTCGTAGCAGCGAATAGCGGCATGAGCATCATGAGCCTCTGTAATACAGTCATTGCCCATCAGCACATATTCTTTGGCCAGCCGACGCATAACCTCGCGTTGCTCGGCCAACTCGCGACGCAGCTCTTCCTCGCGACGGCGTGCGTGCTCCATTTCGAACAGCTTACTCACCAGCAGGCGACGAAAGAGCGGGTCGTCCAATTCGTTCTTCCTCGCTAATGCTTGCGAAAAGGCACCGATGGCTTCCGTATAATGGCGAGCATTCCACAGTCGGAGGGCTTGTGCATACTCGCGTTCTGCTTCGGCACGCAGGAGTGAGCCATTGATGATCTCCAAATCATTGGCTCGCGAATAAAAATCGATGATCTCACGACGGACGATCACATCCCGACCGGCAAGCGGTGCACGCAGCACCATACCTTCGAGCGAACGGCACCGGCTGAGAGCTACATAGGCCTGACCGCCGGCAAAGGTACCTTCCGAGAAATCGATGATCACGCGATCGAACGTCAGTCCCTGGCTCTTGTGTACCGTGATCGCCCAAGCCAATTTGAGCGGATACTGAACGAATCTTCCCAGTACTTCCTCCTCCACTTTATTGGCTTGCTCATTATAGGAGAAGCGTTTATTGTCCCAGATGCATGGTTCCACCGTTACAACTTCTCCGGTGCTGAGACATACATCTATCGTTTCACTCTCCTGATCGAAACCGGCTACTATGCCGAGTGTTCCATTGACCCATCGACGATCTTTGTCGTTGGAGACGAATATCACCTGAGCATCCTGTTTCAGTGTAAGTTCCTCCTCTGTCGACAAGGATGAGGAGGGAAAATCGCCTTCGATAGTACCGTACAGGGTGATGGGGTCGCCCTGTAGCTGTTCCAATTGCCGCTCATTGATGTAACTCACGTGCCGGCGTTTGGTGGCAAGTGTGATGACCGGTTCGTCCTTCGGCGGCTCGTAATGACGATTGACACATTTATTGATGTCCTGAAGATCCTGTTCGGTAAGCCTGCCCGATCGGATTCGATCGAGTATCTGCACGAATGCTTGCTCTGTCTGTCGATACACCTTGGTCAGCTCCACTGTGACGGGAGGGGTTGCTCGCAGTGCCTCGGAAGAGAAAAAGAAGGGGTTGGGATAAAATCGTTTCAGTATGTCGGCATCATCTGCCGTTACCACAGGTTCAAGCTGATAAAGATCTCCCACGAACAACATCTGCACACCGCCGAAAGGCCTTTCTTGCCGGCCTCTGTATATACCGAGGAGCTTATCGATGGCGTCGATGACATCCGCTCGAACCATGGACACCTCGTCTATGATAATCAGATCGAGACTTCGGATCAGTTTCTTGTGTTCGTTCGTGTAGCGAAACACATCGAACACCCGTCTGTCACGAGTACTCAAATCGGGATCGTTCGGCGGAATGGGGCGAAGAGGCAGTTTGAAAAACGAGTGGAGCGTCTGCCCTCCGACATTCAGTGCCGCAAGGCCGGTAGGCGCAAGCACGACAAACTTCTTATGCGTCGTAGCACAGATATGCCGAAGCAGTGTGGACTTACCCGTTCCGGCCTTGCCGGTCAGGAAGAGGCTTTGGTCTGTGCGTTCGATCAGGCTGAGCACATAGCCCATCTCCTCATTGGCAAGGTCGATTGCGGACAGGCCCTCCTCTCTCTTTTTTGTCTTGCGACGAGGCATGCGCTCAGGGGCGTTTGTATCGGGCTTTGACTTTCAGCTTGGCCGGTTTGCTCTCGTTGTGGAAGCGATCTACGGCCGTCACCCAATAAGTATAATCGGCTGAAGCATGGGAGTCGGGAAGGCGAATGCTGTTTTCGGGAGTAATCACCCAAATGTTTTCAGCTTGTTGGATCGTTTTCTTCATGCCATGACGGAAGGCATAGACCACGAAGTAGGAAGCTTTGACAGGGTCGGATTCATCCTTTTCAGCAAGCCAAATCAGGTGAAAACCTGATGGCAACCAAGCGGCATGCAGTCCTTTCACTTTCGGAGGAGCCTGTCGGTGCATAGCCGTATAAGCAGGTATAAGTGCGGGATAGCGGTGGTAACGGCTACGCAAGCTGTCTGCCACTCCTTCGGTATTGTTCACTACCTCGCCTGCCGGCCAAAGGGCATGCCCCACTGCTACGGATCGCTGCATCCGCATCTTGGAAGCCAGTTGTCGGGCGGTCATCGTTCGTTTGACATCTTGCCCGAAGTAGAGATGCGCAGCTCCTACAGAATTGCGCCCCCACCACTCAGCTAACGTGGCATAGTCCGCGGCTTTGTGTCCGATCTCCCAATAGATTTGGGGGATAACATAGTCGATCCATCCTCTTTTTTGCCACAGTAGCACATCGGCATAGAGGTCATCATAGTTCTGAAGTCCGGCCGTCTCGCTACCGGAGGGGGAGGTGCGTTTGTTCCGATATATGCCGAAGGGACTGATTCCGAAACGAACCCACGGTTTTGACTGCAGTATGGTCTGTTTGATCTCATGCACCAGCTTGTTTACATTCTCGCGTCTCCAGTCCCCCTTCGTTTGAGAGGTATATCCCTGTCCGTATCGTCGAAAACTGTCGTCATCGGGAAAAGCCGCACCGGCTACCGGATATGGATAGAAGTAATCATCCATGTGAATGGCATCGATGTCATATCGCATCGTAATATCTCGTACGATACGGCAGATATAGGCCCTACAATCCGGCACACCGGGATCATAATAGAGCTGGTTGTTGTAGGTGACAAACCATTGCGGATAACGGTGGTAGGGATGATTGGGAGCAAGCCCTGCTGTTCCCGAAGTCGAGGCCCTGTATGGATTGATCCACGCATGCAGTTCCATCCCTCGCTTGTGACATTCGCTGACCATAAAAGCCAGTGGATCCCAAAAAGGCGTAGGGGCTTGTCCCTGTCGGCCTGTCAGGAAACGGCTCCACGGCTCTATAGCGGATTCGTACCAGGCATCGCTCTCGGGCCTGATCTGGAAAATGATCGCATTACAGCCGGCTTCTTTGAGTTTATCCAACCTCCCGATCAGCAGACGGCGTGCTTCGGTAGGAGAGAGACGAGCGTATTCTCCCTGATAGACGGTTTGGATCCAAGCTGCACGGAACTCCCGCTTGGGATAATCGGCGTGGACTTGTGAAGGCAGTTTTCGCTTGGTGCCACAGCTAAAAAGAGCCATAACACAAAATAGCAAGGCAAGAAAAAAGGTGAGAGACTTACGAGAACAATGATACATGGGATTGTAATGAGAGTGATATCAGAGAGAAAAGTGGCGAGTCGTTCTACTTTCCTCTGCGACGAATGTCTTTGTAGATAGTGACAAATACGATGATACCGGATGCGATGATGCCGAAAAATAATTGTCCACTCGGTTTTCCTGCCCCAATGGCATAGACTACGAGCAGTATCCAAAGGAGTGCGATACAAATGATCTGACTGTTACTAAGCGGTTTACGCCTGGGCATATTGCTTTAGCTTAAGAGATAGAGTATGATGGAAAGCAGTCCGAGAAAGACCAGGAGCAGTCCCGTAATGATCCATAACCGTTGTTCCAAAGGACGATTGCGCAGGAGAGGCAAGTTGTCTGCCCATCGGCTGATACGCCCTACTGGGGTCTGCTCCGGTTCTGCCAATGGCAATCCGGACTCCGCCAAAACAATACGAGCAGCCTCGAGGTCGCTTTCGGCCAATTCAATTCTCACACCGCCGACATCGCACATAGGGCCTATGATACGGTTGGTGTATTCATTACGCAAATAGGCCGTGATGCCTGTCTCGGCAAGCATTCGTTGGAGTTCTTCTGCCAAAGCATTGCTTTGCAGGCAGACGAGCGTGACCATTCTTTCTTCTTCCATAGCTTGTCTTTTTTCAGCGTTTTGGTGACAGACAACTTTGCAGGGCAGATGCTATGACGTCCTGAGACTCAGGGAGAGGTAGCCAATAGCGTAGATCTTTTCCTTCCAATATGCTTGTCCTGATTTGGGTAGAGGAGATTTCTATTCGCGGGGCATCATGTATGTATCGACATCCGGTCGGAAGCGTCGTATCGTTTACTTCATAGCCGAACCGAGGGTATATGATTAGCTCGTATTTGGCCATCAGCCGATGATGATCCTTCCATCGATCGAAGCTCTGCCAGTTGTCCGCCCCGATCAGGAGGGCGAACCGATGATGAGGATACAGCATGGAGAGAGCACGAAGCGTCCGGATTGTGTAGTGAGGAGAAGGGAGCAGCTCTTCAATGCGCAGAACTTGAAAACGGATATCCTTTCGAATGGCTTGCTCTATCAGCTCGCAACGCAGATCGTACGGGAGCAGCTCTTGGGTATTTTTTAGAGGGTTCAACGGGCTTGGTACGAACCACAACTGTCTGATCGGAGTGTATTCTGTCAGATAATTGGCCAGTGCCAAATGACCGATATGCATCGGATTGAAAGATCCGAAGAATAGTCCCGTCAGCATTATTTCGGTTTGATACCCAGTGTATTCATCGCCAAAAGGATTTCTTCCGGCTCTCCCGTATGCTTACCATCGACGTCGCTCAGCTTTACACAGTAGTGCCAGTCGTCTTTCGCCGTCATCTTGCACTTCCAGAGCTTCATTACGATATTCAACGGCTCTACGCCCCCACCCACATCATTGGTCAGATTGGTACCGATTCCAAAGCTGGCCTTAATCCTGCCGGCGCACAACTTTTGAATCTCTATAGCTCGCTGAGGAGTGAGGCTGTCAGAGAATATAATGTACTTGATTTTGGGATCCACTCGCAGCTCTTCGTATCGTCGCACTGCTTTTTCTATGAATATCTCGGGATCTCCGCTGTCATGTCTCAGACTGGTAAAGAGCATGGCATGCTTCTTACTGAAGTTGCGCATGAAGACATCAGTCGTGTACGTATCGGTCAGCACAGTGCCAAGATCACCGTCATAGACATTGATCCAATCCTCCATGGCTACATAATTGGCCATCTTATAGCCGTAAATAGCTCCATGGAATTGTATCCATTCGTGTGGATGTGTGCCGGAAACACGTAGCCCATGCTTATGGGCAAGGTGTACGTTGCTCGTACCAAAGAGACTCTCACCTGCATACTGCTTGAGAATATCCGTCACACGGTCTTCCACTTCAAGGGAGAAACGCCGCCGCATACCGAATATCGAGAACGTAGTTCGATGCTCTCGCATCAACTCCCCTTTAGATCGAGTTACCTCTTCTACTTGTTTCCAATCCGGCTTGGCTCCAATAAAACGATAGTACAGCTCACTGATGACGGCAAGGATAGGCGTCTCCCAAAGTGTCACTCGGTAGAGAAGGCCTTGCGCTCGTATATCCAAGTGGCCTTGTGCGTCTATCGATACTGTAACTTCTTCCGGATCGAAACGGAAGCCATCGAGAAAATCGATATATATCGGTGGAAGATAAGGAAGCTCTCGTTGGAGAAACTCTTTTTCATCACGAGTCAAAGACAGAGCAGCCATCGCTCGTATTTCACCTCGCACCAGCTCCGCAAATTCTTCCGTAAAGCCCTGCCGATTACGGTCTATGAAGCGAAATTCGCCATAAGCTCTGGGGAATAGCTTGGCATAGGCATAGCCGGTGGTGAATTTATATAGATCGGTGTCTAATATGCTCCGGATAATACCCATAATAATTTTGAGTTAGAGAGATGAATGCCCCCTTAATACCTATCCAACCATAGCACAAAAGCAGGACAGCGGCTTTGGCAGATAAATGCTTCAACTTCGTCTTTATCATTTCTCTTCGAGTGCATACTTTCAGCCAACAACAAGGAAACATCCGCCACAAAGCTCACTTCAACAGCCAAAGCACTACGTACTACACTCGGAGCAATAGCGAAAACAGATATACCCTTTTCACGCAAAGCAGTCATCTCTTTGAGTGCAGCGTCCGATTCTTCAAGGTGGAGAATTTGGAAATTCTTTCCCTTTCTCTCGAATGAACTTACCAATTCCGTCGCGATCCTCTCGGTCTGTTCGTTACCGCTCATGCCTGTCAGAATAATACAAGAGGAAGCCGAATCCGGTAAGTATTCAGTCAGATTGAGACGAAGCAAGTCGATGTCCCGTTGCATCGTGGCTGCTCTCTTCTTATTTCCATTCAATAGAGCTAATATACGCTTGAGTGCTTTTTCTCCAAGTTCCGAAGGTACCAATATGAGATTACGAAAAACGATATAGACAAAGAAGATAATCATGGGAAAAAACAACCCCATAACCAAATTGATAATCAAGATCAATAAGTCTTTCTTCGACACTGGAACAGACTTCGTCTTGTCCAACACAATCAGGCTCGAAGATGCATCAGCAGTCAAAAGGTCCACTTTGTATTCATTAATCATAGACACCAGCTTCTTCCGCAGAGCTTCACTGTCAGCGTTCCTCTCCTTTTCTGTGATTCCCAAAGAGACAAGAGTAGAATCGGATACAGGACCCTCCGACTTTTGAAGATCGCTTAGACTTTTTTCCGCTAAAGCGATTTTTTCTTCGACCTCTTGACGATATTTCTCGCGAGACTGGATATCGAATTCTTCTATAATTCCGTCTAGAAAGTCTCTGGCAAAACCTAAAGATCTCTTTATCGTTATCCTCATTTCTATCCGGCCCTTGGACTCCTCGGTTCTAAGCCCCGAATCGTAAAGCACTCGCGCCTTGTCCTTTGATTCTTTAGTAACTATTATGATAGGCTTAGAAAAAAAATCTTTTTTCGAAGTTTCATAGTCGAATCGTGGCGTTTTCTCCACCCTAAGTTCCCCGATCGGAGTAGCCACAGAAATACCATAAGGAAGCCGAATATCCTTTATGCTTACTTTCTCTCCATCATGCTTTCCTTTCAAAGAGAGAATCGTAGCATGCTCTTTTTCCACCTTCATCTTTACAGTGAAAGAACTAAGTGCACTTTCCGGCGAAAAGATCAAATGAATGGGTGTATGATCGTAAAAATCATGATTGGTCACTTTGCCCGGGAGATAATAATTCACATCGTACTGTATTTTCTCTCCCACTCTTTCTACGAGACTTGTAGCACAAAGACCATTGAAAATAGAATTCTGATCTAATACAGAAATACCTTCCCAACGAGGCGTATAATTATCATATACATTGTAGTTTGGATTCAACCCACCGGAGCTTGCTCTCTGAACGCCTTCGGGGAATCGTGCCATTACGGTCGTAAAATAGGTGCTGGGAGCCATGCCGGCCCTCTTATACTTCACCACACCCCATCCGGCGAAAAGGACAACAGAAATGAGTATCCAATACCAGTTTCGGAGACAAATTCGGAAAAATAAAGTCAGGACGGAATCCTTCGGGAGGACAACACTTCGAAATGATTTCTCAGTCAAATGACAATTATCGCTCATACTATTAATAGCTGATGTTATTCTTTTTCAAAAGGCAAGATTCTAAAACGAAGATATGAACAAAAACGCAAAAACCTTTACTATGGATTGTCCTAAAAGGAACCTAAATGTTTTTTAGGCATTTCTGACATCATACTGAATGGCGATGGAGGAAGAAATTCAAACCCAGTTCACGGGTTATCAATATGAAGACTACGGCCAATAGGACAGCGGCAGCAAGCCAAATGGTCAAGCCCAGCCATTTGAGACCTGCAGGAATAATCCCGTTTCTCCCCTGTCCCTGATGTCTGAAAACGATGGCCATAATCGGGACGGCTACTATAATAAATACGGAGATCGTGGCACAGAGTATCATCCAAGAAGGAATAGAAATCCAGTCCGAAGTCAAAGGAGCATGTGCCACGTAACCGTCTGCAAACAGCTCTAATATAAGGCCGAAAAGACCGAAAACGACAGCAAGGATAAGACCTATTCCTACGAGGACGAACAGTCCTTTGAGTACACACCCCAGCGTGTTCAGTACAGAAGCATTCCTGCGGTGAAGGCCGGTATCGACATCGGCAGCAACTCGCTTACCGATATTCTCCACCGTGATCGGCTCGCCATACATCTCCAATTTCTGAGAAGCAGTTATAGCCGGTGGAGCTATCATCCAAACGGCCAAATAACCGATAATGATCATCCAAAAGAGCGGAGAAGCCAAAATCGTCATCAACACGACTATCACACGGATAGCATTCACATTCCATCTCGTATATGCAGCAATACCGCTACACACGCCACACAAAACGGCATGATCCATGTCGCGATAAAACTTCCGCTTCGGAGCCTCCCCGGACATGTATCGATAGCCTGAAGTTTCTCTCTCCTTCTGACTGTAACCGGCCCCTGCAGAATATCCGGCAGTCGTACTGTCTTCATTGGAAGAAAAGTGCTCTCCCGTATTGATCTTTTCTATGACTTCACGAATCAGGCCGATACTTATTACGGCGTGTTCGCTATGCAAACGCACCACCATCATGTCGGACAAGTAGGCTTCGAATTCCTCGATCGTCTTACAATCCGTATGGTTCTCCCGATCGAAATGTGAGGCTAAATTGTGCAGATACTCCTCCAGCAGGTTATAGGCATCCTCGTCGATGTGGAAGACCTTGCCTCCCAGATTCATCGTGAGCGTTTTTTTCATCTTGTTTTTCCGTTAATAGCAGATTCTTCTTCGGGCTTAATATCGCGCACCAATAGTTGCAATGATTTGTTGCCGTTGAATTCGTTCTCTTCTATCGTGTAGCAAAGACGAAATGAGCCGTTTTTGATCTCATTGCAATGACCGGCCTGATTAAACGCAATCCCACTCACCGGATGGCGTTCGCCCGATCCCACTCTTACATCTATCTTCAGGTGTTCGGAAGCTTTTCCTACAGCCCTGCTACCACCGGCATCATACAGTTGTCGGGATATAAAGACCGGCTTGGAGTTTTCCGGGCCGAATGGTCCCATCCGCTTGAGGTTGTCGAGAAGTTTGTAATTGACCTCTTCGATGGATATTTCGGCATCTACATCTATTTGTGGCACCAGTAGTTCCGGAGATACAGCCTCTTCGGCATAGTCCGTAATCATCTTTCGGAAGGTTTCCAGATTCTCTTCTTTGATCGTCAGACCGGAGGCAAAAGGATGCCCTCCGAAATTGACCAGCAAGTCCTTGCAATGTTCGATGGCTTTGTACACATCGAACCCTCCTACGGATCGAGCCGAGCCTGAAATGAAATCACCGCTCTTAGTCATCACGATCGTCGGGCGCGAATAGCGTTCGGTCATCCTGCTGGCCACTATGCCGATAACGCCCTTGTGCCATTCCGGCCGATATATAACGAGGATCTTCTTGTCCACATCGGATAGCTCGCCCAAAATATCGATGGCCTGTTCCGTCACATCCTTGTCGAGCTCACGGCGTTGGTCGTTGTATTCGTCTATATTGGCCGTTCGGCTTTGAGCTTCCACAGCATCCTGAGAGAGTAGTAGTTCCACAGCCTTACCCCCATTCATCATACGACCGGAAGCATTGATCCGAGGCCCGATCTTGAAGACGATGTCGTTCATATCTATCCTTCGCTTCTTCAGACCGCATACATCTATTATAGCCTGCAAGCCGAGACAAGGGCGTTTATTAAGTTGGCGCAGTCCGTAATAGGCGAGTATGCGGTTCTCTCCCATGATAGGGACAATATCCGAAGCTATACTGACAGCCACGAGGTCGAGCAAAGGAAGGAGCTTGGATTCGGGCAAATTGTTGCTCCGAGCATAGGCTTGCATAAACTTGAACCCGACTCCACAGCCGGAGAGATGTTCGTAAGGATACGTATTGTCAGCTCTTTTGGCATCCAGCACCGCAACGGCATCAGGTAGCGTTTCATCCGGATTGTGATGGTCGCAGATAATAAAATCAATGTCAAGCGACTTGGCGTATGCCACCTTTTCGACGGCTTTGATACCACAGTCGAGTACGATTATCAGTTTCGTTCCGAGAGAGTGAGCCAAATCAATTCCTCGATAAGAGATACCATAACCCTCATCGTACCTATCCGGAATGTAGTAATCCAATTGGGTTTCGGAGCAGCCCGTGGCGCGCAAATACTTATAGACGAGTGCCACTGCCGTGGTACCGTCTACATCATAGTCACCGTAAATCATGATTTTTTCCTTTCGCCCCACCGCCCTGTTCAGGCGAGCTACAGCCTTGTCCATATCCTTCATCAGGAAAGGATCGTGGAGATCCTCCAATCTTGGGCGAAAGAAACGCTTAGCTTCCTCTACGGAAGCTATTCCCCTGCGTGCCAATAGGCACCCCACTACGGGCGCGAGCCTTAGCTCCCGACAGAATATTGTCCCGAGGGAACGTTCCTCTGCGGTAAACGGCTCCAAATTCCAGTTGTAATTCATTATATGTCATTTTTTTTACTTTTTCAATTGTGAATAGCAAGAAGTCGAAACGATGGGCACGCCCGGACTTCAACCTGTATTTATTTATAACGCTGCACCGTGCATTTCTATTGGGAAAGACACCGGCCGGCTACATTTAAGCTCCGTAAATGTAGTAATAATGCTGTAAATCATTTATGCACAACAGATGCAGACTTGCGAGTGCAAAGGGAGGCGGATTATCTTCCTCGGTGAACTGACGCATACTGCGAGATGCGGATATTAAGAGCAACTGCTATTCGTTCAGAGCGATCATTTCTTGATTGGATTCTCTGAGCTTGTCGTTACGCAGGAGTTCCTCGACGGTGGGAATTTCACCGATCTCTCTGCCGGAATCCGTGCGATAATATACTCTAAAATCAAAGCCCCGGAGTACGGGGCGGAAAAGGATCGGTTCGGCTCCATATTTCGTTCGTATACTTATGGCAGATCGGTCTGTTTCGGCAGCAGAATACGGAAAGTGGTGCCAATACCCGGCTCCGATTGCTTTACGCTTATTTTCCCTTTGTGATATTTCTCTATGATTCGCTTTGCCAGAGACAAGCCCAAGCCCCAACCTCTGGTCTTCGTGGAATAGCCCGGACGGAATATATCGCGCATTTTCCCCTTGGGGATCCCTTTGCCCGTGTCGGTAATGTCTATTACTGCATACGAGCCTTTCTCCTTAAGTTCGATCGTGATCTTTCCTTTACCGCTCATGGCATCGACGGCATTTTTGATCATATTTTCGATCACCCAACTGAACAGCGGTGCCGAAAGTGCTATGCCGATGACCTCATTCGGCATCCTCAATTCTATGTCCACTTGTCGCGATACGCGGTAGCGCATGTAGTCCGCTGTGCTGCCCAAAGCCGGACGGACATCCTGCACTTCCGTCTTGGGTTCCGAGCCTACCTTTTGGAATCGTTCGGCTATCATACGCAGTCGGTCTATATCCTTTTCCATCTCATTGGTGATAGATGGATCCTCTTCCGATGCCTTGAGGAGTTCCACCCATGCCATCAGGCTGGATATGGGCGTGCCGAGCTGATGGGCAGTCTCTTTGGAGAGTCCGTTCCATACACGATTCTGTTCGGATCTGCGCTCAGCCAGCAAGGCCATGATGGAAATACCGAGGAAGACAAATATCACGCTCAGAGCTATATAAGGCAATACCAACAGTCGCCGTAGGGTTTGGCTGTCGGAATAATAGAGGAATTGTGGCCGACGGGCCTCTATTTCTATTCGGATAGGAGGATACCCTTCCTTGAAATAACGAAGCTTCTTTTGGAGGTAGGGTAGGGCAGGTTTGCCGGCCGGAATGTCGATGTTGTTGTACGAAATAATAGAGTCTTTGGGATCGCACAGGATGACGGGGATGCTATTGTTGGATTGGATAATCTGCAAAACAAGGTCTTTGGCCAGAACGGCTTCATCGTCGGAGGCCACGATCTTGGTAGCCTGTGCCCATAGCTCGATTTTCTGCCTTTCCTCGCCGGCCATCTTATCGATCAGTCTGTCCGAAGCAAACAACGTAAGGAGAGCAATGACCATGGCGGCGAAAATAAAGGTAACGCGCATCATGATGCGGCTTCGCTCGAAGAATGTTTGATTACCGCTCCAGCCCATACCCTGTAGTTTTCGCTTTTCGTTGTTGGCAAGGTTTCTTGTTCGTATTCTTTTGCATAAGAAACAGGTATGCTATGCGCCCAAAGATAGAGAATAATGGTCTACTGCGGTAGGGGGATATTCCTCATTCTGTCCGAATCCCTCTCAGCTTCGGGCAAGCTCCACAGCTCCATCATCGGAGAAGGATCTCCTCGTTCTTTTTCCTTTGGGATCGGATCCGCAGAACCTCTTTCTGTTAAACGCAAAATCCATACAATGATTGTATCGATAATCGAAGAGGACAACCCTCGTCTATTCGACCGGAAGAAACTCCACAAGCAGAGACAGCCGACAGACATTCCTCCTACTAAAAGAATGTGTAGGGAGCATCATCCCCTGTCGGATGAGTTTACGCGCGGAAATTTTCTCTTTTGTCCTTCCCAAAAACGTGGCGCGCAAACTTTTCGGTTTTGGCGCGGGAGCGAAAAAAATCTCGCGCCACTGCGAAAAAATTCTCGCGCCGCTTTTCAGAAAAACACGCGCCACAATCGGAGCGTTTCTGGTTCGTATTTCCGAGGCTGTCAGTCGTAGACTTTCCGACAATGGTGAAGCCTTAACGCCTCCATCCTACAGGCTCGGCCAACAGACAAGCACGAAATCCCCACACATTGCCCTCGCATCAGACTGATGAGATCGTGACTGTTGATGCAGGAACGCATAAAGAGGAATTTTTTTCGGATTCATTTGGCGCATAACAAAAAAAGCATACCTTTGCAGCGTCAAAATCAGAAGGGTTTACCTTTTGATAGGTATTGACTCCGTAGCTCAGTTGGTAGAGCAAATGACTCTTAATCATTGGGTCGTGAGTTCGAGCCTCACCGGGGTCACAAACCAATAGCAGAGGGCTGTGTTGAAATAGTTTTTTTGACACAGCCCTTTAATTTTTGGATCGGGGTTCGCCTTTTGTGAAAGGATATGGGAAATATCTGTCAAATGCCGAAGAAGTCTGTAAGCTCATGATACCATTGGGCCATAGAGAACAATCTGCACCATTGTCATGATGTCATTCTCGGAGAAGATCGATCGCTCAGACGAAAGGACAATGCAGCCAAAAATGTCAATATAATCCATAAGATAGCTCTCTTCTTTCTTGAACGATTGAAGAGCAGATCCAAAAGCTCATTCAATGCGCTGCAAAAGATAAACGCCCTCAGAAAACCTTCCCAAATACTATCATCAGATTTCTAATGCGATTGCCCTGGATTAATGCCTGAGGTGAAATAAATTATATCTTTGTGCAAGTATTCATCCTAACAAAAGTGTAAGTATCAATAGAATAGACCTTCTGTGTAGCCCGCATCTCGCATATATGTGCCGGAGGCACTGGGAAGCCCTGTTGTCGAGGGTATTTTTCGTCTGTCTTAAACAGAGATGGCCGAGAGTGATCGGGGAAGGCTTGCAGGGTCTTTTTCGTAATTCATAATAAACAGATATGATCGATTTGTCCACTGAGTTCGCCGGCTTGCGCCTGAAAAATCCTATTGTTGCAGCATGTTCGGGACTGACCCGCAACCTCAAAACCATCAAAGATCTCGAAGCAGCGGGTGTTGCTGCCATCGTACTGAAATCACTGTTCGAAGAGCAGATCGAGGCAGAAATGTCCCAAATGATGTCCCCGATGGATTACCCTGAGGCGGCAGACTATATCAATGCCTATGTACAGAGCAACGAGATCTCCAAACACCTCGACTTCCTCCGCGAAGTGAAGCGCGAGGTGGCTATCCCCGTAATAGCCAGCATCAACTGCTTCCGCTCCGATTCGTGGGTGGACTTTGCCAAGCAGTTCGAAGAGGCCGGAGCCGACGCTCTCGAAATCAACGTGATGCGACTCAATACCGATCTCTTCTTCGATGCCAACAAAGCCGAACAGATGTATGTGGATATTATCAGCTCTCTGATCAAAGCCATCAGAATCCCTGTAGTGGTGAAGCTTTCCAAATCTTTTGCCAATATCCCATCTCTCGTCGATAAGCTGCGTGCGGCAGGAGCCAAGGGTGTGGTGCTTTTCAATCGTTCATACCAGCCCGACATCGACATCGACAAAGTACAGATGGTGGCCGGAGACGTATTTACCTCTGCAGGAGAAATATCAGATACGATTCGCCATGCCGGTATCGTGAGTGCATTGGTACCGGGCATATCCATCGCTTCTTCCACAGGTATTCATGATGGTGAGGCCGCACTCAAGTGCCTGCTGGCCGGTGCACATGTGACTCAGATATGTACGGTTCTTTACAAAAAGGGACCTCAATTCGTGGCCGAAATGATCGCCACCATTGAGAGCTGGATGCAAGTAAAGGGCTATTATTCGGTTAGTGAATTCCGAGGCAAGCTCAATGCAGCGAGCGTGAAGTCGGCAACGATGTACGAGCGTATGCAGTTTATGAAGTACTTTGCCAATAAAGATAATTGATCCCTTCACGGGATAGCTTTGTGTGAACAAAGCATCGTGTGTAAACGAATAAAAAAGAAGAGACAATGAAGAAATCAAGTGTAGTAGCCTCAGCTTTGGCTGTGGCTCTCGTGTTCGCCGGTTGCGGACTGAACAATATGGCAAAAGGCGGCCTTATCGGCGCCGGAGTAGGAGGCGCCATTGGTGCCGGAGTAGGTAACGTAGCCGGAAATACGGCTGTCGGTGCCATCGTCGGTACTGCAGTCGGTGGAGCAGCCGGTGCTCTCATCGGAAAGAAGATGGACAAGCAGAAAAAAGAACTGGAGGCCGCAGTACCCGATGCTACGATTCAGACAGTAAATGACGGAGAGGCTATTCTGGTTACTTTCGATAGCGGTATCCTCTTTGCGACGAACTCCAGCACTCTGAGTCCCAACTCACGCACTGCGCTGACGAAGTTTGCTGCAAACATGAACAAAAACCCCGACACGGATATTCGTATCGTAGGCCATACGGACAATACCGGCTCCGACAAGATCAACGATCCTCTGTCTGAGAGACGTGCAGCCAGCGTATATTCTTTCCTGAATTCTCAGGGTGTGAGTATGTCGCGCATGGCAGCCGAAGGGCGTGGGAGCCATGAACCGGTTGCAGACAATAGCACAGTTGCCGGACGTTCGGCCAACCGCCGTGTGGAGGTTTATATCTTGCCGAATGCCAAGATGATCGAACAAGCACAGCAAGGTACGCTGAAGTAAGCCTTAGCTAACGGAAACGAAAAAGCCTCCGACTCTGCCTAACAAGGTGAGTCGGAGGCTTTTTCGTTTTGGAATAAGATCCTAATATGTTGTAGTGTGTCCGAATCAATTCCGTTCCGGCATCACCATAAGTTGCGTATCGGGATGATATTTATGCAGATAGAAACGGAGATAATCAAGGGTGTTAGCAATAATACGGTCGTCTTCGGCAGGATAAAGATTGTAGACAATGGATTCGACCGAAATACCTCTATGTCGGCACAATTCCAGATTGAGTAGCGTGTGGTTGATACTCCCCAGTCGGCCACTCGTCACGAGTGCAATAGGATAATCTCTGTCAGCTATAAAATCAGCTGTAAGATAGTCCTTGGTGATGGGCACCATCAGTCCGCCGGCTCCTTCCAGAAGGATGCGATCGTAGCCACGAGAGAGGAGAGTTTCAGTGGCTTGGTCTATTATCTTGCAGTCCACCCTTTTACCATCTATCTCGGCTGCAAAGTGAGGAGAAGCCGGATAACTGAAAATATAGGGGCAAGTAAGTCCCAAACCATCTTCTTCCATTGTAGGGTATCCGGTCAGACGACGGTGTGCTTCTATATCCTCCGAAGCACCTACACATCCCGTCTGTACGAGCTTTTGGGTGATGACCTTTTGCCCTGACTCGGAGAGCTTGTCGAAAAGAAAAGCCGTGGCATAGGTTTTCCCGATATTCGTGTCTATTCCGGTTACAAACAGGACTTTAGAGGGAATGATGGGCATGGCAGTACGGACGAAAGCTGAAAATTTTTTACCGCTGTTCGATCTGATTGCGAACTCTGGCAATCAAAGTAGAGGTAGAGTCCGATGCAGATACAAGCGGCAGCCTTAGTATATTGTGACGGATGAGACCCTTTTGATAGAGCAATTCCTTGATTCCGGCCGGATTACCATCGACAAACATCAGGTAGCACATTCCTTCCAGTCGTTGTTGGATGGTTTCGGCTTCTTCAAATCGGTTTTCCAAACACAGATGTATCAAACGACTGAAAAGCTCCGGATAGGCATTTCCGATCACGGAAATAACTCCTTCGGCTCCTTCCTTTATAAAGGAAAGGGAGAGATGATCGTCGCCTGATAGGACAATGAAAGGATCGGGTTTTTCCAGCACTATTGCACGCACTTGATCCACATTGCCCGAAGCTTCTTTGATGCCGATGATATTCGGACAGTCTGTAGCCAATCTGAGAGTGGTTTCGGACTTAATATTCACACCCGTTCGCCCGGGGACATTGTAGAGGATGATGGACGTATCAGTAGATTCGGCCAAAGTCCTATAATGTCTATAAATGCCTTCTTGCGTGGGTTTGTTGTAGTAAGGAGCAACGGATAAGATGGCATCTACACCGGTCTTGTCCATGGCTTGAATCCGATTGACGAGGCGTTCGGTGTAGTTGCCTCCGGCTCCAACGATGATCGGACACCGTCCTGCCACCGCCTCTCTGACTGTTTGCAATATCGCAGAGCGCTCGGCTTCCTCGATGGTGGGCGATTCACCCGTTGTGCCAAGTGCTACGATGTAGTCGGCACCTCCCGCTACCTGATAATCCGCTAAAAGTCGAAGCGATTCGTGGTCTACCTCTCCCTTTTCGTCGAAAGGGGTAATCAGGGCAACCCCCATACCTCGCAACTGTGCTCTGTCCATTCGTATTCTATTTTAGAAACAAAAGTAAAAATAATGGAGCAATGAATATGAAGTGGCATTTACAATTCGGAAGAAACTGCAGAGTCGGGGAAAGGTGATTGTTTCATTCGGAAAAAACTTTTATCTTTACGGATGAACAATTATCGAAACGATTCATCATTCGGGTGCAATTGGTTTTCTGACAAAATTGATTCAAAGCATTTAATAAAGTAAGGAGGATTTTTTATGAGCTCACAAGGAAAGTTTTCTCTCGGTCTGTTAGTGGGCCTTGCTATTGGGGCTGCCGCTGCTTATTTCGCTGATCGTGAAAAGCGTACTCGCTTCGTTGAAGACATCAACAGTACAGCCGACAAAGTAAAGGATAGCGTGGTGGAAGGCTATTATGAAGCCAAGAATCGCTACCAGAAGTACCGTAGGAAAATGAAGGGAATCACCGAAGATATGGTGGAAGAGATCGGTGACAAGTACGACGAAGTACTCGACGATCTCAGAAGTGAATAACTCCGGGGGCGTGTAGATCGTGTGCCAGGCATACCATCTACACGCCTTTTCTCTTTGTATCTTGGATTGTGCGGGTAGCGTGTTGCTCTTTGCGCAAGTCGGATATTCCGGAGGGAAATTGTATTTTTTGGCATAAAGCAAGCTACGTGCGGTCATCATAACTTTGCTACCGGGTCGAGGTATTATTTCTTTCCGGCTGTTTCTCCCTCGTTTTTCATCCCTATTCCTTTTAAGTTTAACTAAGATAGACAGACAATGCTCAAACGACTAATAGAAGATATATATAGCTATTTGACACTTCGGACCGAAAGCATAGCATATACGATAGCCGAAGAAGGAGCTCGATTGATCGCCAAATTGGCTCTGCTGGCTATGTCTGTTCTTATGTCATTCCTGATACTGATATTCTTGAGCATAGCTTTAGGATTCGGCTTTGGGCGGTGGCTCGGAATAGGAGCTACGGGAGGCTTTTTCGTTGTAGTAGGGATTTACTTGTTGTTCTTTCTGATCGGATACCTTTGTCGGCATCTGATCAGAAGATATATCCTCGGACGGCTGGCCGGAGAGGTACTGGAAATTGTAGCCCGCCATCAAAGAAAAAAAGAAGAGGATGAAGAGCCGACAAATAAGTAGATCTCAAAAAGATTGTCGCGCAAACCGATAATAGAAATAGATATGCGAGCATATTACGAACTGAAGCGTCGTCGAGACGCATGCGATAAGGAAGCAGAACGATACCAGAAGGACATCTTTCGCTGTTTGGATCATGTACGCAACAATTATGGCGACATGATTTTCGAAGAAGTTGAGACCCATCTGATCTATCCTGGCAGCCTTGGCAATAAGATACTTCGCTTCCTCATCGGCAAGAAGCAGATCTCTTCATCCAAGCTAATGACTCCGACAGGCCGGCCGACTCTCCATCTGATCGAGCAGCTTACCGACTTCGGCCGTCCTTTGCTGATCAGTGCCTTGCTTGGCTTTGTTAAGCGTAGCATCGTTCGCCGTTTCCGCAGGCGTCGATAATTTCCCCTATTCTGTCTTTTCGGGTAAGGAACATTTTATGTCAGCGGCTGACAAAGCGATATAATTGTTGTCTGCCTGAAACAATTCTCCATGAACACAAAAGAATATGTGCTGGACTTTATCAACCGCACGAACTGTAACCTTTTCCTTACCGGTAACGCGGGCACAGGCAAAACGACCCTGCTGCGCCATATAGTCCAACACACATTCAAAAACTGCATAGTAGCCGCTCCCACCGGAATAGCAGCGTTGAATGCCGGTGGGGTGACGCTGCATTCGCTTTTACAGCTTCCACCGGGAACATTCATTCCGTACGAGGTATCTCTCGAAAGTGCAACGGGCGTAAACTTCCTTACGCCAACATCTTTTTGGAAACAGACACGTATGCATGCTTCGAAGCGCAAATTGCTTCGAAACATGGAGTTGCTCATCATCGACGAAGTCAGCATGCTCCGTGCCGACACGCTGGATCTGATCGATTTTGTTCTTCGTCGCGTGCGGAGCAATCCCCGATCTTTCGGTGGAGTACAAGTCCTGTTTATCGGTGATCTTATGCAGCTTCCGCCGGTAGTCAAACCGCATGAATGGGAGCTAATGTCAGCAATCTATCAAGGCGTTTTCTTTTTTCATTCCATGGTGATTCGTCAGCATCCGCCGGTATTCCTCGAACTGGAAACCATATACCGGCAGACAGATGTACGCTTTACGTCCTTGCTGAACAACCTGCGCCACAATCGTCTGCCGGCAGACGACTTGACCTACCTGAAGGATCATGTGAATCCGACTTTCGACAGCACCTGTCACGAAGGCTATATTACGCTGACAACGCATAATCACAAAGCCGATCAGATCAATCGACGCGCTTTGGAAGCCTTACCTGCACTGCCCCATTCCTACCAAGCGATCATCAAAGGCGATTTTCCGGAACATCTATATCCTTTGGAGCCGACGATGACGTTGAAAGAAGGTGCCAGAGTGATGTTCGTTCGCAATGATACTCGCCAACTTAGACGCTACTACAACGGGAAAATAGCCGTAGTCCACTCCCTTTCTCCTTCCTCGGTAGTCGTTCGGACTGACGGCGGAGAGCTTATAGAGGTAGAGCCACACGAGTGGACCAACGTCCGCTACTCCGTGAACCCCGAGACCAATGCCCCCGAACAGGAAGTAATCGGCAGCTTCCGCCTTTTTCCGCTTCGAGCCGCTTGGGCTATCACCGTGCACAAGAGCCAAGGACTGACTTTCGAACACGCCGCCATAGATCTGGAAGGTGTCTTCGTTCCCGGTCAGGCCTACGTAGCCCTGTCACGTATGACGGGCCCTGAAGGGATGATACTGCTCTCCCCTCCCGATCTGCGTGGGTTGGAAACTCCCCAAGAACTGGTCGAATATGCACAGACGAAGCCCGACGAAAAAGAACTCCGGACTTCTTTGCAGGAAAACAGTCTTATCTATTGGAAGCAGCAATCCGACGAGGCTTTCGACTGGCAGAGCTTGATGAATATATGGCACAAACACAGTCTCAGCTATCGGGAGGAGAGCGAGCTGAGCAGCAAAAGCCATTATAGCGATAGAGCAGCCGAACAATCGGCCAAGATAGATGCGATGGCGGAAGTAGCCGGACGTTTTCGCCGGCAACTTGCCGGCCTTTGGGGGCAGTCTCCGCTTGGATTCGGTGCCGTCAAAGAGCGAATTGACAAAGCCGTGGACTATTTCCTGCCACAACTTTCTGCCATAGCAGGCGAACTTTCCTCCACGATCCAAGAAGTCGGAATGCTGAAAAAAGCCAAACAGTTTGCGAAAGAACTGCTCGAGCTACAGGACAATCTTCATACCGCCGTGTACCGCCTGCTTCGCTTACGAGCCGTTTTCGGTGCTCTCTCTGCCGGCCAAAGCCTTAGCAGACAGGAACTTCGGACGGAAGAGCTGATAGCCGAATGGGTACGCAGCGTTTCACCCAAGGACGAAGCCCTGCCAACAGCCGCCGGCAATCGAAAGAGTAAAGAGAAAAAAGCCAAGGAAAAGAAAAAGACTACCCACGAGACAACGCTCGAATTGCTACTGGCAGGTATGAGCATAGAAGAGGTCGCTACCGAGCGGAAACTCAGTCCGAGTACCATCGAAGGGCACCTTGCCCTTTTGATAGAGAAAGGACGATTGGCTCCCGATGCCTATATAGATGCAGGTATCGTTTCCGAATTACACCCCTATTTCACCAATCCCTCTCGCATATTCGAGCTCAAATCCTTGTATGAACGTCTCAATGGACAGTATTCCTATACCCTACTCCGCCTTTACCGTGCTTATTTTATCCTGATGGATGCGAAGGAGAAAGGCTCCCGGGCAAGAGAAAAAGCCATCGAGCAAGCTCTATAGCTCGAAAGAGAAGAGCAGATATTCTTCCGTATCCGACAGCTCATCGATGGCGAATCGCCGATCAGCCGCATAGCCCATGATCCATACCACTTCTGTTCCTTGGCAAAGGAGCCAAGCCTCTTCCCTCCGGCGTCGTGGCACGTGACGATCGATAAAGAAACGGCTCACCGTCTTGCAGCCTTTCATCCCGTAAGGATGAATATGATCCCCTCGTTGCGGACGGCGAACCCCAAGCTCCTCCTGTAAAGATTCTACAAATGCCAAAGGCAACAATAGCTTGGTATTCGGAAGCCGCAGACCCTCCAAGTCCAAATCGGCAGGGGTACCGCGCTGCCAACTCAGTTGCTTTCCATCCGGCAGATCGAGGAAAGAATCTCCGATTTTAAGGCCGAACAGTTCCGGCACCTCCATCTTTGGCGATAAGGGAAGTACCGTAAGCCGATCCCTCTCACGTAAGAGACGATGCGAAGAAGAGAAAAAAGAAGCTCCGGGAGGATTGTCCAAAGACGTGACCACCTCCCGTATCTGATCCCTGTTGAACCCGTACGGATGCAGCAGATCGTACAGCAGCGTAAACGGAGCAGGTGTTTCTTTGACCTCCCGAATGCTTATCGAAGCGGTTGCTCTCAATGTATTGTGAAAATCCTCCGTTGCCTTCGAGAAAAAAGCTGCAACGCCCTCCAGATTCTCCCGAGTGCGTAGCAACGCCTCCTGAAGCGACGGATTCAACTCCTTTAATAGCGGCATGATCCGGTGTCTGACCAGATTGCGCCGGAAGCGCGTATCCTCATTGGAAGAGTCCGTACGATAGGTGATTTTTTGGTCGAGCAGATAAGCCTCTATCTCATCCCGTGTGGCATCCAGCAGGGGGCGCACGATACCATCGTTCCGCTTATAGGGCATCCCGCACAGGCCGCTGATTCCCGTTCCCCGACAGAGGTTCAGCACCATGGTTTCGGCATTGTCGTCGGCATGGTGTGCCACCGCCACGTATTCGATAGCCAGTTCTTTCCGCAACAGTCCGAACCATTCGTAACGCAGTTCTCGAGCAGCCATCTCGATCGAAATCGACCGTTCGCGAGCATAACGAACCGTGTCGAAGTCGATCCGATGGAGCGGAACATCCAGATCACGGCATAGGCCCTCCACGAAAGCTGCATCCTCATCGCTCTCTACCCCTCGGAGGTGGAAATTGCAGTGTGCCGCCACCGTCTCATACCCCAATTCGCGCAATACGCAGAGCAGAGCCACCGAGTCGGCACCTCCGCTGAGAGCGACCAGTACGAGGCGGTTTCCTTCTCGGAAGAGCTTCCTCTCTCTGATCGTCGTTCGGACACGGTTTGTCAGGGAAATCTTCATCTTGTTGTGAATATATCAGGGGGAAAATATCGGCCCGGCCATCCTGCCGATGGAAAAATTCTCTTGGAAATGAAGAGGCTCTTTATCCGAATAAGCCGAATGCTACCATAAAACAAAGAGAGAACTCTCGTCCTCTCTCATCAGTCCTGCCGGCATCTCCGAAGAGAGCCGAACCTTATCTCGGAAAACTTCCGCACCTGTGAACCCGAAGCATCGGCCGGCAGCGAAAACCGCCTACACCGGCCTCTTACTCTTGGAGAGCTTTATGCTCCCATTTCGGGATCGACCATGATTCGTCCGCAGTATTCGCAGACGATGATTTTTTTCCGAAGCTTGACGTCCAGCTGCTTCTGAGGAGGAATCTTGTTGAAGCAACCGCCGCAGGCATCACGCTCTACGGGCACCACGGCCAAGCCGTTGTGCGCAGCCTTTCTGATGCGCTTGAAAGCCGTCAGCAGGCGCGGTTCGATCTTGGCTTCGAGCTTCTTCGCCTTTTCGCGCAGTTTCTCTTCCTCTTGCTTAGTCTCGGCAATGATGGTATCCAGTTCGCCGCGTTTTTCGGCCAACACCTCGCTATGCTCTTCCAGCACCTCTTTCAGAGCAGCTATATCGGTCTTGCGCTGTTGAATTTCGGCGTTGTATTCCTTGATCTTCTTTTCAGACAGTTGGATTTCCAGCTCCTGAAATTCGATCTCTTTGGAGAGATTGTCGAACTCACGATTGTTGCGCACCTCGTCGAGCTGTTTTTTATATTTCTCCAGCAGCGTCTTGGCTGTACTGATCTTTTCCTTTTCGGTGGTTACAGCCTGATTGAGCTGCTTGGATCCGGCTGTGAAGTTCTCCAAACGAGTCTGCATTCCGGCGATTTCGTCTTCCAGATCCTGTACTTCCAGCGGCAGTTCGCCACGGAGAGTCTTGATCTTATCTATTTCAGAGAGGGTATTTTGCAGCTTGCTCAGTGCTGCCAATTTTTCCTCTACGCTCTGTTCGTTCTCAACGATGATCTTTTCTTTAGCCATGATGCTCAATTAACTAACTACAAATAGTTTACCGGATTGGTTGCAACCGATGATTTGTGGGTGGCAAAGGTAGGGAATTTCTGCGATATTATGCGCATAAATAGCTCATTAGCCACCTCTTCGCTCTCGTAATGACCGATCGTAACCAGCAGCAGATGCTCCCCTGCATCGAAGAAGTCGTTGTACTTCGCCTCCCCTGTCAGGAAGAGGTCTGCACCCTCCTGTGCTGCACGCCGCCACATGAAAGCACCGCTACCGCCGCATATAGCCATCCGCCTCAACGGCCGTTCCCTCCGAGCCGAATGGGACAGGACCTTCAGACCGAATACCTCCTTGATGTGCAGCAGCATCTCCCGCTCGCTCATGGGCGAAGGCAGATCCCCCACTATTCCGCCTCCGGCCGAGGGATGATCGTTGGCCAGCGGGATCAGGCTGACAGCCGGCAGCTCGTACGGATGAGCCGCGTGCAAAGCCTGCAGCACAGCACCCTGCCTGTACGCCGGCAGTACGAGGCTGATCCGCTCCTCCGCCTCATGGTGCAATTCGCCTATCGCTCCTACAAAGGGATTGGCACCCTCGGCAGCTCTGAAAGTTCCGGTGCCGGCATGGCTGAACGAACAGCAATCGTAATGCCCCAAGCGGCCTGCACCGGCCTGCCACAAAGCCTGCCTCAGGGCATCGGCATACTCCGTGGGGACGAAGGTGACCAGCTCCAAGAGCTTGCCTTGCAGCGGCTCCAGCGGTCGCGTATTCAGCAAGCCGAAGCGTTCGGCGAGCAGCGCATTCAGTCCCTGCGGAGCGTTGTCCGCATTGGTATGAGCCGCATATAGCACCAGTCCGTGCCGTACGGCCAGCTCCACGCATCGCTCCACATAGGAGCTGCCGGTCAATCGCTTGAGCGGTTTGAAGAGAATCGGATGGTGGGCAATGACGAGATTGCATCCCAGCCGAATGGCCTCCTCCAATACCGCTTCGGTAACATCCACACAGAGGAGGGCACCCGTTGCCTCCCGCTTGGTGTCGCCCACCTGCACGCCACTATTGTCATAGCTCTCTTGATAAGCCCTCGGGCAGACTGCCTCGATAGCTTCTATAATATCCTGAATGATCATCTTCGAGTGCGAGCCAAGAGGCTCTGTTTGATTTCTTTGTCCAAAGGTAATTTTTTGCACACACTTAGTCGCCTCGTTCTTATCCAAAGACAGTCACCGATGGGCGCAAAACATCCTCCTACCTCAAATGACTAAATGAAAAATCGCGCCGGAATCGGCCCGATTGCGGTTCGTGTTTTCGGGAAAACACGCGCGAGAATTTTTTCGTTTTGGCGCGTAAATTTTTTACCTCCCGAACCAAAACGTAAAAAATTGCACGCCACATTTTCATGGCTGTAAAGCCGGCAATTTTTGGAGCCTAAACCCTCGCAGAGGGAGGGAGTCGTGATGTGTACTTTCTCGGACTTCCGAGTACAGGTCCAGGCTCTGTATTGAGCAGGTCTTCATATCGGTAGGCCTCGTGTCAGGTATTGGTTGTCCGCCGCTTGCGGAGCATCAGGTCGTTGGCTCGGAGCAATCGGCAGAACCTGTCCCGACCGATCGAGAACTACTCTCCGAAGTACTGCTTACAGAAAATGTAAAGCCCGAATGCTGTCCGATCTTTACTTTGTGGGTAATAATTGGATTATATCCGGTCGGAATTTCTGTACTTTTGATTAGAAATAGGCATCCCATTTTTCTTTCAAAAAAGAACACAAATACTTTGTATTATGATGAAGCCATCTCTTTTTTTGACACTTGTTGCTGTGTTTTTTATGGCGACAATAAAAGGATTAGCAAAACCACAAATAGACAAAGAGGTCGATCCCATAACGAAGCTGACTTTACGAAATCCCCAGAATGGAGGCAGCGGGGTTTTATGGACAAATATCCCATGCTCTGCTGATTCCGATCTGGCCGGACTGGTAACACCCATTTTTTTCGAGAATGGAGAAGTAACGATCAGTATCCCTCTCAAGCGGAGTGTCTGCATTCAATTTGCCGGTAATCAACTCTTCCCCAAAAGCAAGATTATTCTCTGTCCCGGCGATCATCTCATCCTGACTGCAGATAACAGTTCCGGCAAATGGTCTTTTGGCGCCACCGGAGACAATGCCTCAGGAAATCTCTATTTATTGGATAGCACTCTTTTTGCCGGATACAGATGGCTCAATGAATATCTTACAATTTTAAGGACAGGTAAAGGCAAGGCCGAACTCATAGATCAGGTTGACTCCATGCTTGATATGGAGTTGGAATCTTTTCTCTCTATGGAAAAGCAAGGGGATATTAGCGATGCTTTTTTGAGTGCAGTAAAAGCTGAAATGCAACAAATGGTTTTGTATGCAGCAGGTTTGGCAGTTCGTAATATAGAAGAAGCAAATAGGCTAAGGCAGAAAGCAAAAGAATTATATTTCTATTATCTCGAACGCTATAGTCCGTTGGCGGAAATGTATAAAGGAAGCGAAATGAGTTTGCGCAATGCAGGAACTGCGACTTTGAGAGGGCACAAAAATCTGGCCGGAGGAAAAAGGATTGACATCGGACTATGGGATGGTAGCAAAGAATTTTTCCATGAGTATTGCTATTTGCCCGATGACGTCCAAATAAGACTTTTTATAAGCAAAATTCAACTTCTTCACTTTGTCGTAGGGGCTATAACGACTCCACAATATGTTGAAAAGGTTGCGTTATTGGGAAAAGTTGTTGGCAGTTCCCGGTACTTGGAGCTGCTCCGTTCTTTTATCGACTTAAACGACCCAAGTGGGAAAAATTATTCTCGTGGATTATTTTTCTATGACCATAAATTTGACAAACTGGAAGAGGTGGGAAAAGAGGTGGGAGAAAACTTGCCGGAAGTCATCAAGAGGTTTTTCCCCGACAAATGGGTCTTAGTGGATGTTTGGGCCACGTGGTGCTCACCATGTAAAAAAGAATTTGGGTATAACAAACAACTACATGCCTTCTTGGAAGAAAAAGGAATTGCCATGCTCTATTGCTCCGTTGATGAACCGGAAAACTCTGACAACTGGAGAAACAATCTTTCCGCATTTGATTTGACCGGATACCACTATTACATTACATCAAAGGCTGAAAAAGAATTGCTGAAAATACCTGATTTCCGAATGTTAATTCCTCGTTATCTTCTATTTGACAATAAGGGGAAACTTGTTCACGCCAATCTGCCCCGCCCTTCTTCAGAGAAAGCACTTTACGAAGAGATAGAGAAGTTGATGCAAGGAAATTAAGATACGAAACAAAGTACCCCTTTCGTAATTTTTGTGCAAGTATCTGATTCGGCTTCCCTGAACAGTACATATATGGAAAATTTTAGGGGAGTATCGACCTTCTAAAACGACAAACAAACGAATAGAAATGAAAAGGATTTTTACTGTAGCCCTTGTGCTACTTGCTTCGGTCACTATGTCCATCGGACAAAGCCGCCCGGCACTTCGCGTAGATGCCAACTTCGTAGGCAGCAATCAGAGCATGAAAAGAGGCGGATATGTGTGGGACACCAAAATGAATGTCGGCCTGCGGGTCGGTGCCGCTGCCGAATTCATGATCGGATCAAGAGGATTCTACTTGGCTCCGGGTCTGAACTATACGATGAAGGGCTCCAAAACCGAATGGGATATACCCGAAATGGTTCCTGGTACCTATATTACGATGGTTTCCACTCGCTTGCACTATCTGCAACTGCCGATCAATGCCGGCATGCGGTTCGACCTGATGAATGACATGGCGGTTTCGATCGAAGCGGGTCCTTTCCTTGCATACGGTATATATGGTACATATCGGCAGAAGTTGGAAGGATGGAAGCCGAACAACTACAGCACAGAGTTTTTTGGCCCAACGCTTGGTGGCCCAACAAATATCCGCTGGGACATCGGGGCAAACATAATAGCCGCATTCCACTATAAGCGTTATTATATACAGATAGGCTGTGAACATGGATTTGTGGATATTGTATCGGGTGGAGGTTCTGATATTCCCCGACTGAATGACAATAGGCAATCCTCTTCGAAGACCGCTCTAAGAGAAAAGGGAAATAACGAATACGCTTATAATCGTGACTTCTTCGTGGGCATAGGTTACCGCTTTTAGCCGTTGCCGATATCCGGTTTGGGGCCTCATGGGATCGTACTGCCGATCCTATGAGGCTCTTTCTTCTTTAGTATGGGCTTAGATCGAGTGCGTTATTTCCAAGTTTTTACGATCGTACATCTATAAAAAGGAACAATCCGGCTCCTCACGACAAGCGAAATCGAGCGAAAAGAAGGCCAAAGACGGCCATAGGATACCACAGGCAGCCGCAGGATGCAGTTCGATTCCCGGGTACAAAGCGGCCGTTCTACCTTTGCATCGTCAGCAAAAAGGAACGAAAGCAAGGATGGCCATCCGATAACGACAAACCGAAGTGCCGACAGTATTATTTCATCAATCTATTAAACAACAAAAATTATTATGGCAGTTTCATTCAAAGTAAAAGAACGAAAAGTGATGATCAACGGACAGCCGGCGAAGATTCGATACGCCCAAACCCTGAAAACAGGAGATATGGATTTGTCCGAGATCTGCGATCTGACAAGCAAAATCTCCGCTGTGAGTGAGGGAGATGTCCGCTCTATCATCAATACGGTAACGGGCCTTGTCATCACCGGACTCAAGCAAGGACGGGCTATCTCGTTGGGAGAATTGGGTCGCTTCCGGATCAGTCTCAGCTCCAAAGCCGCCAAAGAAGGAGAGGAATTTACCGTGGAAAATATCCGCCGAGCACGGGTGCTCTTTCTGCCCGGTGGAGATATTCGCCGCGCCTGTCGGCAAATTCGTCTGAAAGGGATCAATATGCTTCGTCCCGGAGAACAGCAAGGTGGTACTCCCTCTGTTCCTGTTTCTCCCGAGGGCGGCGGTGAGCAAGGTAGCGGAGGCGGCGGTCTCTAATTCTGATCCGTATTCCTCCTGTATTCGAGCAGGGACGGGAATCTAATCGGAAGGCCGGAGACAAGGAAATTTGCTTTTGTCTCCGGCCTTTGTCTTTCTATAATGGGTTTAATTTTTTCATCTATCAACATCCAAAACAATGAATACCATCAAATATATAGTCATCCACTGTTCGGCCACAAGATCCAATATGACCTATACATCGCTTCAGCTCGATCGCGACCACCGGGCACGAGGGTTTCGCTCGGCCGGTTATCACTTCTACATCCGTCGCAATGGAGATACGGAGGCATTGCGTCCGATGACAGAGCCGGGAGCACACGCCAAAGGGTACAATCACTGTAGTATAGGTGTCTGCTACGAGGGAGGTCTGGATGCGGCGGCTAAGCCGGCCGATACGCGAACTCCGCAGCAGAAAACCGCCCTGAGGCGTTTGCTGATGGAACTGAGAAACCTGTACCCACAGGCGAGTATAGTCGGCCATCGCGACTTGAGCTACGATCGCAATTACGACGGGAGCATTACTCCCGACGAATGGATGAAGGCTTGTCCTTGTTTCGATGCACATGCAGAATACAGTCGGCTATGAAATGGAGGATAAGGGTGCACCTCACCTTGGCCGTTCTCTTGTGTTTGGTCGGGTTGTTACTGCTGTTCATCGGCTTCTTTGTCCCTCCCGTGGGGGAAATCGATTCGAGCGTGCTGATTGCTTACGGAGAAGTGAGCACCTTTGCAGGCAGTTTGCTCGGTATCGATTACCGGTACAGGTATAAGTACGGTGGGTACGGGAAGGAGTCCGATCCGTAAGCCTGTCAGCTGAATGCGAGGCTTTTGCTTGTAAGTGGCAAGAAAAGAGGGGGTATCGGAGGGGGCGTCTATTCGTTACTGCCGGTATCCCCTTCCGGCTTACAGGTGTTGGGGACTACCGTATGACCGTGTGTAAAAAGCGAGTAGCCACATTGGTCGCAGTAGCGGGCCTTGTGTCTGCGGATGCGTTTGTTGCAGCGCGGACAGCGGATGGGTGTATCGAAAGCCACCATGGAGTCGGTGCGATTGGATTTGGTCATCTCGGCCGAAATGATTCCCGTCGGTACGGCAATGATGGAATAACCAAGCAGCATGACTATCGTGGATACCAACTGCCCGACGGCCGTGACGGGGGTAATATCGCCATAGCCTACAGTGGTCAGCGTGACGATAGCCCAATAGATGGACTTGGGGATACTGGAAAAATTGGGATTGCCCCGTCCTTCGATCAGGTACATGACCGAGCCGAGAATGGTGACGAGCAGGAGAAGAAAAAGCATGAAGACCATAATCTTGGCCATGCTGGCGCGTATCGATCGCACGAGCATATCGCCTGCCGAGACGAGGTTGTTCAGGCTCAGGATACGGAAGATCCTCAGCAGTCGAAGGATGCGGAAGACCATCAGCACCTGTGCTCCGCTATAGATAAGGGCTATATAGGAGGGAAGTATGGAGATGAGGTCTATGATGCCGTAAAAGGAAAGGATGTACCGCCACGGTTTATGAAGGCAGTAGATCCGCAGGATGTATTCGATAGTGAATACAATGGTGATAACCCACTCGCACCAATGCAAAAAATTCCTCGTGCTATGGGACAGGCCTACGGTACTTTCTGCTGAGACGACAATGACGCTCAGAAGGATGAGGCATAGCAGGAGAATATCGAAGAGGCGTCCCGTGGGGGTATTCATGCCGAACATGATGGAGCGAACATGTGCCCGATCGGGCAGTTTGCTTGTGAGCCATTCTATCATCTTCATAAGCGTATCGCAGAATCAGGGGTGAGCGGGATCAGTCTTTTATCAAATCGGGGCGCAACCGCTTAGTACGCTCGACAGCTTGTTCAAGGCGCCATTTGGCGATATTGGCTTCATGTCCGCTGAGTAGAATATCCGGCACTCGCCAACCTTTATATTCGGCCGGTCGGGTATAGACCGGAGGGGCCAGCAGATTGTCCTGAAAGGTGTCGGACAGTGCGCTGCCGGCATCGTTGAGAACTCCGGGGATGAGACGGGCGATCGCATCGGTCATCACGGCGGCGGCCAACTCTCCGCCGGTGAGTACGTAGTCGCCGATCGAAATCTCACGAGTGATCAAATGTTCCCTGATACGATAGTCTATCCCCTTATAATGTCCACAAAGAATAATCAAATTGGATAGGAGACTCAGTTCATTGGCCATCGGTTGGTCGAAACGCTCACCGTCGGGAGAGGTGAATATCACCTCATCGTATTCTCTCTGGGTTTTCAGTTCGGTGATAATCCGGTCGATCGGTTCTACTTGCATCACCATGCCAGGCTCTCCACCGAATGGATAGTCGTCCACACGTTTCCATTTATCGGTGGAATAGTCGCGAAGCTGGTGCAGCTTCAGTTCCAGCAGTCCTCTTTCTTGTGCCCTCCCGATGATCGAGCAGTTGAGTGTATTTTCGATCATTTCGGGCAGCACGGTGATTATATCAATGCGCATTATGGTGTTTATGCTTACTTATTTACAGACAAAACTACCATATTTATCCGTTTCCCCCGATGGTATTCCCATGTGACTGCCACGCTCCCTCAGCTCTCCAACGGAGGTGTCCTTTTCTTTGTCCTGTCTACTCCCCCCCGGATTATTCTTACCTTTGCGACCGAACGCTTCGGTTAGCAGCGGGCAAATGTGACTGTTACTATGAATAAAATCGTATCCAAAGAATACTTCTCGGCTAATGTGATCAAGCTGGAAGTAGAGGCTCCTCGTATAGCCAAATCGCGAAGAGCAGGACATTTTGTAATCATCCGCGTTGGAGAAAAAGGCGAACGCATCCCCCTGACTATTGCACAGGCTGACATAAAGCGCGGTACCATTACCTTAGTGGTTCAGGCCGTGGGCAAATCTTCCAAGAAATTGGCCGAACTCGAAGTCGGCGACTATATCACGGATGTGGTAGGTCCGCTGGGACAGAGTACGCATATCGAAAAGGTCGGCACAGTGGTTTGTGCCGGAGGCGGTGTGGGCGTGGCTCCTTTGCTCCCGATCGTGGAGGCTTTCCACAAAGCAGGCAACCGTGTAATTGTCGTATTGGCTGCCAGAACTAAAGATCTGGTTATCCTTGAAGAACAAATGCGAGCCAATAGCGATGAAGTGATCATCATGACAGACGATGGGTCTTATGGGACGAAAGGCCTCGTAACAGATGGAGTGGAAAGCGTTATCAAACGGGAAACGGTAGACCTCTGCGTTACGATCGGGCCGGCTGTGATGATGAAGTTCGTTTCTCTCCTGACCAAACGTTACGAGATACCGACCATAGCTTCTCTCAATACAATTATGGTGGATGGCACCGGTATGTGTGGGGCTTGTCGTATAAGCGTGGGAGGACAGACGAAATTCGTCTGTGTCGATGGCCCCGAATTCGATGCACACCAAGTGGATTTCGATGAGATGATCATGCGTTTGGGCGCATACCGAGAGATGGAATAACCTTATTTTCTGCCTTATTGACATGACTACAGAAGAACTTATCCGACTGCGTCGCTCTGAACCATGGAGAGAGGAGCTGCGCAACGCGCTCAAAAATAAAGAACGCATGTCGCGTCCACGGGCTGTAATGCCCGAACTCGACCCCCTCTATCGTAGCTCCAAGATCAATGAAGAGGTGAATCGCGGTTTGTCCCGCGAGGCCGCTATGGCCGAAGCCTCTCGTTGTCTCGATTGTCCGCAACCGAGCTGTATGGAAGGATGTCCTGTGAGTATCAATATCCCGACCTTTATCAAGCAGATAGAAGTAGGCGATATACTGGCTGCAGCATCTACTTTGCGAGAGACAAGCTCTTTGCCGGCGGTGTGCGGACGTGTCTGTCCGCAAGAGAAGCAATGCGAAAGCCGGTGCATCTATACGAAAATGAACAAACCGGCTGTTGCCATCGGTTTCTTGGAACGCTTTGCCGCAGACTACGAACGCGAACAGGGCGCACTCAAAGTTCCCGAAATGGCTCCTCGCAACGGTATCAAAGTGGCTGTGATCGGAAGCGGTCCGGCCGGACTTTCTTTCTCCGGAGACATGGCCAAGTTGGGCTATGACGTGACCGTATTCGAAGCTCTGCACGAAATCGGAGGAGTGCTCAAGTACGGAATTCCGGAATTTCGTCTTCCGAATAGTATAGTCGATTCGGAGATCAATCTTCTCGAAGAGATGGGCGTACGCTTTGAGACGAATACGATTGTCGGCCGAACGATCGCATACGATGACCTGCATGAAGCAGGATTTCGCGGTGTATTCGTAGGAAGTGGTGCCGGTCTGCCCAATTTCATGAATATCCCGGGTGAAAACCTTGTAGGAGTCATGTCTTCGAATGAATACCTGACGCGCGTCAATCTGATGCATGCGAGCCAAGCCGATAGCGACACACCCGTTTTCAAGGGCAAGAATGTAGCTGTCATCGGGGGCGGCAATACGGCCATGGACTCCGTTCGTACGGCCAAACGCCTCGGAGCAGAACGTGCCATGATCGTCTATCGACGCAGCGAAGAGGAAATGCCAGCAAGATTGGAAGAGGTGAAGCACGCCAAGGAGGAAGGAATAGAGTTCCTGACACTACACAATCCTATCGAATATATCGGCAATGAACGAGGCCGAGTGACTGCGATGCGCCTGCAAAAGATGGAGCTTGGCGAGCCGGATGCAGGTGGTCGTCGTCGTCCTGTTGCGATCACGGGGGCTATCGAGGAGATCCCGGTGGACGAAGTGATTGTAAGTATCGGTGTATCGCCCAATCCGCTCGTTCCCCGAACTATTTCCGGTCTTGAAGTGACAAGCAAAGGAACCATCGTCGTCAATGAGAGCAATCAGACAGCTCTCCCCGATGTTTTTGCCGGTGGTGACATCGTTCGTGGCGGAGCCACTGTGATATTGGCGATGGGCGATGGACGGAAAGCAGCAGCTGCCATGCACGAATATCTGAAAGCGGAATCATAGCCATGACTCCGAGATGAAAGGGAGAAGATAGCTATGCGCTATGCCGAAGTCCTCATTCCCTTGGCTCTTGAGGGTAGTTTTCACTACCGATTGGCCGAGGGGTTAGCCGAGAAGGCTATCGTGGGGATGCGTTGCGTAGTACCTTTCGGAGCCAAGCGATACTATACGGGGATTATCATCGGACTGTCCGACAAACGTCCCAATCTGCAAATTTCATTCAAGGAGGTTCTCTTCCTGCCTGACGATAAGCCGTCAGTTACTGCCTCACAGCTGAGTCTGTGGCAGTGGCTGTCGGCTTATTACATATGTACGCAGGGAGAAGTACTCCGTGCTGCTCTGCCTGCAGCATTACTACCCGAGAGCCATACCGTCATCCATTATAATACGGACTTCGAAGCCGACAGCCGGCTTAGTCGTGATGAAGAGGAGCTACTCGATATTTTGGAGTCAGCAAAAGGACGAACCTACACGCTTGACACCCTGCAAAAGGCTGTCGGCAAACGAGCGATTCGCGCTTTTACCTCCTTGGTCGAACGAGGGGCCATACGGCTGGAGGAAGAAGTAAAAAGCCGTTATAAGCCCAAGTCAGAAGTATTCGTTCGTCTGGCAGAGCCTTTCCGGACGGAAAAGACTTTTGCCTCGCTTCTGGATAGTTTGCATCGTGCTCCCAAGCAATCCGCCCTTTTGCTTCATTGGGCAGAGCTGATAACAGAGCACTCCCTCCCATATTCCTCTCCGATACCGCAAAGGCTACTGGCGGAGTCCGATCCTCATGCTACAGTCACCCTTTCCGCTTTGAAAAAGAAAGGGATTTTTCTATCCGAATCTGTTACACACTCGGTCATGTATTCGGCCGGCGGAGGTGAGTACCGCTTGTGGGAGCAGCCCCAAGAGGAAGAAAAAGCCATTCAATCGGAAGAGAGTTCTACAGACTCCGCAGTATCGGCTTCTCTACCTCAAAAACCTCTTTCTCTCCTCTATACGCATGACTTTCGACGCAAAGAAAAACAACTCTTAGAATGGACGGAAGAAGTTGTCCGTTCAGGAGGCCAAGTCCTGTACCTCTCTCCGGAAGCGAACAAACGAGGAGGAAGCGATACTCTGTCCACACGTATGGCCGAGAGGCTGGGCAGTTGTTTGCTATCCTATCATGCCTTTGAAAGCGATGCCAAAAGGGTGGAAGTGTGGAACAGATTGGCCGCAACGGAAGATCCTTGCGTGGTGCTGGGTGTTCGATCGGCACTTTTCCTGCCATTCCGTCGTTTGCGATTGATTATCGTGGACGAGGAACAGGAATACCTCTACAAACAGCAGGATCCTGCCCCCCGATTCCATACGCGACAGGTGGCAGCTCGACTCGGCCGGATCCACGACTGCCCTGTTGTGTTGGCTTCGGCCACTCCTTCTGCCGAGGTGCTCCACCAAGTGCGCCACAAAGCCTGTGAACTGATCACCTGGCCGGACGATCGGGTTCGCCCCCGATTCGATTTGGAAGTCATAGACATGGGCAAGATGCGCCGTCAAAGACAGGTCGGTGCAGGTGAACTACTTTCTTTCCCCCTCGTCTCAGCTATTGAAGAGACGATTCGGCAAAAAAAAATGGCCGTCGTCCTCCAAAATCGAAGGGGCTTCGCTCCGTATATCATTTGTAGCTCTTGTGGGGAAAAGCTCCGTTGCATCCACTGCGATGTGAGTCTCACCTATCACAAGCATTCCGGTATGCTCGTCTGCCACTACTGCGGCTACAGCAGACCCCTTCCGCGCATCTGTCCCTCCTGCAAGCGGGCATCGGGCGTAGGAGAGCCGAGCAGCCTGCAACCTGTGGGGTATGGAGCCGAAAGAATAGAGGAAGAGCTTAAAAGACGTTTCCCCACCGTCTCCATCCTCAGAATGGACAGCGATATGGCCATGAGCCGAACGAAGATGGACGAAGCTCTGGCGCGTCTGGAAGCGAAAGAGGTGGATATACTTGTTGGCACGCAACTGATCAAGGGGCAAGTCTATAACGAACATGTAGGTCTTGTAGCCGTCACCCAGCTGGACAGCATATTGGGTTTCCCGGATTTCCGCGCCTACGAACGAGCTTATCAGCTACTCTATCAGCTCATGCTTAGGAGCGGAGCCTCCCGTCTATACGTACAAACGAACAATCCGGCCAACTCCTTTTCGGATTTATTGCGAGAAGGTGATTATAAGGCTTTTATCGGAAAACAATTGGAGGAAAGACAGATGCTTTTCTTTCCACCTTTTAGCCGGCTGATACGAATCGAGTTCAGAGCAGGCGAAGAGAGCCTCGTGGAGCGAATCGCTTCCGACTATGCCGCCTCTTTGGCCGCCCATCTGCCGGAGCAGAGTCTCTCCCCCGTTTTGGTGCCGCCCATCTCTCGTCTTAGGAACGCATTCATTCGCGAATTGCTTCTTCGTCTTCCTCTCTCATCCTCCGTATCCGCGACGCGCAATATACTCGATACGATTCGCACAACACTTCAGACCCGCACTCAAGAATACAAGCGAGTGCGCATCCTATTCGATGTAGATCCGCTTTAGACAGCTTCCGGATCCTTCGAGTCAGATCATTCGGGTGCGCCGAGAGAAAGGCGAAGCCTGCTGATCAGATTGTTCCAGAAGTGCTCCATATCGGCCACTTCTTCCGGAGCAATGTAGTCGATAACCTCCAAAGATTTCCCTCCGGTCAATTCCGAGTGATGGATGACAAATTCGAAACAGGCATTCTGGTCCTGTTCCCTATGCCATTGGAAACGGATTCTTTCGCCCTCTCGCTGTTCAAGGACAGAAGCCTTTTCGCCGCTATTCTTATCCCATTGGAAATAGAAGTCCCCGTTGTCTTCCAGCCTCACATCGTAGGCAAACCATTCCGACAAACCATCCGGTGTACTCAGATAACGCCACAGGCTACGTGTCGATACACGGTCGAAAACATACTCCAGCTGTAACTTATTCTTTTCCATAATCAAGTCGTCTCTGAAAAACAAAGGCCAATATAGCCTTTTTTGCCGAAGTGGCAAAGAAACTTTGTTAAATTCTTTTCTCTTCCACTAACAAAACTATTCGTTCCGTCAGGGCGTCTTCCGGATTCTTGTCAGGTTCGTACCGAGTCTTCAGGCTCGCACCATAGAAGCGGGCGAAGAGATTCCACCATCCCGCTTTCCATCCGCCGAGAAAAGCTTTGAGTAGCTGATAGCTCGACTGTGCACACTGTCGGTCGATCAGCTTGATCAGGAGCTTCCCCTGCCGGAGGGTCAGTCGTTTCATCTCCGGCATGTATTGCTGCTTCATCTCCTTTTCCATGCGCTTGAGATGCTTTTGTCTGCTTTTCTCATCGGGCATCGTTTCCATATATTCGTACGTTTCGATCAGAGTAGCTGCGATCATTTTGGCATAGGGCAAGGTGCGTTTTACATCCCGAATCAGCCTCCAAAGCTCTTGTCTCTCCTGCGGTGTCAGCTGGCGCGACTTGTACTTCTTGTGTTTCACCCACACCTGCGGCAAAGCAATGTCGTACACCGTATCACCCTGCTCCATGGTGACTACGGTACCGTGGCGCAACATGGAGTCCGGTATACCCAATCGCGGTTCTTGCGCGTACAGTTGGCCCAAGATCAAGAGCTGCACACCCGACAAAAAGAGTAAAAACAATGCTCTTTTATACATGTTCCAAACTTACAAAAAAACCGATTGAGACTGCTAATATGATTGTGGCACAAATCATAATCGATTGATTCGCAAAGTCTTCTCTCTAAAGCGACAGATCTCTACGTCCATATCGATGTATTATAGCCCGCTTCCGGATAATTCCTCTTTATCGCAAAAGAAATTCTCGGAACAGTAGGTGGCTGCCCGATATTCTTTTGGGACCAAAATTTTCCTGTTATGCGTTCCTAAAAACGTGGCTCGAGAAAATTTTCGTTTTGGTTCGGGAAGAAAAAAATTCTCGCGCCACAGCGAAAAAAAAGTCGCGCGTGTTTTCCGGAAAACGTGACCCGGAATTTCGATGATTCCGGTTCGTAAAAGAGGAAGTGTCAAAATTCAGTTTAGAGTAAAGGATACTATTATTTGTATAGGGAAACCGCTACCAAATGGACAAAATCATCCTACTTGATAGCGGTTTTTCCTTTATGATTAAGGTGGTATTTGTGTCTTTTTGATTGTTGGAAAATCCTTTTTTCGGATTTTGACACAGCCCCCTTGTATATCCGAGGAACGAAGAAGCCCGTACTCTTTAGTTGGTCTTCATCAGGCGTTCCAGACGGAGCAGTTGATAGTCGTAGAACGAGCGGTCGGCAGCGTTGCCCGTGGCCTTGCGATTGCGATAGATGGTCTGCACGCGCTTGAGTTGTTGCAGTAGGAGGGGTGCAATCACTTCATTCGGGGCCTGCTTGGAGAAGGACGTAAGACGGAAGAAGGAATCGGCTCCGTCCTCTGCCGCGTGGTGACCGCCACAACCGAGAGCACATGGGAGGTTGTCCTCGCTGAGCTTGTGCGACAGGGCATCCAGCTCTTCGGACAGACGGCGTGCCGTATTCTTGCTTTCCGTGGAGAGACCACTATGGGCCGACATGAGGTCGATGGCCAGGTTCTGAATAGAACGATCGGCATCGGTCAGATTGCCCTTCACGTTGAAGATGGCATCGATCAGCTCGTTGGCGTAATCCGTGAGCTTGTACACACCCGGTTGTCCGGACTGCTCTGCTTCGTATATGCGTCCTATGCTACCGGGGTTGAAGAGAGCCGCCACCATGGCCTTGCCCAAGAGGTCGGTCATCCCAGAGTTCTGCTCTACCTTGTTGAGGAAAGCCGGTTCGGCCAGCCACTGGCGGTATGTGCGAGCCTGATTGAGGAGCCAATTCATGGCCTTGCGTTGCTTGTCTTTTGTGATGAAGCGACGGGAAAGCGTATTCTCTTCGCCCTGGCGGATTTCGAAGTGTTCCACTCCTCCGATATAGGGCATGATGTGGCTCACATGGCGGTAGTATTGGGACATGAGCTGTCCGTGCATGTCGCGCAGATCATCGTAGCGAGCTTCCTTTTCGAGGAGCCATTTGTCCATGTTCTTGGCGATAATCTTCAGGTTGCTGATGGACATGTCGCCGGCACGGAAGTGATCGTTACTGAGATCCTCGGTCTGATCCGTGGGGTCGATGGTATAGGGGAACTGCTGTGCTCCGAAGGTAAACATGGGATCGTCTTTCTTCTCGGCGATCCAAGCGTTCAGTGTCGGCTTTTCCTCTTCAGCCGTTTTGGCTCCGGGCACGAGACGATAAGCCCAGTTGATGGCATGAATGTCATACACACCGATGATGGGAGGCGTCAGGCGTACACCACGCTCCAAGTCGCCGGGCTGCGCCACAAAGTTGTTGCGGGCATAGTCCATGATACTCGGTGTGGTACCGTATTTTTGGGTGAACTGCGGATCGCGCAGGTTCTCGATGGTGAACGAGTAGCTGGCACCCATGTTGTGCATCAGGCCGATGGTGTGACCGATCTCGTGAGCTGCCACATAGCGGAGCGATTCGCGCATCACTTCATCGTCGAATACAGCCTTGCGAACACGCGGATCCACGGCTCCCGTCTGTACGAAACGCCAGTTGTGAACGAGAGACAATACATTGTGATACCAGATCACATCTGCACAAATGATCTCGCCGCTTCGCGGATCTACGAAACTCGGCCCCATGGCGTTGGCCGTGGTCGTTGTGGCATATTTGAAACAGCTGAAGCGAATGTCGTCCGGATCGAAATCGGGATTTTCCTCCTTCGTAGGATAGTCCTTGGCGATGATGGCATTCTTGAAGCCGGCTGCTTCGAAAGCCATACGCCAGTCTTCGATAGCCTGCTTGATAGTAGCACGCCATTTGTCGGGGAAGACGGAGTCCACATAGAAAATGATAGGCTTCACGGGCTCTACCAGTTCGCCACGCATATAGGCCGCACTGTCCTTGGGCTGGAGATCCCAGCGATGGATCAGCTTGAAAGACTCCACTTTGTCTTTATCGGTGCTGAAGTATTGGCGAGAGGAATTGAATATCCCGACACGATTGTCCTGCAAACGCATACGCATCGGTTTCTCGGGGAGGAGCAGGATGGAGCGTTGCATGATCAGGGTGTAGGGCTCGGAATAGGGCTGAGTCTTGTAGGTGAGCATACTCTTGATCTCCACGTTTCGGGGGAAGCTCTTGACTTCCGTCACGATACTGGCCGTCGGGTCGAGCATGCCCTTGATTACATTGGCATTTTGCATCGTGGGTGGCAGGATCGTCAGAGGCGTGATGCTCTTCTCGTCTTCGCGGAAAAATTTGGTTACGTCGATCAGCACCTTGCCGTCTTTTGTATCCACGATGGGGAATGCCTTGAGAACGGGGTCGAAGAAGTTCTTCTTGAATGAAGGTACGATAGGATCGTCTTCTCTGACCATAGCTCCTACCTGAGGCGTATGGAGATAGACATTGATACTGTCACGTGAGAACTTGATCAGGAAAGGAGACGTGCTCATCTGTCCGGCCACGGCTTCGCGCGTATTGCTCGTAGCGGCCACACGGCTGCTGAGGAGATACTCCCGACGGAATGCGGAGTCGGGCATGGCGAACAGGATCTCATTCTTCTTGGTGAAATAAACGGTGAAAGGGCCTTCGCTCTTTTTGGCACCGGCTACGGTCTGATCGAATTTGGATTTCTGAGCCGGAGCTTCCGTCGCGGGCTTCTTTTTCTTCGAGCGAAAGAAGTAATCGCTCTGTGCTTCAGCCTTGAAAACGGGCAGGATGCAGGCGACAGCCATGCACGCAGTAAAGATTCTTTTGTTCATGCTTGATTATAGGGTTTGATTTATGATTGATTTTTCTTCTGTCGTAGCACCGCAGAGGCAAGCCGGTTCGGCTCCCGTGTATGCCAAGAGATCGGCCGGTGCTATCCGAAGCTGTAAACCTCGCACACCCGCGCTGACATATATATAAGGGAATGCCATGCAAGTATGATGGATATAGGATGGATAAGCCTTTTTCATCCCGATGGGTGAGCAGCCGCCACGGATATACCCCGTGAGCGGAAGAAGCTCGCTCTGTCTGATCATCTCCACGCTTTTGTTGTCCGATGCCCGTGCCGCCAGCTTGAGGTCTACCTCCTCATCGCCCGGTACGATGCAGACGAGCAGTCCGGTCTTATTGCCTCGCAATACCAGCGTCTTGAACACCTGCCTGACATCCTCGCCCAGCTGCTCTGCCACATGGACGGCCGAGAGGTCTCTCTCGTCCGGCTCGTAGGGGATAAGTTCGTACGTTATATGCGCTGCATCCAGAAGGCGCGCCACATTGGTCTTGGGCATCTTTCCGGTCATTTCCGGCGAAAACGATTGAGGATAAAACGGATAGCGGCATAGCCGAAGCCCACCACAAAGAGCCATCCGAGTACAGAATCCCAGACCTTAGTCACTTCGTGTCCGATTTTCATCAGCCCGAAGGCAACGAAAGTCAGACATATCAGCAAGGCACTCCACGAGCCGTTTCTGTCCATGAAGCCTGCATAACGCATAGCCGTGGCCCGATCGATACGCCCATGTTTGTGGCCGATAAAGACGGCACTCTGCTCTGCCAGAGCGAAACAAAATGCCACGGCTCCACTGATATGGAAGAAAAGCTCCAAACCGGCAGGTCTGCCTTCCGAGTTGAAATCCTCCAGTAGCATGCCGGTGAAAGCAGCTGCGAAAATCAGGATCCCCAACCAATAGAGATAGAAACGGGGCCTCAACCCTTGCCTCTTGTCGGATCGAGTTTTTTCGTGAGATGGTTCCTTCATAGCTTCTCGTATGACAATATTCGGTTCGATTTGTTTAATACCAACGCCTCCCGTGGGTATCATGCCCTGCGAGACGATAGCCCTGCGACTCTTATAAGATCAATTCGGTCAGAGAGCCGAAGGGAGGGAGTGAGGCAAAGGCACTCTCCAGCGTGCATTGTCCGACCAGCGTACGGGCACAATTGATCACCCCGCCATGGCAGAAGATCAGGATGGAGCGATAACCGGCAGCTTTCTTTTCCAGGATGAAGTCCCGCACGCGTTCGAACTGCTCTCGTTGCGATTCGCCGCCGGATACGGGTTCGTCTATGTAGCGGCGGAAAAATGCTTCTATGTCTGTCGTGTCCAGAATTTCTTCCCAGGGTTTGCCTTCCCAGTCGCCGAAGTTCATCTCCTTCAGCCGGTCGTCTCGGATGGCATCGGGATAGCCGCAAAAGGCCGCCAACTTGGCCGCACGCTGCAGAGGGCTGGTAAAGACCGCCTCGGGATCGAGGCCTTTGAGACGGGCACAAGCCGCCGCAGCCTCCTCTTCGAAGGTGTCTCGAACGTCCACATCGGTGAATCCGTAGCAGTGCTCATTGCCATTGAGCAGCACCGAGGTGTGGCGCATCAGATATATTTTCATCAGTGGATTATTAGGGTATCGGTCAGAAAAAGCCTTCCGAATCCGACAAAGATAGTAGAAAGAGAGTGCATCTGAAAACAGATCATTCGAGGATTATCGATCAACTGAAAAGGCAGGAGTTGTTTTGCGTTTTGGTTCGGAAAATTACCTGATCAGCATTCGTAAAAACGTGGCGCGAGAATTTTTTCGTTTTGGCGCGAGAATTAAAAATTTTTGGAACCACAGCGAAAAAAATCTCGCGCCGTTTTCTCAGGATTTACAGACCACAATCCGAGCATTTTCGGTTCGTAATTCATCGAAGAGACAGGTTTTACCGCATTGAAATCAGAGAGAGAATATCCGTAGTCCAACGGTTCATCCTTATATCAGAGGTTAAAAGATATGGTACGCTCATCGAGGAGCTGATTGGCTTAGTAGGTGAGACTTTCTTAAGAGACCTATCGGCACCTACAGGAAGTTCATGGCACACAAGGCAAAGGAGGCAATCTTCGCAGACCGGACTCATATCAAAAGGATGAAACGACTTTTCCATACGACAACCAAATAGCCGTCTACGGTAGACGAATGCAAACCCAATATGAGGCCATCAATCAATCCGAATGACAGCTTTTGGGCAATATATTATGCATATTTTGATTCGCGTTTAAAGGAAAAGTGCATATATTTGCGATTGTGGTATTTCTTTCGGTTTCTATGTGAATTTTGTCTCCCAAGAAGACTTTATAATGCATAAATACAGAAGGGGTACTACACAGTAAAATCATATTCTAATTTCATCAAAATGAAAAACTTGAACAAGTTTGTTTCGATTGCTCTTTGCTCTTCCTTATTAGGAGGAATGGCATTTGCGCAGCAGACAGAGTTGGGACGCAATCCGAATGTCAGATTGCTCGAATCCACTCAGCAATCGGTGACAAAGGTTCAGTTCCGTATGGACAACCTCAAGTTCACCGAAGTTCAAACCCCTAAGGGAATGGCACAAGTGCCGACCTATACAGAAGGGGTTAATCTTTCCGAAAAAGGGATGCCTACGCTTCCCATTCTATCACGCTCTTTGGCGGTTTCAGACACTCGTGAGATGAAGGTAGAGGTTGTTTCCTCAAAGTTCATCGAAAAGAAAAATGTCCTGATTGCACCCTCCAAGGGCATGATTATGCGTAACGAAGATCCGAAAAAGATCCCTTACGTTTATGGAAAGAGCTACTCGCAAAACAAATTCTTCCCGGGAGAGATCGCCACGCTTGATGATCCTTTTATCCTTCGTGATGTGCGTGGACAGGTTGTAAACTTTGCGCCTTTGCAGTATAACCCTGTGACAAAGACGTTGCGCATCTATACGGAAATCACTGTGGCAGTGAGCGAAACTTCGGAACAAGGCAAAAATATTCTGAACAAGAAAGGTACATTTGCCGGCTTTGAAGACACATACAAGCGCATGTTCATGAACTACGAGCCGGGGCGTTACACACCGGTAGAGGAAAAACAAAATGGTCGTATGATCGTCATCGTAGCCAAAAAGTATGAGGGAGATATTAAAGATTTCGTTGATTGGAAAAACCAACGCGGTCTCCGTACCGAGGTGAAAGTGGCAGAAGATATTGCTTCTCCCGTTACAGCTAATGCTATTCAGCAGTTCGTTAAGCAAGAATACGAGAAAGAAGGTAATGATTTGACCTATGTTCTTTTGGTTGGCGATCACAAAGATATTCCTGCCAAAATTACTCCGGGGATCAAATCCGACCAGGTATATGGACAAATAGTAGGTAATGACCACTACAACGAAGTCTTCATCGGTCGTTTCTCATGTGAGAGCAAAGAGGATCTGAAGACACAAATCGATCGGACTATTCACTATGAGCGCAATATAACCACGGAAGACAAATGGCTCGGTCAGGCTCTTTGTATTGCTTCGGCTGAAGGAGGCCCATCCGCAGACAATGGTGAAAGTGATATCCAGCATGAGAATGTAATCGCCAATCTGCTTACCCAGTATGGCTATACCAAGATTATCAAATGTTATGATCCGGGAGTAACTCCTAAAAACATTATTGATGCTTTCAACGGAGGAATCTCGTTGGTCAACTATACGGGCCACGGTAGCGAAACAGCTTGGGGTACGTCTCACTTCGGCACCACTCATGTGAAGCAGCTTACCAACAGCAACCAGCTACCGTTTATTTTCGACGTAGCTTGTGTGAATGGCGATTTCCTATTCAGCATGCCTTGCTTCGCAGAAGCCCTGATGCGTGCACAAAAAGATGGTAAGCCGACAGGTACTGTTGCTATCATAGCGTCTACGATCAACCAGTCTTGGGCTTCTCCTATGCGCGGGCAGGATGAGATGAACGAAATTCTGTGCGAAAAACACCCGAACAACATCAAGCGTACTTTCGGTGGTGTCACCATGAACGGTATGTTTGCTATGGTGGAAAAGTATAAAAAGGATGGTGAGAAGATGCTCGACACATGGACTGTTTTCGGCGACCCCTCGCTGCTCGTTCGTACACTTGTCCCGACCAAAATGCAGGTTACGGCTCCGGCTCAGATTAATTTGACGGATGCTTCAGTCAACGTATCTTGCGATTATAATGGTGCTATTGCTACCATTTCAGCCAATGGAAAGATGTTCGGTTCTGCAGTTGTCGAAAATGGAACAGCTACAATCAATCTGACAGGTCTGACAAATGAAAGCACGCTTACCCTTACAGTAGTTGGTTACAACAAAGAGACGGTTATTAAGACCATCAACACTAATGGTGAGCCTAACCCCTACCAGCCCGTTTCCAACTTGACAGCTACAACGCAGGGTCAGAAAGTAACGCTCAAGTGGGATGCACCGAGCACGAAAACCAATGCAACCACTAATACCGCTCGCAGCGTGGATGGCATACGAGAATTGGTTCTTCTGTCAGTCAGCGATGCCCCCGAACTTCTTCGCAGCGGTCAGGCCGAGATTGTTCTTGAAGCTCACGATGTTTGGAATGATGGATCCGGTTATCAGATTCTTTTGGATGCAGACCATGATCAATATGGACAGGTTATACCCAGTGATACCCATACTCTTTGGCCGAACTGTAGTGTCCCGGCCAATCTGTTCGCTCCGTTCGAATATACTGTTCCGGAAAATGCAGATCCTTCTTGTTCCCCTACCAATATGATAATGGATGGTACTGCATCCGTTAATATACCGGCCGGAACTTATGACTTTGCAATTGCTGCTCCTCAAGCAAATGCAAAGATTTGGATTGCCGGACAAGGACCGACGAAAGAAGATGATTATGTATTTGAAGCCGGTAAAAAATACCATTTCCTTATGAAGAAGATGGGTAGCGGTGATGGAACTGAATTGACTATAAGCGAAGGTGGTGGAAGCGATTACACCTATACTGTCTATCGTGACGGCACGAAGATCAAGGAAGGTCTGACGGCTACGACATTCGAAGAAGACGGTGTAGCTACGGGCAATCATGAGTATTGCGTGGAAGTTAAGTACACAGCCGGCGTATCTCCGAAGGTATGTAAAGACGTTACGGTAGAAGGATCCAATGAATTTGCTCCTGTACAGAACCTGACCGGTAGTGCAGTCGGCCAGAAAGTAACGCTCAAGTGGGATGCACCTAATGGTACCCCGAATCCAAATCCGAATCCGAATCCGAATCCGAATCCCGGAACAACAACACTTTCCGAATCATTCGAAAATGGTATTCCTGCCTCATGGAAGACGATCGATGCAGACGGTGACGGGCATGGCTGGAAGCCTGGAAATGCTCCCGGAATCGCTGGCTACAATAGCAATGGTTGTGTATATTCAGAGTCATTCGGTCTTGGTGGTATAGGAGTTCTTACCCCTGACAACTATCTGATAACACCGGCATTGGATTTGCCTAACGGAGGTAAGTTGACTTTCTGGGTATGCGCACAGGATGCTAATTATGCATCCGAGCACTATGCGGTGTATGCATCTTCGACCGGTAACGATGCATCCAACTTCACGAATGCTTTGTTGGAAGAGACGATTACGGCAAAAGGTGTTCGCTCGCCGGAAGCTATTCGTGGTCGTATACAGGGTACTTGGCGCCAGAAGACGGTAGACCTTCCCGCAGGTACGAAATATGTTGCTTTCCGTCACTTCCAAAGCACGGATATGTTCTACATCGACCTTGATGAGGTTGAGATCAAGGCCAACGGCAAGCGCGCAGACTTCACGGAAACGTTCGAGTCTTCTACTCATGGAGAGGCACCGGCGGAATGGACTACTATCGATGCCGATGGCGATGGTCAGGGTTGGCTCTGTCTGTCTTCCGGACAATTGGACTGGCTGACAGCTCATGGCGGCACCAACGTAGTAGCCTCTTTCTCATGGAATGGAATGGCTTTGAATCCTGATAACTATCTCATCTCAAAGGATGTTACAGGCGCAACGAAGGTAAAGTACTACTATGCAGTCAACGACGGTTTTCCCGGGGATCACTATGCGGTGATGATCTCCAAGACGGGCACGAACGCCGGAGACTTCACGGTTGTTTTCGAAGAAACGCCTAACGGAATAAATAAGGGCGGAGCAAGATTCGGTCTTTCCACGGAAGCCAATGGCGCCAAACCTCAAAGTGTATGGATCGAGCGTACGGTAGATTTGCCTGCGGGCACGAAGTATGTTGCTTTCCGTCACTACAATTGCTCGGATTTGAACTACATTCTTTTGGATGATATTCAGTTCACCATGGGTGGCAGCCCCACCCCGACCGATTATACCTACACGGTGTATCGTGACGGTACGAAGATCAAGGAAGGTCTGACCGAAACGACCTTCGAAGAAGACGGCGTAGCTACAGGCAATCATGAGTATTGCGTGGAAGTGAAGTACACAGCCGGCGTATCTCCGAAAGAGTGCGTAAACGTAACTATTAATCCGACTCAGTTCAATCCTGTAAAGAACCTGAAGGCACAACCGGATGGCGGCGACGTGGTTCTCAAGTGGGAAGCCCCGAGCGCAAAAAAGACAGAAGGTTCTCGTGAAGTAAAACGGATCGGAGACGGTCTTTTCGTTACGATCGAACCTGCAAACGATGTACGTGCCAACGAAGCCAAGGTTGTGCTCGCAGCAGACAACGTATGGGGAGACAATACGGGTTACCAGTTCTTGTTGGATGCCGATCACAATACATTCGGAAGTGTCATTCCGGCAACCGGTCCTCTCTTTACCGGAACAGCTTCTTCCAATCTTTACAGTGCGAACTTCGAGTATTTGATCCCGGCCAATGCCGATCCTGTTGTTACTACACAGAATATTATCGTTACAGGACAGGGTGAAGTTGTAATCCCCGGTGGTGTTTACGACTATTGCATTACGAACCCGGAACCTGCATCCGGAAAGATGTGGATCGCAGGAGATGGAGGCAACCAGCCTGCACGTTATGACGATTTCACATTCGAAGCAGGCAAGAAGTACACCTTCACGATGCGTCGCGCCGGAATGGGAGATGGAACTGATATGGAAGTCGAAGACGATTCACCTGCAAGCTATACCTATACAGTCTATCGTGACGGCACGAAGATCAAGGAAGGTCTGACCGAAACGACCTACCGCGATGCAGGAATGAGTGCACAATCTCATGAGTATTGCGTAGAGGTTAAGTACGCAGCCGGCGTATCTCCGAAGGTTTGTGTGGATTATATTCCTGACGGAGTGGCAGACGTAACGGCTCAGAAGCCTTACACGCTGACAGTTGTTGGAAAGACGATCACGGTAACTTGCCAAGGCGAAGCTATGATCTACGACATGAACGGTCGTCGTCTGGCAGCCGGTCGCAACACAGTTGTTTACACGGCTCAGGGCGGCTACTATGCAGTCATGGTTGTCGTTGACGGCAAGTCTTACGTAGAGAAACTCGCTGTAAAGTAATTCTGTCTTGGACTCGGAGACTTTGTGCAGACACTTTTAATATAGGTCTGTAATTGTCTCAGAGTATGAATCGATCGCCCGACCTCCTTTTAAGGAAGTCGGGCGACTTCGTTTTTATGCCTATTATTCTAATATACTTCTGAAACAATTTGTTCCAAAAAGTTGCATGAAAAGATTATCTTACTATCTTTGCACTGCAAAAGGGGAGTTTCCTAAGGTTTTCCCCGGAGTAGTACGGTAATAACGGTGTGGTAGTTCAGCTGGTTAGAATACCTGCCTGTCACGCAGGGGGTCGCGGGTTCGAGTCCCGTCCATACCGCTAAAATAAGGAGTTGTGTTGAAATAGTTTTTCGGCACAGCTCCATTTTTGTATGTTATCGCAGCACCGGAAAGTATAATTGCCGGATGAGATTATTCAATATGCTCGGAAGATTTTCTTAGAACGAAGCAGAAGTGTTTGTCTTTATTACGATCTGCTTGGGACATAGGGATTAAATTAGTATTATTGCAGGAGGGACGGTACATGGAGTCGCCCGGCCAATCAGATGAAGAAAGAAGAACTACGATTGATTTTTATGGGAACGGCCGATTTTGCTGTTCCGGCACTCCGAGCTTTGGTCGAAAACGGATACCAAGTAAAAGCTGTGGTCACTATGCCGGACAAGCCTATGGGTCGAGGACATAAGGTAAGTCCCAGTATGGTCAAACTATACGCACAGGAATTGGGTCTGCCTATTCTCCAGCCGGACAATCTGAACGAGGAATCTTTTCTCGATGAACTACGGACTTATCAGCCGCACTTGCAAATCGTAGTGGCTTTCCGTATGCTTCCTCGCTCCGTATGGCAAATGCCCCCCATGGGAACAATCAATCTGCATGGCTCTCTGCTGCCCATGTATCGAGGAGCAGCCCCTATCAACCACGCGATACGCCATGGCGATACGGAAACGGGAGTTACCACCTTCCGCCTCCGGCATGAGATAGATACGGGTGAAGTACTGCTGCAAGAGAAGTTGCCTATAGGACATGAAGAGACTTTCGGCGAATTGTACGAACGTATGGCTACTCTCGGTGCATCCGTATTGGTGCACACAGTGGACTTGTTTCTCGAAGGAGAACCCGTCTCCATACCACAGGAGCAACTTCCGGGCTATGTTGGTGCTCGACCGGCTCCGAAGATTTTCAAAGACGACTGCCGTATCGATTGGGACAAACCGGCTGAAGAGGTACACAATTTCATCCGCAGCATATCGCCTGCCCCTACAGCTTGGACCAAGCTTCATCGTCCAGGGATGGAGTCCATCGTGCTGAAAATATACCGTACCCAAGTGATAGAACGAGAACCGCGACACAGAGGCCGATTCGGCTCCATCATATGGGACAAGAAAAACCTCGACGTGATGACCCGCAAAGGGGTCATACGTATACTCTCGCTCCAAATGCCCGGCAAGAAACAAATGGATGCTGCCTCTTTCCTCAATGGTTTCGCTTTGTCCTCAGATATGTATATAGAATAGGAGAGAGCTTGTTCCAAGGTTTGAACTGCTCATTTTCTGACCTCTTGCATACAATAACAATGTGCGGAGGATACTTCTCTGCTCAACGTTCAGAGAAGCAGTTGGTCGTAGGCCGAGCCAATCACATGGTTTTTTAACTTTGTAACCGAAAAATAAACGACATCATGAAAGAAAACGAAAAGCCGACAGCTGCTGCCGGAACCGTAACCACCACCGATAAGACAAAGCCTGATTGGCGCAAAATCCTACCTTATGCTGCGGTCGTACTCCTTTTCATAGCCCTCGCTTTGGCCTATTTCTATCCCGCCTCATTCGACGGGCGTGTACTGTTCCAGGGCGACGTAGCGGGAGCCAGCGGTACGGCGCAGGACGTACGCGATTGGGAGGCACAGACAGGAGAACACTCCTATTGGACCAACAGTCTCTTCGGGGGGATGCCTATGTACCAGATTTCGCCAAGCTATCCCTCTACCCATACGCTCCAAACCATACAGGATGTTCTGACCCTGCGCAAGCCTTTCTATCTATTAGGCACCTATGCCTGGATGCTTTTTGCCATGATGGGAGGGTTCTTTCTTTTCCTTAGATCGCTTCGAATCAGGATTTTGCCGGCAGTCATAGGCTCCATCGCATGGGCCTTTTCTTCCTACTTCCTGATTCTGATTATGGCCGGACATATATGGAAGCTGACAGCTATGTGTTTTATTCCTCCTACTCTTGCCGGTATGATCTGGATCTACAATGGGAGGTGGTTGGCAGGCGGTAGCGTGATGGCTTTTTTCACGGCTTTGCAAGTCTTGGCTAATCATGTACAGATGAGCTATTACTTCCTGTTCGTCATGTTTTTCATGGTGTTGGCTTTCTTGGCAGAAGCCATTCAAACAAAACGAATCCGACACTTCTTCCTTTCCTCGGCAGTAGTCGTCATAGCAGGTCTGGTGGGTATAGCTGTGAATAGTACCAACCTCTTCCACACCTACCAATACGGCAAAGAGACCATGCGTGGAGGTAGCGAACTGACGCTCAAGCAGAGCGGAGCACCCACGGATCAAGTGACGCATGAGAATAAAAGCGGACTGGACAAGGCCTATATCACACAATGGAGTTATGGTATAGGCGAGACTTGGTCGCTCCTTATCCCCGATATTAAAGGAGGATCCTCCGGTTACTTGGGTTATGACGAAAAGGTGATGGAAACCGTGAATCCATCCTATGCTCAGGCGATAGCTCGTATGAATCGCTACTGGGGAGACCAACCATTCACGGCAGGGCCTGTATATGTAGGAGCTTTCGTTCTCTTTCTCTTTGTCTTGGGTTGTTTTATCGTCAAAGGGCCTGTCAAGTGGGCTTTGCTGGCAGCCACCATCCTGTCTATTCTACTCTCTTGGGGGCATAATATGATGTGGCTGACGAGCTTCTTCATCGACCATTTTCCTCTGTACGATAAGTTTCGCACGGTATCGTCCATCCTTGTGATCGCCGAATTTACGATTCCGGCTTTGGCCGTTATGGCTTTGGCGAAAATAATCAAAGAGGGAAAACCCCTCCTTAAGCGCGAACGTACTGCTTGGGTTGCAGCTACACTTCTGACCCTTGGGGCATCGCTTCTTTTTGCCCTTGTGCCCTCCCTGCTCGGTTTGCTGAGCGGGCAGGAGGAAGCTATGTTCCGAGAAGCAGCAGGTCACCCTGAAGCAGCAGCTATCAAGACGACCCTCGTGGATGTTCGCTCGGGCATATTAGCTTCTGATGCATGGCGTAGCTTCGGCATATTGGCTGTATGCGGCATTCTGTTGTGGCTCTTCTTTCAAAAGAGACTCAAAGCAACTGCTCTACTGGTATCTTTGGCCGTGATCACGCTGGTCGATCTATGGACGGTGGACAAACGCTATCTGAACGATGAGCATTTTATAGATCCCGAACTCGTCAGCCAACGTGCTGCACCTCTGACAGAAGCAGACAAGCAAATCCTTGCAGACAAGTCGCTCGGGTACCGCGTTCTGAATCTCACCGTGGACACCTATAATGATGCCACCACGAGCCGCTGGCACCGGAGCATCGGTGGATACCACGCTGCCAAACTCCAGCGTTATCAGGATTTGATCGAACACCAACTGAGCAAAGGCAATCGCGAAGTAGTCAATATGCTCAACACCAAGTATATCATAGTCCCCGGAGAAAACAACCGGCCCACTCCCATGTTGAATCCGGACGCTTACGGTCCGGCATGGCCGGCCGGCAGTATCCGCTGGGTAGGAAATGCCAATGAGGAAATGATGGCTTTGGACAGCAATCGACTGACGCGTGACATCGCTGTCGTGGACGAACGATTCTCTTCCGAATCGCTCAAAAGGCTACCGGCTCTGACCGATAGCACTGCCTCTATAAGTCTGAAAGAATATGCTCCGAACAGACAGGTGTACGAAGCTGTGAGCACACAACCCATGCTGGGCATATTTTCCGAGATATACTATCCTCATGGCTGGACAGCGACTATCGATAACCAAGCTGTACCGATCATTCGTGCCAACTATATACTCCGTGCTCTGGAGGTTCCTGCCGGGCGTCATAAAATAGAATTTCGTTTTGATCCGAAGAGCCTGCACATCACAGAAGCTATAGCCAAGACAGCTCTGGCACTACTCCAGCTGGGGATTGTGTGGGCGATAGCACGCCCCTTCTTCTTGCGCGGAAAGCGTCCGACAGCCTGACATATGAAGACGTTGTTCGAACGAGGAGAGCTTTTGTTTCGGAAAAGAAGCGGTTTCTGCTACGTAATAGGAGTATTTGTTCTATTTCTGCTCTATTTCCTCTTTCAGAAAGTCATATTCCTGCTCGTCTACTCTGGCCAGCTTGCCGGGATAGGCACTTCCAGCGGAGATATTGCGGCCATTTTCCTGTATGGACTCAGGCACGATGCAGCCGTAGCAGCTTACCTGACAGTACTTCCTCTATTGTTCGCCGGCATCAATGCCATTGCCGGCTGGGGAGAAAAGAAAATCGGGCGAATACAGAGACAAATTCTTAAGCATTATTACACACTCATAAGCTTCTTTGTCGGGCTGATCTACACGGCGGATCTGATGCTTTTCGGGTATTGGGGTTTCCGCCTCGATGCCACCCCCCTTTTCTATCTACGCCAGCCACAGGAAGCCATGGCCAGTGCTACAGCACCGCAACTCTTGATCGGTCTCTTGATCACGGTTGTATTCGTTTGCATACCGGCTTTCGTTCTACATCGATTTCACCGTAGGTACTTTCCGACAAAAGTAGTTGCACATCCGCATATCGCCGACATATGGAAACCGGTTGTGGGTGGAGCTTTCCTATTCCTCCTGATCAGAGGAGGTGTGGGAGTGGCTACGCTCAATGTCGGATCCGTCTTTCACAGTCCCAAGCAGCTACACAATCAGGTTGCCGTCAATCCTGTTTTCAGTTTTCTATATACCTGCATGCATAGCGAAGAAGACTATTCGAACTATCAATTTTTGTCAGAAGAAGACTGTATCAAAGCTTTCGAGCAACTTCGTTTATACGGTTGTTCGGATGGAAGCGAAGTAAGGGAATCGGCTTCTGATAGCACAGAGAGGATATTGAGTACAGATAGGCCGAACATTGTACTGATCCTGCTGGAGAGCTTCTCGGCTAATGCCGTGGGATGCCTCGGTGGTACCCCGGGACATACACCCTGCATTGATTCGCTGGCACAGAATGGGATTCTCTTTAGCCAAGCCTTCGCAAGCAGCTTTCGAACAGACAGAGGCACAGTAGCCACGCTCAGTGGCTACCCTTCGCAGCCGAATTCATCCATCATCAAATACCCCAATAAGGTGCGCAACCTGCCGGGCATAGCTGCTTCATTGCGCACCGTCGGCTATAGCACCCACCACCTGTACGGAGGAGATGCTGACTTTACAAATGTCCGTAGCTACCTATACGCCACTGGATATGACGAGGTAACGGACGTTAGCAGCTTTCCGATCAAAACGAGGTTGAGCAAATGGGGTACGCCGGATCATATCAGTTTCCCACGCCTATTGGACGATTGTCGGCGATTGGAGAAAGAAAAGAAACCTTACTTCTACAGCTTCCTCACACTTTCCAGCCATGAACCATTCGATGTCCCTTCTCAGCATCATCCGGATCCGTATCTCAATAGCGTTTTCTATACGGACAGCTGCTTTGGCGACTATATACGTGGTATGCAGCAGTCTCCTCAATGGAAGAATACACTCATCATAACCGTCTCCGATCATGGCTACCCCTATCCTGCTGACCAAGCTATGCCCGATCAGCCCGGCCGATATGGGATTGTGATGCTGTGGACAGGAGGAGCCATCTTACGACCGATACGCTTCGAAGAGGTAGTGTCGCAGTCCGATTTGCCTGCCACGCTACTGGCCCAATTAGGGCTTGCTCATGATGAATTCGTATTCTCCAAAGATGTTTTTCGGAGAAACAGCCCCCATTTCGCTTATTTCTCCTTCCCCGGTTTAGTAGGCTTGGCGACTTCTGAAGGAACTACCATCTACGATTTTGCCGGCGACAAGATTGTCTATGGACACGAAGCCCCACTTGCCGACCAACGCGCTATAGCGGCCAAAGTAATGCTGCAATCGGTGATGAAGGATATGCTATCGCGTTAATATCCTACTCCCTTTCTATCGCAATCGGAGAGAGTTCCATGTAGGAATCTCCATCTTGGGATAAACCTTTTATTCATGATTGGCTCTATTCGGGTCTCGCTAACATTATCTCAAAACCGAAGTATCTCTAATCATAGGAGCTTATGATCGAACCTCCTCGAATCGCCCACTTACCCAATACTCCGAAAGAGGATATTATCCCTTCTCTATTCACAAGATGAAATACCTGAAAGACAGACTTGCTACGGCTGTCTTGATCTCTTGTTAATGGTTCACATAAAGCGATAAGGCACACCTCGTTATACCCGGTTCATTCACGAACCGATTTCTCTGTGTCTGCGCCCCCGAAAAACGTGGCGCGTAAACTTTTTCGTTGTGGTTCGAGAAATAAAAAATTCTCGCGCCACAACGAAAAACTTCTTGTTCCGGTTTTTCAGAAAACACGCACCACAATCGGAGCATTTTCGGTTCGTATTTTATACCCCCGCCCTCGCCCCTTTTCTATTTTCAGTGCGGTTTTCGCAAAATTCCTCGGAACGATGGATGCTATATATCCGATTTCCTCGCAAATAAGCATAAAAAATACGCATTAATTACAGCTTTTAGAGTAACTTTAGGCCATTAAATATATTATAAGCTATAACCACATGCGAATAGAACTATCCATCAAGGCAGACGATTCATTAGTCTCTTTTTCTCACCAACATTTGCTCGTCGGCACTCTGCAAAAATGGCTCGGAGAAAACGATATGCACGGCAAAAGCATCTCCTACTCATTTTCCCGTCTCAATGGGGGCAAATTCGTGTCAGAACTCAACAGTATTCTCTTTACCGATTGGGCCAATATGTTTGTCAGTGCTCATGATCCGGAGCTTATCAGACGTATGCTGGCAGGGATTCGTCAAGATCCCGAAATGTTCAAAAGCCTCTGCGTCCGGGAAGTGACCGTTATCGAAGATCCCGACATGACCGATCGCGAAATTTTCTTTCCTGCCGGCCCTATCCTGCTGAAGCGTTGGCGCGAGGACAATGGGTTCGACCATATAGTCTATACGGACGAAGCAGCCAATGCCCTACTGACAGAAAATCTTCGTAAAAAACTTCAGGCGGTAGGAATCGATGACCCTACTGCCACCGCATCTTTTGTCCCTGATCAGGGGAAAGCCAAGGTGATGCTTATCGATTACCGGGGAGTGAAAAACAAAGCCAGTTGGTGTCCCATCCGCATAATAGGGAATGCCGAGACCAAGCTGTTCGCATGGAACGCGGGCATCGGCAACTCAACCGGCATCGGCTTCGGTGCCATAAAATGAGAGAGCATGGAAGACAAGATATTTTTCGTGGTACACTATACAGGGCCTTTCGGGTATATAAAACCTTGGTCTGCAGTACGTGATGGAGAGACGTATAGCCAACAGTTTCTGACACCATCCATCATAGAGGGTATGGAGAAGAAGCTTTTCCCGGAAATGCTCATAAAGAAAGGTATACACAAGATTGCCCGTCATAAACTCTCATGTATGAGTATGAGCGTGCAACAAGAAAAAACGCAAACTCAGGCATGGGAGGGCAAAGGCAAAGGGAAGGGCCGAACGTACACCCGTCCGCAGTCCATTCTCAAACGCGGCGTGATGCTACACCCGTCTCTTTACCTCGCCTTTACGTCAGAAGAAGATGCTGTGATTGCAGCTCGACAGCATCTTTGTTTATGTCGTAATGAAGACGTTGTACTGCCGGACACAGAGATACTGAAGATGGACGAAGAGACCTTCAATGCCCTACCGGGGTTTGAGCTTCGTTTTGGAAAGGATTATCCGGATGCCTTTATGGTGGGGTTCAACCGATTCGATGAAAATACACCCATGTACGGCAGGATAGAAATCGGAGGAGAGGCCATCCTACAATGACTCAAGCGAACGAGGGATGAGCCGATACGAACACATATTTGCCAAAAGCGATGGTACTCCGCTCTTACAACACCTGCAAGATGTAGCCAAAGCGGCCGAAGTCATGGCGCAGCATTGGGGCCTTTCGACGGACATGGCTCGCAAAGGCGCACATCTGCATGACATAGGCAAAGCAAGCCCGATCTTCCAAAGCAGATTGAAGGCAGAAGACAATCTTGGCGGTGATGTTTTTCGTCACGAAATCGCTTCTATATTCTTCATTTCCTTACTGCCCGATGAAGTAGATCGCCGGGCTATCATCGAAATGATAGCAGCCCACCATAAGTCCATCTGCAATGACAGCCGAGAACTTGGCTTATTGGATCTGGATGAAAATGAGAGTCGATGCTTCAAACTTCATAGCAAAGGATTTGAACAATGGAGCCAAGAAGCTTTGGGCATTCTTCATGAACTCGGATGGGAGACTCATCCCATCACGATGGATGAAGCCAGAAGCAATTACCAAGAGGCGGTAGACTACTGTAGCTCATTGGGGCGTAACTGTTCGCAGTGGAAAGGGCTATTAATGGCTGCCGATCATTTTGCCTCCAGCTTGGACGGACAGACGGAAGATACACTGAGAAAATTGTTTGTCACTCCGGATCTTTCCTATTACAGGAATAGGAGGAGCGAATTATATCCCCTCTCTCTTCTGTCTGCCGATGACGAGCGACAACACACCTTAGTGACAGCCCCCACAGGAGCAGGTAAGACCGATTTCCTACTGCGGCGTTGCCGTGGTAGAGTGTTCTATACACTTCCTTTCCAAGCCTCCATCAATGCCATGTACGATCGTCTGAAAGCCGATCTTCGGGATACGGATGCTCAGATCTATCCGCTACATGCAGCTTCTATTCTAAAATTGAATGGAGGCTACGAGCGAATACTTTCCCGTCACGTGGGTGCCTCGATTAAGGTCTTGACACCTCATCAGATTGCAGCACTGGCTTTTGGGCTTAAAGGATATGAAGTCACGGCATTGGATATTCGAGGATGTGATGTGATTTTGGACGAAATACATACCTACCGGAAAGAGACCCAAGCCATGGTGCTCAAAATAGTGGAGATACTGGTTGCACTCGGATGCAGGATCCACATTGGGACAGCTACAATGCCCACGGATTTATATACCGGACTGCTCCGACTATTAGGCGGTGAAACTGCCGTGTACGAGGTGAAGCTGCCGAAAGAAGTCCTAAAGGGATTTGACCGGCACACCATTCACAAAGCCGGCTCTATGGAAGATGTCGAACCCGTCATACAAAAAGCCATAGAACAGAGTCAGAAAATTCTGATGGTTTGCAATCAGGTCAAAAGAGCTCAGCAGCTATACCAAGAGGTCGTTGGGAAGTATCCTGCTATACCGACTCTTCTTATCCATAGTCGCTTCAAAAGGGGGCATCGCGCTCAGTTGGAGCTGGAACTGAAAGAGCGATACAATCAATGTCAAGGGCCTTGCATCGTAGTTTCGACTCAAGTCGTGGAAGTTAGTTTGGATATTAGCTTCGATATGATGCTTACCGAATGTGCTCCCATCGATGCTCTTATCCAACGATTTGGCCGCATCAATCGAAAACGTTCTTTGGAAACGATCGGGCAAACGAAGCCTATTTACGTAATAGCTCCTCCCGAAAACGAAAAGGAAGCTTTGCCTTATGAGCTTGAAATTCTGCAGCGAAGCTACAGTTCTCTTCCCCACTGCGAAGTACTTCATGAGGCTGATGTACAGCAGTTATTGGATGCGGTCTATCCGGAGGTGATGGCTCTCGATATTAATATGCACACCATTTTTCAGGATGGTGAATGGGTTATGAAAGAACTAAAACACAATTCGAAATCAGCCCTATTCAAAATACTGGATATAAACTCGGCCTGCTGCATCATGGAAAGCGATCGGGAAGAGTACGAAAACGGCAACTACATCAATCGAACACCCTTGGAAATTCCTGTTCCACAGAGTATTCGTTTCAAGCAATTAGTCGCTACGAACTGTGGTGCACATCCTTTCGTCATCCCTGACAGAGCATACGATTCAAAATTGGGGTTGATGGAAGAATTTGCCGACTCGCGATACTACAAAAGTTTTGAGATATTCTAAATAAAAAGACATGGTTACTTCAGTTATAGGGAAGATATTCTTGAAGGCATACAATGAAAGGAACAACACCGATTATGCCCCCAAAGGATTCTTTTTGGATATTTACTATCCTCTTTTCTTCGGACAAGAAAAGTATTTGATGACGGCGGGTAATTCTCCTTTCGAAAACCCCAAAATATCATGGAAAGACATGATCTTAGGCAAAAAGCATTTCGAGACAGCAGAAAGGCGAGCCGAACGTCTGGAGAAGTTCGTTGAAAAAATTGATTCGGGAATAGCCGATGCGAGTATTGCCATTGGTTATCCCTCTATCGATCCTCTATCCACGACATCCGGACAGGTATCTATCCCTCGTAATGAAATAGATGCATCGGAAAGTTATTTGTCATGGATCGGGGCCGGTTTAGGAGTCGGTGTACAAGGAGGAATGACTATTCTTTTCAATAAGCCGGAGCTTCTATTGGACATTTTCGAGGGGTGGAAGGAATACAGACGACACCTTGACAAGACACCGAGCATGCGTGGCAACCAAATCAATACGTGGAATGGACAATGGATAAAAAAACTATATGATTCCAAAGACTGCTCACTCGACTTCTCCGATGTATACAGCACGAAAGACGGTATCATGGAAGTCTCGATTTTGCCGTGGGCACAACTTCTGGTCTCGATAAGCAAACGTTTCGAAGACCCTAAGATGATGGGATACATATACAACATAGGCCAAACAAATACGACTATCGGCTTTATTCCTTTCGTCTTATGGCCTATTCGTAAGGCAAATGAGCTGTTCGATCGATACTTTGGCGCAGATAAATATAAGGATGCTGTGAAGTTGTTCGGTACTGCCATCGGCTTTGCCAAAGCCTGCAGCGAAGGCTCTGTCGGACTAAAAGCCATGGAGCCGAAAGGACTGAGCGATTATATGCGAAAAGGAAAGATACCGGTTTGCAAAGCAGGAAATGAAGAACAAACAATACAATATAATACATATCAAATTTGGTTATTAGCTATGCTCAACAACGAAGAATTATGGGGAAAATCCAAAGAATTTGCCCAAACATTACAGCTCTTTGGATCCGGAGGTAAAGCCGGAAGGACCGGTCGCACCAATGCGATCAAACTGCTATTGGAAGCAACGAACAAGAAGGTTTTTATCGAACGATTGACCGCTATTGTAGAAGAATCCGAAGTTGCAAAGGAATTGGAAGAGATGGCATCGATTGTCCATCTTATGCCTTCGGATAATGTTCCTTATTTTCTCACCTTGATACGATTCCATTACGCGGTAATTAACAAACAATAAATCAATAATTTTTTCAAGATATGAAACCATACATTTATCTCAGAGGTCTCAAAAGAGCAGAACACACCGTGTTTTGCGTACAAGACGGACAAAAAACCTATTACGATGCCCAATACGACCGTTCTTTAGCTTATTCGAGCGGACAGCAAGTAAAGCGATCCGTGTTGGAAGCCTTCACCGACTGTCTCAATGTGCAAATGGCTCCCATTACATTCAACTATGAGATTTCCTCAAAAAAAGAACTCACACAAAAAGAACCTTGGTCACCATGTGATCCTGAATATGCCGATCAGCTCATCGGCGGTTGGATGCGTGCAGGAGACGGTATCACGAAAAAACGTCGTAGCCCTCTCTCCGTATCGGCTATGCGCCCATTACATCCATTGCTTTGCGGTGTGAGCAAAGAGAATCTGACATTCGACCGCAGTGACAGGCCGGACAATCACCCCGTTAATGTCCGTTTAGCCGGGCAAAGCAGTTTGCTTTCGGAAGAGGAAATAGAATCGTTCTTGCGTGATACCGGAAGCACTCTGACTCGCCGGCATTGGATCCCGGACAATAAACGAGCCTCCGGCCTCTTCGTCTACGATATTGCGATCGATTTGCGTACACTGTTTTCTGTATCGCTCAATCAGCATGATCCGGAAATAGATCCAGAAACGATAAAGAAGTTGCGAGCAAATGGATGGGTGGAGAGCGAAACAGTTTTTGGCAAATGTTTAGTCCTGCCCAAGGCAGGACGGGATAAGATTATTCCTGCACTGGCACATGCCCTTATTCATTGGCGCATCACATCCAATCAAGCGCGTACATTCAGTTTGATGGAGACTCTTGCTATTGCGATCAGTGACAAAGCCAATGCGCAGGCAGGAGCAATCCGAGCCAAACTCGTAGATGACGGTAGCGAAAAGCCTAAAGCCAAACCTATCGTGGACGAAAAGGCCGGAGCCGAGCTTTTCATTACTCTTCCCTGCGCAGCGCATGTAGTAGTGGAAAACGAAAGTGCCGATGCCCTCGATGCTGCAGAAAAACGCCTTATTGAGATGCTGCAGGCTTTCGATTACGAAAATCAGCTATAGCTATATTAACTCAAGCAGAGATACTCCTTTTCTGTGTCTCTGCTTGGGTTCTCCCAAAGAACAAAAAGTTATACTCCTTATTATGGCTGAATAAAAGAAATAAGGACTTGAGTTTTTATGATTATCACCGGCACGCACTTCAACTATCATCAGGTTTGTCGGAGAAAGCTATGGCTTTTCTCTGCAGGTATTACGATGGAGCATACATCTGATTTAGTGTACGAGGGGAAATTGATCCATGAGACAACGTACCAGCAACGACCGGAGCGATACCAAGAATTGGAGTTGGACGGCATCAAGATAGACTTTTACGATGCAAAAAACAGAGTGGTACACGAGGTCAAAAAGTCTAACAAAATATCGCCTGCCCACAGACTCCAACTACTCTATTACTTATATGTATTGGAGCGTAATGGGGTATTGGGAGCAACGGGGATATTGGAGTATCCGACTCTACGAAAAAAGGAAGAAGTGATTCTTTCTGACATAGATCGCGAACGGATCAGAGAGATCGAGCAGGAGATCCTACAGATTATCAGTCACGAGGATTGTCCTCCTGTTATCGACTCCGGGATCTGTAAAAACTGTAGCTATTACGAATTCTGCTTCTCGGGAGAAGAGCAATGAAAAAGACATATTATCTATTTAACCCCGGCGAATTGTCCCGAAAAGACAATACCATCCGCTTTGTCCCGATCCAAGAGGGAGAAAACGGACAGGAACAAGCAGGACAAGCCCGCTACATTCCCGTTGAAGGAATTAGCGATTTCTATGTGTTTGGCTCTTTGAGGGCCAATAGCAGCTTATACAATTTCCTTGGGAGCAATGACATCGCAGTCCATTTTTTCGATTATTACGAAAATTACACCGGTTCTTTTATGCCTCGCGACTTCTTGCTATCAGGAAAAATGCTCCTGGCACAGGCTTCGGCATATAAGAATAAGAAGAAACGATTGTTTCTGGCCAGAAAGTTTATTGAAGGTGCAGCCTCTAATATGCAGAAAAACTTAGCCTACTACAACAATCGGGGAAAAGATATGCAGCCGATGATGGAGCTAATCGACAAGTATTCATTGCGCCTGGAGGAAACGACAACGATAGAGGCTCTTATGGGTATCGAAGGTAATATCCGGCAAGCATACTATGATGCTTTCAACCTTATTATCGATCCTTTCGAAATGGGGGCGAGAAGCAAACAACCCCCTCAAAATGAGGTAAATGCACTCATCTCTTTCGGCAATATGATGTGCTACACCCTATGCCTGAAGGCAATCCATCAAAGCCAACTGAATCCCACGATCAGCTTCCTACATACGCCCGGGGAGAGGCGATACTCTCTATGCTTGGATATATCGGAAGTGTTTAAGCCCATATTGGTAGATCGCACAATCTTCAAAGTCATGAACAAGAGAATAATACAGGCCAAACACTTCGACAAGCAACTCAATAAATGTATCCTAAATCCATCGGGAAAGAAGCTTTTCGTACAAGCCTTCGAAGAAAGACTTTCTGAAACGATTCGACATCGCAAGCTCAATCGTTCCATCAGTTTCAAGCACCTGGTCAAGCTCGAATGCTACAAAATAGCCAAAGACATTCTTGGGATCGAAGAGTATCAACCCTTTAAGATGTATTGGTAATGTATATTATTTTAGTGTACGATATCGGGGAAAAGCGTGTTGGCAAAATGCTAAAACTGTGCAGAAAATATCTGAATTGGATTCAGAACTCTGTGTTCGAGGGGGAAATATCGGAAGTCAAGCTCTTAGAGCTGAAGAGTAGAGCAGCCAGAATTATGGAAAAAGAAGAAGATAGTCTGATCATATTTTCTTCCAGACAAGAACGTTGGTTGGAAAAAGAAATAATTGGCAAAGAGCGTTCTGCAACGGATATATTTCTATAATACAGCACGATACAGCTCCCGCTATCTATCTTTTGAAGCGTCGATTCGAGCAAATTCATCAAGCCTTTTGTTATGATTAACCTCCGGCGATCTTTGAAATGATTGATAATCAATAAAATATATCAGTCGTCACACCCCTTGGTTTTTCATAGAATCAGACATCGACAACTATGAATGTCTGAATTTTGGGTTTCACCTTCTCGTAAACTCCTCACATTCAAACAGAAAAGCCTATATTTGTAACGGATTTCAATTGCACCATACAGGAATTAAAACGTAGTATACGATCATGATATATTTGTACATCATGATTTCAATTGCACCATACAGGAATTAAAACAAGTTTACCATCAGTGTGCCATTATGTAATATTATATTTCAATTGCACCATACAGGAATTAAAACGAGCATAACCTTTCATTCTAAGACAATCAGCAACTTATTTCAATTGCACCATACAGGAATTAAAACTGACTTAATAAGTTTTACAATTTTTGAAAAAATATTATTTCAATTGCACCATACAGGAATTAAAACTCGACGATCTATTGTCGTATGATGTCGACACCATCATTTCAATTGCACCATACAGGAATTAAAACTCGACGATCTATTGTCGTATGATGTCGACACCATCATTTCAATTGCACCATACAGGAATTAAAACTACGAATCAGTGAGGAGTTCAAGAAAACAGGCGACATTTCAATTGCACCATACAGGAATTAAAACTTGTACGTTACGCGAGACATTTTGTCGGTTATTGTGAATTTCAATTGCACCATACAGGAATTAAAACATATCGACGCAACTATAATTGTTTCCGATCTCATATTATTTCAATTGCACCATACAGGAATTAAAACAGGCTGCACTCCAGCCTGCTTGAAAGTCGATACGAGATTTCAATTGCACCATACAGGAATTAAAACCCCTTAAAGCATCTTCAACATTATAATCAACCTGCATTTCAATTGCACCATACAGGAATTAAAACCCTCACTCATCAAAGAGCAGGAAGATCTGCTCGAGGATTTCAATTGCACCATACAGGAATTAAAACTACGCAATCGGTATCGCAGCCTTGGTGCTCGTATCATTTCAATTGCACCATACAGGAATTAAAACAAAAAGTTTGCCCTTTTTTATGCTCTGATGAAAATTATTTCAATTGCACCATACAGGAATTAAAACGTAGTCGCAGTATCTTAAGCTGCGACTGGAAGGAAATTTCAATTGCACCATACAGGAATTAAAACATCGGTCTATTCTTGTTGTGACCGGTTGGCCGCCCGATTTCAATTGCACCATACAGGAATTAAAACGCATCGCGACTATCGATGATGAACGCCGTATTCGTCATTTCAATTGCACCATACAGGAATTAAAACTTCAAATAAAATACTTTAAGAATATGATGCATATAAATTTCAATTGCACCATACAGGAATTAAAACAATGATTAATCGATAATTATTCGATGATTACTCAAAATTTCAATTGCACCATACAGGAATTAAAACACGGTGGAATAGTCGGTGGTATGAGTTACCACGGGGATTTCAATTGCACCATACAGGAATTAAAACTTCGCAAGTTCCTCGTCGCAATGAAAGATATTGAGATTTCAATTGCACCATACAGGAATTAAAACTATGCAACTGCTTCTTTATTTCAGAAAATCATTAATATTTCAATTGCACCATACAGGAATTAAAACAACAACAAGTCGTCTTCTTCTATATCATCATAGATTATTTCAATTGCACCATACAGGAATTAAAACTTCGCAAATTTCTCGTCGCAATGAAAGATATTGAGGATTTCAATTGCACCATACAGGAATTAAAACTTGCTATTTGCGTATCTCAAATGCAGACACCATAGTAATTTCAATTGCACCATACAGGAATTAAAACTAGTACAATTTCTTGAACTTTCTTGGACGCTTGAGCATTTCAATTGCACCATACAGGAATTAAAACTTCAGCGCGATATTTGATAACAACTATCTTTGAAGATATTTCAATTGCACCATACAGGAATTAAAACTTCAGCGCGATATTTGATAACAACTATCTTTGAAGAATTTCAATTGCACCATACAGGAATTAAAACTTAATTATAATGAGTATCTCGCTAAATCCATGAAGTATTTCAATTGCACCATACAGGAATTAAAACTTATTATTGTATATGTTTGCTGCAATAGCAAAAGGATTTCAATTGCACCATACAGGAATTAAAACAATAGAACTCGTATCCTCTCCTCATGAACATGGATTATTTCAATTGCACCATACAGAAATTAAAACTCAGCTGAGCGAGGTTAGCCTTGTCGGCCGCACTGCATTTCAATTGCACCATACAGGAATTAAAACAAATCCGCCGGAGAGGTCGGCTCCCCCTTGACTGTTATTTCAATTGCACCATACAGGAATTAAAACTCGAGGACGGAGCCTTCTTCTTTCCTGCGAAGATGCATTTCAATTGCACCATACAGGAATTAAAACCGCGGAGCTGGCAGAGCTGCGATACGTCGCAGACGAATTTCAATTGCACCATACAGGAATTAAAACTCGTGGATAGCAGTAAGAATATCCACCTGATGACGATTTCAATTGCACCATACAGGAATTAAAACTAACAATCTTGCGTGTAGATTATCTTCGGGCTTTCAATTTCAATTGCACCATACAGGAATTAAAACCATCATAGCCACGACGGCGCAGCTCTGTCACAACGGATTTCAATTGCACCATACAGGAATTAAAACTTCAAAGTAATTGAATACAACTTCAAAGTATTCTATTTCAATTGCACCATACAGGAATTAAAACATAATGTTTCGAACTACACTTTCACATACAGACTCTATTTCAATTGCACCATACAGGAATTAAAACGGAGGCAGGATACCGGCACCCTCTCCCTCCGCGAGCATTTCAATTGCACCATACAGGAATTAAAACGCTGCAGCAGGATGCCCTCGCTTGAGCGAATGAATAATTTCAATTGCACCATACAGGAATTAAAACGGCTCAGCGGCTCGAGATTAGATGGGTGAGGGGGCAATTTCAATTGCACCATACAGGAATTAAAACGACAAAAAGCGGGAGATTTGACGGAGCTGGTTCTGTATTTCAATTGCACCATACAGGAATTAAAACAGCAGCTGGAGCGCGCGCATCAGCAAGCCCTGGCAAATTTCAATTGCACCATACAGGAATTAAAACATCACCGTCTGACCTTGCAGCGTAATTATCAGTACATTTCAATTGCACCATACAGGAATTAAAACTTCTGCACAATCTCTGTCGTCTATCATTATGTAATCATTTCAATTGCACCATACAGGAATTAAAACGGCTCAACGGCTCGAGGTTAGATGGGTGAGGGGGCAATTTCAATTGCACCATACAGGAATTAAAACCAGGGCGTGGACGGCGAGGGCTATACGCAGATAGAATTTCAATTGCACCATACAGGAATTAAAACTAAAAGAAATAAGAGATGACAGAATTAACAGCAATATTTCAATTGCACCATACAGGAATTAAAACTTCGTAAATTTTTAGTAGCTATGAAAGATATTGAGAATTTCAATTGCACCATACAGGAATTAAAACAAGCATTCAAGATTAGCAAATAGTTTACCCTCTTCTATTTCAATTGCACCATACAGGAATTAAAACACGAAGAACAATTTAAGCATTCTTTTTCTCGTTATTTATTTCAATTGCACCATACAGGAATTAAAACGTAAGGAGTAATGCAACTGAGACAATCGCTACAACTAATTTCAATTGCACCATACAGGAATTAAAACTGCGGAAAATCTCGAACGCTATTTTATCGCCGTTTTATTTCAATTGCACCATACAGGAATTAAAACGCACTAAGCTGTGCCGGCTCGGCCTGTCTCGCGCTTATTTCAATTGCACCATACAGGAATTAAAACAAGAACACGAACATCATACTGTTCGTGCAAATTCTGATTTCAATTGCACCATACAGGAATTAAAACAAGGCCGTCCGTTTCGGCATCTAGGGTAATTTTTACTATTTCAATTGCACCATACAGGAATTAAAACTCGTTTCTTGCTTCTTGACAGATAATCATTGAGTTTGATTTCAATTGCACCATACAGGAATTAAAACCAAACTCAGGGCTGAGAAGTTCTTTTCTGTTTTCATAATTTCAATTGCACCATACAGGAATTAAAACCGCGGAGGACGGAGGCGGTGGCCTCGATGGCCGCGGATTTCAATTGCACCATACAGGAATTAAAACTCTCGATTTTCTTAATTCGAGAAGAAAGTTTATCTATTTCAATTGCACCATACAGGAATTAAAACACAGCTACTACGATAGTAGCAACTGTGCTAACTAATTTCAATTGCACCATACAGGAATTAAAACAAATTTTGCTCGCATATACTCTGCAAGATGGGGTATTTCAATTGCACCATACAGGAATTAAAACACTATGTCTTTTAGTAGATACAATAACTATATTTCCATTTCAATTGCACCATACAGGAATTAAAACCGACGCTTAGGTTCATGGTCTTCGCTTTCTCCAAGAAATTTCAATTGCACCATACAGGAATTAAAACTATCAACTATCTTACTAAATTTTCCAAATCATCCTTATTTCAATTGCACCATACAGGAATTAAAACACTCGATGGAGGAGCCTCAAGCGCTCATCACGCTGAATTTCAATTGCACCATACAGGAATTAAAACTTCGTAAAGCAGAGACCGCCGCGCTCCCACATGCGAATTTCAATTGCACCATACAGGAATTAAAACGCGTTTGCAGGAAAAATAAAATATCATGATTGAAAATATTTCAATTGCACCATACAGGAATTAAAACGCATTTCCGCTCTCACACGCTGCAGGGCCTGTCAATTTCAATTGCACCATACAGGAATTAAAACGGGCGAACTACAAGTGTACATGCCCCTTCCACGCGATTTCAATTGCACCATACAGGAATTAAAACTGCCTGTCCTCTACCGATAACCGTCTCTTTGTCATGATTTCAATTGCACCATACAGGAATTAAAACCTTAAACACGTTGGGGCTTTCTTCTACCCACTTCCAATTTCAATTGCACCATACAGGAATTAAAACAATCGATGAAAAAATAAACACTGATATGATTCCTCAATTTCAATTGCACCATACAGGAATTAAAACATGCATTCGGGGAGAAGTGGGGCAATACGCCTGCCCATTTCAATTGCACCATACAGGAATTAAAACTCAAGTATATTACACATATGACGGTGATTGTTGATAATTTCAATTGCACCATACAGGAATTAAAACTTAATAACTCAGACTTTATAGCAAAGTCGTACAATCATTTCAATTGCACCATACAGGAATTAAAACAATTTGTTTTTCAATAGCCATGTAATTTATTTACAATATTTCAATTGCACCATACAGGAATTAAAACAGCATGTATCCGTGGCGACAAACGTAAAGACCGAAAATTTCAATTGCACCATACAGGAATTAAAACATGATTTTTTTTCGTCGGCGGGGTGGCGTCAATAAAATTTCAATTGCACCATACAGGAATTAAAACTGAAGTGCTGCTATCTCAGCGAGCAAAGCAGCTTCCCATTTCAATTGCACCATACAGGAATTAAAACCAGGGCGTGGACGGCGAGGGCTATACGCAGATAGAATTTCAATTGCACCATACAGGAATTAAAACTAAAAGAAATAAGAGATGACAGAATTAACAGCAATATTTCAATTGCACCATACAGGAATTAAAACGCTCCCAGCAGTTTATTGCCTCTCACAACTCGCAGAATTTCAATTGCACCATACAGGAATTAAAACTCTATCTGTTTTTGCATGGCGTCAAGTCGAGCGGCTATTTCAATTGCACCATACAGGAATTAAAACGATTGAGGATGTCCTGCAGTCCTGCGATAGCACCTATTTCAATTGCACCATACAGGAATTAAAACAGCATGGTCTTCAGCTCGGTTACTTTTTCCTGAACGGATTTCAATTGCACCATACAGGAATTAAAACTACTGGCAAGGAGGGTCTCCGCGCCTCGATCGTTTAATTTCAATTGCACCATACAGGAATTAAAACTCGTGTACATCTATCAGATGGACGCGAGTTTTCTGAATTTCAATTGCACCATACAGGAATTAAAACCACGGGTGGTATCATCCGCATAGCTGATCTCCTCCGATTTCAATTGCACCATACAGGAATTAAAACCATCTACTAAACACTCATGGTATCGCTCCGTGACCAATTTCAATTGCACCATACAGGAATTAAAACTCTATCAAGTGGGTGGGCACAAGTCTGCAGGTAAATATTTCAATTGCACCATACAGGAATTAAAACTACGCTCGCGGTGCTTATCGCGCAGGCGTTCGTTCTTATTTCAATTGCACCATACAGGAATTAAAACCCGCTAACTTTTTAAGCGAAAGCTGTCCGGAATGCACATTTCAATTGCACCATACAGGAATTAAAACAACGACCGTGCGGAGCGGTCTACCGAGGCGGTTACGATTTCAATTGCACCATACAGGAATTAAAACTGCGCGCGGACTGGGTGGCAAAGAGATACTCCGCCTATTTCAATTGCACCATACAGGAATTAAAACCAAATACAGTGCACATTGTCGACAAAGTGAAGGAGATTTCAATTGCACCATACAGGAATTAAAACAGAAAACAAAAACGTCCCGATATTTTTTCGAGACGGATTTCAATTGCACCATACAGGAATTAAAACTTTCCATCTCGCAGAAAGTTCGTGACTTGATGCAATTTCAATTGCACCATACAGGAATTAAAACTGAACGCGCTTTTGAGCAAGCGCGAGATGAAGAAATATTTCAATTGCACCATACAGGAATTAAAACTAAAGAAGTTTTCGGTCAGGACGGCGGCACAATGGGTGATTTCAATTGCACCATACAGGAATTAAAACCATTGATGGCGTAATTGAATACGGCTCGAATGTTTCATTTCAATTGCACCATACAGGAATTAAAACTAGCAAGCCGATTCCTGAATCACATAGGGTTATAGCGAATTTCAATTGCACCATACAGGAATTAAAACTAAAGAAGTTTTCGGTCAGGACGGCGGCACAATGGGTGATTTCAATTGCACCATACAGGAATTAAAACCATTGATGGCGTAATTGAATACGGCTCGAATGTTTCATTTCAATTGCACCATACAGGAATTAAAACTAGCAAGCCGATTCCTGAATCACATAGGGTTATAGCGAATTTCAATTGCACCATACAGGAATTAAAACTAAAGAAGTTTTCGGTCAGGACGGCGGCACAATGGGTGATTTCAATTGCACCATACAGGAATTAAAACCATTGATGGCGTAATTGAATACGGCTCGAATGTTTCATTTCAATTGCACCATACAGGAATTAAAACTAGCAAGCCGATTCCTGAATCACATAGGGTTATAGCGAATTTCAATTGCACCATACAGGAATTAAAACAAAAAGAGCTTTTGAGATAGTAGATGATAAGAGTATTTCAATTGCACCATACAGGAATTAAAACTCTTTTTTATAAATATATCTATTTTTGTTATTTTCGATTTCAATTGCACCATACAGGAATTAAAACATTAAAAGAAGAAATTGAAATTGAAGAGCTATGGCTATTTCAATTGCACCATACAGGAATTAAAACATCTTTGTGACGACTTCGCTACTCAATAGATTCTCGATTTCAATTGCACCATACAGGAATTAAAACACTTCGTCTATCGCTCCTCCCTCCCCTCTTTCTCAGGATTTCAATTGCACCATACAGGAATTAAAACTTCGCCTCCGGCAGGGTCTCCACCTCGCGGCGCGGAATTTCAATTGCACCATACAGGAATTAAAACTCGTCAATGGCTATGTCATCCCCCTGCAGCTGGCACATTTCAATTGCACCATACAGGAATTAAAACTCGTCAATGGCTATGTCATCCCCCTGCAGCTGGCACATTTCAATTGCACCATACAGGAATTAAAACGAGGGTCTTCTGTTTGTTGTCTTTTTCATTTCGTTTATTTCAATTGCACCATACAGGAATTAAAACGATATATGGAGACCTTTGCACGGCGATTGGTGTGTATTTTGTTTGTTAATTCATTGTATAATAGGGAGTTGTTTTGTATATTTGAGTATTAAAAACAGCATAATATTCCTCCCATGGCATACCAATCCAAGAATACCGATGAGCATGTAACATTTGCAGACGCACTCCTTTCAAAGCGTTATCGCAAAGCACAAAACGACTTCCTCAATCAGGTTGACACGCTTATCGATTGGCGTCCGATCAGGACGCTGATCAACAAGAAATACACGAAGCGACAAAATGCCATCGGCGCCCCGGCTTATGACGTGATTCTCTTATTCAAGATGTTGCTTTTGGAGACATGGTACAACCTCAGTGATTGTGCTTTGGAGGAGCGCATCAATGATTCAATCACCTTTTCCCGATTCTTGGGGCTGAAGATGGAAGAGGTATCTCCCGACCACAGCACCATCAGTCGATTTCGTTCGGCACTGACAGAGTTGGGGCTCATGGACAAACTATTGGCGCAGTTTAACAAACAACTTTCCCGCCATCACATTTCGGTCAGGGAAGGGGTGCTTGTCGATGCAAGCCTTGTGAAGACGCCGCATAAACCCAACGGAAGCATTACGATTGAAGTCGCAGACGACAGAGAAGACAATCGGAGCGAGGAGGAAAAAGAGGCAGAGGAGGATTATCAAAAACAGGTTGTCCGTCAGCGTAAAGGGACGGATGAAGAAGCCCGTTGGGTGTACAAACAAAAGCGTTATCACTACGGATACAAAAAGCATTGTCTGACCAATGTTCAAGGCATTGTTCAAAAGGTGATAACGACAGCAGCGAACCGCAGTGACACGAAGGAGTTTATTCCGCTATTGCAGGGTGCAAACATACCTCAAGGCACAGCCGTCTTGGCGGACAAAGGATATGCTTGCGGGGAAAATCGTTCCTACCTGCAAGCCCATCACCTTCAAGACGGCATTATGCACAAGGCACAACGCAACAGGGCATTGACCGAGGAAGAGAAGCAACGAAACAAAGCAATCGGTCCGATACGGAGCACCATCGAACGCACCTTTGGCAGTATTCGCCGGTGGTTTCATGGCGGACGATGTCGATACCGGGGACTTGCCAAGACCCATACTCAAAACATTCTTGAAAGCATCGCCTTTAATTTAACGTGAGTTCGATATAAAGGAATGGCACAACACATTGGTTATTAGTGTGTTTTATTTTCCACACAGTGTTTTTCAGGCACTTATATTGCCTTCAGATGGCTTTTTATCTACATCTGAAGCCCAATGACTTAGAAGCCGCCCCTTCTTCCCGATCATTATGCAGCCGGAGAATCACAAAAGAGTATGATTTACAGCTACTTGTTTTATTTTTATGGTATGTTCGCTTAGATCGAACTGGCGTTAATTTATACAGAACCCCGGGGATAATTATGTCCTCATCCGTAGGATAAGGCATAACCACCCTTGAGGAGCTCGTGCAAGCAGCTCCTCAAAGGGGGGATTTACAACTACTTTCACTCCTTACTGTCACCCCTTTCACTCGCTCCTTTTATGCGAAGAACTATTCGTGCTGCTGAAGAACAACCGCCAGCAGTCGCTTTCACTCGCTCCTTTTATGCGAAGAACTCCTCTTTACTCCACCTCCTTATTTTGCAAAGGTCTCGAATAGGGGATATCTACAAGTAAAAAAATAGACTAAGGGCTGTGCCGAAAGGGAGAGTCCCTTGTGGTGCAGCCCTTGGTTTATCTTAATCTATAGCTGAAAATGCAGATCAGACACCGAGGTCGTGGAGGATGGTAGCAATCTTTTCTTCTGCTACTATATAGGCCCGATCTAATTCCTGCTCATTAGCGACCGAGAAATGAACTCCGATGTAAAACTTGATTTTCGGTTCAGTACCTGACGGACGGATGGAAACCTTGGTGCCATCCTCGGTCTTGTACTGAAGAACATTGCTCGTTGTAGGCATATCGAGTGAAAACTTCTCTCCTCTTGTGAAATCTTTTCCTTCGAGAGAAGCATAGTCCAATATTTCCTGCACGGGCGAACCTCCGAGCTCTACAGGTGCATACTCACGATAATTTCTCATCATGGCTTCTATCTCTTCTGCTCCGGATTTGCCTTTACGCACCACACTAAGTCCCTTTTCGTAGTAAAGACCGTATTCCAAATAGATGCTGCGGATGAGTCGATAGACACTCATGCCTCGATCCAAAGCCCAAGCTGCCATTTCACAGAAGAGTGCACAAGCAGATACCGAACTCTTGTCTCGAATAAAGTCTTCCCACAAAAATCCATAACTCTCCTCTCCACCTCCTATGTAGCGGCGACGACCTTCATTCTCTCTTATAACGGCTGCTATCCATTTGAAACCGGTGTAGCAATCGAACATGCTCACATGCTCTTTCTTCGCTATATCGCGGATCAATTCCGTAGTTACAATCGTCTTGACGATATAATCATCAGGATGCAAATCGCCCAATTCCTTGCGACGCATGATGGAATAATAGATAAGCAGCGAACAAATCTCGTTGCCATTGATGAGCACTATCCTACCCTCATTATTGCGCACAGCAACTCCTATTCTATCTGCATCGGGGTCGCTGGCCAAAACCAAATCGGCACCCGTTTCTTCCGCTTTGGCTATAGCCAAAGCGAGAGCTGCAGGCTCTTCGGGATTGGGAGAATGTACCGTAGGGAAGTCTCCGCTTACAACATCCTGTTCGGGCACGTGAATGATATTAGCAAAGCCATATTCACGTAAGGCACGGGGTACCACCGTACTTCCGGTACCGTGGATAGGCGTGTATACGATCTTTATATCCCGATGACGAGCAATGCTTTCGGGAGAAAGACTCAGTGCCTTGACTTCAGCAATGAAAGCCGAATCGATATTCTCACCTATCATCCGAATCAGCTCAGGCTTGGCTTCGAATTTGATCTCATCAACGGAGCGAATTCTATTGACCTCGGCAATGATATTACGATCGTGTGGAGCTATAATCTGTGCCCCGTCTTCCCAATAAGCCTTATAGCCGTTGTATTCCTTAGGATTGTGCGAAGCTGTAATCATTACACCGCTCTTACATCCCAGATGACGAATGGCGTAAGATATTTCCGGTGTAGGACGAAGTTCCTCAAACAGATAAACCCCGATGCCGTTGGCCGAGAATACAGCCGCTGCCGTATCGGCAAAAAAACGGCTATTGTTCCGACAGTCGTAGCCGATAACGACACTGATATCCGAAGAACCGGCAAACTCGCGCAAGAGATAGTTGGAGAGTCCTTGAGTAGCTGCGCCTACCGTATAGCGGTTCATACGATTGGTTCCAGCTCCCATGATGCCGCGAAGTCCGCCTGTACCAAACTCCAAATCTCGGTAGAATGCATCCACGAGTTCGGTCGTATCTGCATTGTCCAGCATAGCCTGAACGGCTTTTCGAGTGGAGTCGTCGTATTCTGTTCCGAGCCAAATTCGGGCTTTGGCACGTACTTGATCCAATAGTTTGTCTGTTCCCATAAGTATTTTGTGTTTCTGCAATACGCACAAAGATAAGTTTTCCGCACCGTTTCCCAGTTAGAAATAAAACAGTTAATCGAACAAAGTCGAAAGAATGTCGGGCGTCTTTAACAGAGGGAAAGGCGGAAGGTGAAAGCGATAGTAATCCACCAGATAATCCAAAACCTGTCTTCGCTCGGCTCTCGAAAGTCGAAAAGCTTTCATATTATCGAATGTAATACGTCTAAATAGCTGTAAATAAGTCGATTGATGTGGCGGAATTCCCCTTCCATGAGCAGGAGCATTCGGTACGAAGCGACCATCAGCAGGATCGAACCAACGCGGAATAACACTTCCTCCGAACTGTAAATCGGGTATCAACCCCAATGGAACAAGCAAACGAAAAAGAAAAGCCAGATGAAAATTAGCCATCGGCCCGTCCATTTCTTCCAACTTATCTATGGAAAAAGCCACAAAATCATACAGATTCGTATCGGCTTCCGGCAGTCGTAAGATCAGATAAAGAAATTCTGCTAGAAAGAGTGCTATACTATTCCTTACCGGATCAGACTGAATACGGCCATGCAAACTGCATAGTTTGGCTTCTTTGATAAAGTGCAAATCGCGGTGCTGCTTGTGTTCGGCCGTAATCTCCAGTTCGTTCAGAGGAGAAATAAGCAAACGCAAGCTACCGCCACTTTTCCCTCGCTTGGATGAACGTGGTATCAGATAGGACACTCTGCCACTCTCTCTACTGAAAAGATGGGCTATACTATAACTATCGTTATAAGCCGTATTGTGGAGAACTATTGCTCTGCTGACTATAATCATGACTAACCGAAGATCGATACAAATATCGTCTATTCAGTCGTCTGAAACAATCGTTTTCCACATAGACTGTCGATAAACCTGTTGAAAATTCGCTGATAAAAACTTGTTTATTCTCTTGCCCGATCCGAAAGAATCTTCATATAAAATTATTCTTTTGCAAAGACAAAAAAGTTAGCAGCAAATTCTCATCAACTTTTGCCAAGGATTATTCACAGCTCGGCACAAAAACAAACAGACCGAATCGACCGTAGAAACAAAAGTTTTCCACATTCCGATGGAAACTCATTGGCTATCAGCATTCAACGAAGTGGATAACCTGTTAGTAAGCTATCAGTATCTATTCCAAATCTGTTAATCCCCTACCCTATTCACCAAGCAGTTACAAGCCTTATCAACAGTTTCAACCGACCTCCTTCTTCCTATATATTTTTTCTTTTCAAAAAGGAATATATAATAAAAAGAAAATCGGTTGCCCACCTGTTGAAAGGTGAAGCAACCGATCGCGTCACAGATATAGAAAAGTAGCTATGAATCTTATTTGATCAGTAGCCGAATTATCGGTTGTGGGATCAGAAATTAATCTTTGTACCGACGAAAATCCTTCTGGGCTGCATAGGACCGTATACGTAAGTAGAAGCTCTACCCGGTCCCTTGTCCGTGTCTTTCTGATAGCTGTTGAATATGTTCTGTATTCCGGCATTCAATTCCAAGGTCATAGTGGAAGCAAGGTGGAAGTCGTGGCTCAGCTTGAGGTCTATATCGGCGAAGGCCGGAGTCTTGACGAGCTTGGCATGACCTTCGGCCAAACCTTTGAATTGCTGACCATTCATTTCAAAGTCGAACGATCCGTCCGGAGCTATGTGTTCTGCGGGAATATCGCCTTCATAGGCTTCGTGTACGACATCCATTTTGCCCGTGAATGTACCGGAGAGATTGATGGCGAAGTGCTCGGTAGGACGTACCGTAGCAACGAAATAGCCGTACAGATTCGGAGTACGTACATAGTCTTTCACAGAGATCTCGGCTTGTCCCGTTGTTTTGTCCGCTTCTACTGCAGTATAGATGCTGCCGTAGCGGCTTCTCTGCCATGTACCGCCGAGCTGGAGGTCGAACGATTTGTTGTAGGCGATTCTTCCCTCCAGATTCACACCATATACCTTCGATACTCCATCCTTGTCGTTGTAGATGGTACGAATGATCCATTCTTTGCCATCGCTCGTGGTTTCGACCTTATCGGATGGTTTGAATTGATTGCTGATAAAGGTGGAGAAGGCTTCTCCCATGATATTGAATTGCCATTCGTCGGCTCTGTGGTAATAATCGAAAGAAGCACTGATGCTTCGTGAACGTTCTTCTTTCAGATTGGGGGAAAGGACACGGCTGATAGGAGTACCACCGGCCAACTCTACGTGCAGATCTTCATCGAAATACTGAGGAGCGCGGAATCCTTCGCTGTATGAGAGTCGGAAGCTGAGATTCTTATTGGGATTGTATCGTACGTTGGCTCTGGGACTGAAAATGAAGAGCGGATCGATATAGCGTTTGCCATCCTGATTGAGGAGAACATAGTCGATACGTGCTCCGATAAGGGCACTCAATTTCTCCGTCTTATATTCGAGCTGGTCGTACTGACTAAAAGTAGAGGTATTCTGATCTATTTTGCTCGGTCTGTAGCCGCTTCTGTCATCGAGTTGGCCGTAGATATATTCGAGTCCGCCGGTGAAGTCCCAGTTTTCTCCGAAGGTATGACGATACATACCTCCTCCTTGCAAATCGAATCCCTTGGTAGTCCCGTAGGAAGTAAGAGCCGTGAAAGCATCGTTGTATTCGTCCGATTCGGTGCTTCCACTCTGAACTGCTCCGTTCAGCAGATTTTCGGTATAGTCGCCACCCCCGTAGTAGCTACGACGCTGAACGTCCTGTGCCGAAGCATACAGACTGAAGAAATCCTTGCCACCGCTGAAGCCCTGATCGAATTTGAAACTTCCGCCATTGATATAGTGCTGGAGATATTCCGCTATCTGGGCTTCGAAAGGAGGATTGTCCAGTCTGTCGCCACCACGACGGTACTCCTGCATGCTGTGATATTCGAGGGTTGCTTTGCTGTAGAGACCGGTCTTATAGTATGAGCGGAAACCGAGCGAGCGGTTGCGCAGATTGGGTAGTTCGGTAAAGCTGTCGCCGTCTATATCCTGTCCGGGACGGTAGTTGTGTTGGCCGAATACCATGACACCGGCTTTGCGGTCTTCCGTCAGCATAGAACCGTTGAACTGGGTCGTATTTTGGAAGCTCCCCCACCCTTTCGCGTGGTCGAAGGTCATCGTAGAATGGCTGATCTCGGCCGAATTGCGAAGCGGTTCTTTCGTAATTACGTTGATAACGCCTCCCACAGCATTAGAGCCGAACAGAGCCGAACCTCCACCGCGAATTACTTCTACACGTTCGATCATATTGGCAGGCATCTGCTCCAAGCCATAGACACCGGCAAGCGAACTGAAGATGGGATGGCTGTCGATAAGAATTTGCGAATAGGCTCCTTCGAGTCCATTGATACGAACTTGGTTGAAACCGCAGTTCTGACAGTTGTCCTCCACGCGCAGACCGGGCTGGAACTTAAGTCCCTGACTCAGGTTGGTAGAGTTGGTTTTGAGGAAAAGTTCCGGCGACAGTACCGTTACCAACGAGGGTGCTTGACGGCGGAAAGTCTCGTTTCTATTGGCAGATACCACTACCCCATCGAGAGAGAGAATCTCTTCGGTCAGATAGAGGTCTACGTGGCGGGAACCACCCTTTTCTATATGTACTTTTTCTTCGCAAGTGGAGTAACCCATGAGTCGGGCTACGATAGTTTGATTACCCGAAGGGATTCCCTTGATCGAGTAGTTTCCGTTTGCATCCGTGGAAGTTCCGAGAGTGGTTCCTTTGACGAATACTTGTACGTATGCGATAGGTTCTTTTGAGCTTTTGTCCACTACGGTACCTGTAACGGATCCGCCCGATTGCTGAGCCGATGCGCTCGTTCCTAAGAATAGGAAAGCAATGATGAAGCTGATAATGTTTAGTTGTTTCATTTTATTTTTTGGTTTGATTGGCTTGATATGGATATAGTCTTTTTTATTGTCTGTTCGGTATCCTTATTCCGATCCTTTTCAGTCGGTTTTTGAGATTAGGAGTGTGGAATACACTCCCTATCCTACGAAAGATCGGTATTAAGAAGGATGAAAATCCTTGCATCACGGCTACGGATGCACATTCCATCCCCTTGATAAATCAGCCATAGAAAGGCAGATCTACAAGTGCCGATGCAATAGATGTCACTGTAAGCGCGCGCAATACCATCCGAATGAATGGATCGTCCGAAATAAGGTAAGAATGGATCAGGCTACGGGAGGAGCCCTGAGATGATTGGAAGGAGTTAGCTCCGAAATTAGAGCAATAAGATTATCGCAAAAGAAAGGAACGACGCCGACAACCCTCACAGGTTCTTTCAAGTCTATGGCCGGCGTATCCAAATAAGTCGTGAATATGGCCGAAAGCTGATTGTACAGAATCAATTCCGAATCCGAATGCGGATTGTCCTGCGGATTGCTTTCGTTGTCGCCCCACTGTACGTGGGAGTGGACGATGATCACGCCATTGATGATATGGACGTGAGTGAAAGATATGACCAAGCCGGCATATACTGCGAAGAGTATAGGCAGAAAATAGCGTACGGTTTGGTTCAATCTTTCTTTCATTTGAAGTCAAAATTACGCGTTTCGTCAGACATAATGTACTGACAAATCGGTTGTTCGGTGCAAATTACCTACAGATGAGGATTCTACACCATGGTTAGATGCATAATTCGGCACAAGTATGTTAAAAAAATACCTTACTTAAGAGGACTCAAAAAGTCACGCGTAAAATACTTTTTTCCGGCGCCGGAAAGGAAAAATTTTCGAACCAAAATGAAAACTTTGTGGCGTGAGATTTTTCAGATTCTCGTTCCATTATTTCTGAGATTGCGGTTCGCTTTTTCTGCAAGAACGGCCGAGGTCGGATTATGCTCTGCTCTATATTAAAAAACGAAAAGGCTGTTCTGTTCACTTCAGATATAATATTCTTTGCCCAAGTGAAGGAAACGTTGCTAAAAAGGCATAGCGATCAGTGATGACAGGCGGTCAAAAATGAAAAGGAATTTTTTCCAAGTGGCGATACAAAATACCTACTTTTGTACCTGAATTACTCCGTGAAAATACCCGATTCATGAATACGGACAACCCAAAATCACATATTTCCCGAATAGCGTATCCTGCCATAATAGTGTTCTTGATCCTTACGCTTTTAGGCAGTTTAGTAGAGAGATTTCATCCTTTCACTTCCTGGCTTACACCTCCTGTGGCCCTGTTGATGGGCTTGGCCTATGCCCTTATCTTCGGTTCCACGCACCGGCGGGCGAACAAATTGGGCTCGAAAGTGCTATTGCAATACTCTGTAGTCGGACTCGGTTTCGGTATGAATCTGGGCGAGTCGTTGGCATCCGGTCGCGATGGTATGATGTTTACGATAATTTCCGTGTTCGGCACTCTTCTGTTGGGGTGGTTCATCGGACGGAAAATCCTGCAGATGAATCGCAATACTTCCGCTCTCATCGGTGCCGGAACGGCTATCTGCGGCGGTAGTGCCATTGCGGCAGTGGGTCCCATATTGAAAGCAGAAGAGCATGAAATGTCTGTGGCGTTAGGTACCGTCTTCCTGCTCAATGCCGTTGCGCTCTTCATCTTTCCGTCGATAGGCCACTGGCTTGCTCTGGATCAGCAGCAGTTCGGTACTTGGGCAGCCATCGCCATCCACGATACGAGTTCGGTGGTAGGTGCCGGATCGGCTTATGGAGAAGAAGCACTCAGGGTGGCTACAACCATCAAACTGACAAGGGCCTTGTGGATCGTACCCCTTACTCTGGTATTCTCTTTTGTCTATAAAACGAAGGGAGCCAAACGCTTTCCCGTACCTCTGTTCATCCTCTTTTTTATCGGGGCTATCATCCTGAATACCTATCTGCTGGAGGCATATTTCCCTGAGGTCGGGCGTTTTGTTGCTTCCTTGGCCCGAAAAGGCCTTACCCTGTCCCTCTTTTTTATCGGAGCATCGCTGACCAAGGAAGTGATTGCGAGCGTGGGTGTTCGTGCTCTGCTGCAGGGATTGTTCCTGTGGATACTGATCAGTGTCGGCTCTCTTGCTTTCATTTTGCTGATCTGAGAGGGGGTAGTCGGCTCTCGTCCGTGCATATAGTTATGAGAGGTATTTTCGGTCGAGGAAGGGGGCGGGTCTTTCCTTTTTCGGTTAGTCGACATTCTGTCGAATCTTTCTATCTTTAACTCAATAAGAATCAGATTGGAACAATGACTATGATGCAGTGGGAGCGATTGCTCTCCGACAAAAGGGTGGGTATGGAACACTACCACCAACCGAAACAATCGGCTCAGCCATGGGAGAGAACGGACTTCGAACGAGATTATGACCGCATGGTCTTTTCTTCTCCTTTTCGTCGACTGCAAAACAAGGCACAGGTATTCCCCCTTGCAGGCAATATATTCGTACACAATCGTCTTACGCACAGTCTCGAAGTGAGCTGTGTGGGACGCTCGCTCGGCAATAATATCACACGCGGACTGAAAGCGCGGTATGGCGAGTTGCCATGGGAGTCGGGGGCCATCAGTGCCATCGTGTCGGCTGCCTGTCTGGCTCACGACATGGGCAATCCTCCTTTCGGTCACAGCGGCGAGCGTGCCATTTCGGCTTATTTCCGCGAAGGAAAGGGTAGGGTATGGGAGGACGCAGTCCGCAAGGAAGGAGGCCGCTGGGAAGACTTCCTGCACTTCGAAGGCAATGCAAACGCTTTCCGTCTGCTGACGCATCAGTTCGAAGGCCGTCGCAAAGGAGGCTTTGCCCTTACGTACAGTACGGTGGCTTCGATCGTGAAGTATCCATACAGCAGCGAGATGGCAGGCAAGGCCGGCAAATTCGGATTCTTCGCCACGGAAGAGGATACTTTCCTTATGATCGCCGAAGAGCTCGGCATGCTATGCCGAAACGAACATCCGGTGAAATACGCTCGCTATCCGCTGGTCTATCTGGTGGAGGCAGCCGACGACATCTGCTACCAGATCATGGATATAGAGGATGCTTATAAGCTCCGTATCCTTACTTATGCCGAGACGGAAAACCTCTTTCTGGCTTTTTGTCCCGAGGAGGAACTCCGGCATATACGGGGAGTACTCGATCATATCACGGATGCCAATGAGCAGATCGCTTACCTCCGTTCGCGTGTGATCAGTCTGTTGGTCGAATCATGCACCCGGGTCTTTCTGGATCATGAGGACGAGATATTGTCCGGTACCTTCTCCGGCACTCTCATCGGAGCCATGGAACCACGGCTGAAAGAGGCTTACGGGGCATGTGCCCGAATGGCCTATTCGAAGATCTACGTGGCGCGCGATGTGGTGGATGTGGAGCTTGCCGGACATCAGATATTCGGTGCGCTGATAGATAAGATGATGGAAGCCCTCACCAATCCCGATCATGCCTATAGCCGGACGCTGCTCAGTCGGGTAAGTACGCAGTACAACATACGGGAGGAGAGCCTCTACGGTAAGATACAGTGCACGCTGGACTATATATCCGGCATGACCGATATATACGCGCTGGATCTGTACCGCAAGATCACGGGAATGAACTTGCGCTAAATCTGTGTACCTTTGGCCCTTGCGGCCGGGTATGGTTCGTTTTTCCAAGAAGAAAATCCTATGAAAATAGTACTGATAGGGTATGGCAAGATGGGACATGTGATCGAACGGATTGCATGCAGCCGAGGGCATGAAGTGGTGCTGACGATCGATGCCGGAGAGGAAGATCGTTTCGATTCGATAGCATTTCGTTCGGCCGATGTAGCCATCGAATTTACCCGACCGGATGCCGCCTATGCGAATTGCTCGCGCTGTATGGATAAGTCCGTGCCGGTGGTGTGCGGGACTACGGGGTGGACAGAGCGTCTGCCCGAGCTGGAAGAACGCTGCCGACGGGAGGGAAAGACCCTCTTCTGGGCTTCGAACTTCAGCATCGGGGTCAATCTTTTTTTCTCGCTCAGTCGTATGTTTGCCCGATTGATGAGCCGGCACGATCAGTACCGTCCTCACCTGACGGAAATCCATCATGTACATAAGTTGGACGCTCCGAGCGGAACGGCTATTACACTGGCCGAGGGATTGATAGCCGAATCTCCCTCGCTGGACGCTTGGAGACTGACGGAGACGCCGGAGGAGAACGAACTCCCGATCACCTCCATCCGAGAAGGCGAAGTCCCGGGTACGCACAGCATATCCTATACATCCGAGGTGGATCGGCTGACGATATGCCACGAAGCTTTCGGTCGAGAGGGATTCGCCCTTGGTGCCGTGCTGGCTGCCGAATATGCTGCCACGCACAAAGGCTTTCTGACGATGAACGATTTAATCAGCTTATAACAACAGAATAACGATATGACCTTCCATTGGAAAGATTTGACGCCATGGCGTCGTATAAAAGGCGTTGCCATTACTATTCTTTACCTCCTTTTTTGTATATGGGCCGGCCCGTTTTGGCTGATTTTTCTGCCTTTGATCGTAGATTATTATTTCTTCCATATTATCAAATGGGGCTGGTATAAGAATATCCGAAACAAGACCCTTCGGATCATTTGCAGCTGGGTGGCAGACATTATCTACTGTGTCGTAGCCGTTACCTTTATCTTCGCTTTCCTGTTTCAGAACTTCGCCATTCCGACTTCTTCGCTGGAGAAGACCTTGCTTATAGGCGACTACCTCTTCGTGAGCAAGCTTTCGTACGGACCGCGTTCGCCTATGACTCCGCTCGGTGTGCCGCTGACGCACAATACGATGCCATTGACGGGTGGCAAATCGTTCTCGGACAAGCCTCTCTTGCCGTACAAGCGACTGAAGGGTTTCGGACACGTCAAGGAGGGGGATTTGGTGGTCTTTAACTTCCCTGCAGGCGATACGGTGGCCGTCAAGCAGCCCAATCCGGATTATTATATGTGGAAGAAACTCGTAGGACGGGAGGAGCTTTGGAGTAATCCGGATTTCTACGGGGAGATCGTTTACCGCCCCGTGGACAGACGCGACCACTATGTGAAACGCTGTGTGGGTATGCCCGGACAAGAATTGAGCATCAGGAATAATCAGATCTATATAGATGGCAAGGAGCAGCGCAATCCGCGCAATATGCAGCTGAACTATTTGGTGAGGATGAGCAGAGAGATGAGTGTAGACTTGATAGACGAACTGGGTATCAGCTACGATGATGTGCGTGCTGTTTCAAGCGAGGAATTGAAAGCTTCGGTCGGTTCGAATCTTATCGATTCGGCGTCGAATCAACCTCAAATCATTTATCATTTGCCACTGACGCAGGGTATGCTGGACAAGCTGCAAGCAGAGCCTTCTTTCGTCAAGGCTGTAGAGGAGCCTACCCCTATCGGCCCCCTGTATCCGCTGGAGTATGAAACGGGATGGACGCGCGACAATTACGGTCCTATCGTGATCCCGGCCAAGGGCATGACGGTTCGTTTGACGCCATTGAATCTGGCCTTGTACAGTCGTTGTATTCGCAATTTCGAAGGAAATAAGCTCGTGCAAAAAGCTGACGGCACGGTTCTCATCAACGGCCGTCCGGCCGATTCCTACACCTTCAAGATGGACTATTATTTCATGATGGGGGATAATCGGCACAACTCTGCAGATAGCCGCTATTGGGGTTTCGTGCCGGAGGATCATATCGTCGGAAAGCCTGTATTCATCTGGTTGTCCCTGAATAAGGACAAGAGTCTCTTCGGAGGTAAGATCCGCTTCGGTAGAATGATGCGAACGGTCAATGCAGATTAAATCGCGGTATAGAAACAGAATTTTTTTCATAGGCTTGCCGGCAGTCGTTCTGTTGTCGGCCGTCCTCATTCGTCTCTTCCTTGTTACTACCTATCGTGTTCGAAGCGATGCCATGCTCCCGACCTACCGGTCCGGAAAGCTGCTATGGATCAATCGGATTGCATCGCCGGACAGGGGAGATGTTCTGGTCATAAAGTACAGACAAGATGGCGAAGCGGACTCGCGATTCTATCTGGCACGGCTGATAGGATTGCCCGGTGACACCTTGTTTCTATCAAAGGGTGGGGTAGTCGCAAACAGGCAAAAACTGAAGTTACCCACCTCTTTGCTTCCTCGTGAGCCATATAAAATTATCGTTCCGAGGAATGACAGGACTTATCGCCTGACTCCTCTGTCTTTACTTGCCTGCCGCAGAGCAATCGAAGAAGAGTGCAGTTCGAACATCAGCTTTCGCCGAGGAAAACTCTACCGCGACGGTGCCGAAACGGCTTTCTTCCATTTCCGCCGCAATTACTACTGGATTCTGGCGGACAATCCTGCGAGCGGACCCGATTCCCGCCATCTCGGTATCGTGCCGGAAGAGAGTATAGTGGGAGTGGTCATGAACGCAAATTGAATAGGAGAGTGACAGAGCGTATGAATCTCCTCTCTCCTTCCGATCCGATCGTCCTCTCTACGGCTTACCTGCCACCGATCCAATACTTCACGAAGCTGTTGCATCGCGAGGGTGTTCTTTTGGAGACGGCAGAAAACTTTGTGAAGCAAAGCTATCGCAATCGTTGCCACATAGCCGGACCCGAAGGTATGCAACCGCTGACCATACCGGTCGAAAAATCTCCTTCTCCCAAGGCACCGATTAGAGATATTCGCATCAGTGAGCATGGCAACTGGCGTCATTTGCACCTGAATGCTCTTATCAGCTCTTACGGTTCGGCGCCTTTTTTTGACCATTATATGACTGAAATAGAGCCGTTTTACAGGCATAAATATACTTTCCTTTGGGACTTTAATTTGGATCTCCTTTCCGTATGCCTTGAATGGCTGGACATTTCGCCGTTAATTATGTTTACTTCTGAGTACGTGGAGGACTGTCCCAATGACTTTCGCTACTCGATCCGTCCCAAGCAAGCTCCCGAAGATGAAAGTTTCCGCCCACGTGTTTACTACCGAACTTTTGCCCATAAGTATGGATTCCTGCCCAACCTAAGTATTGTTGATCTCATTTTTCATGAAGGACCATCCGCAATACAGACCTTGAAGGAGTGTATTCGCTGACAAAAAATAGGCGAGAAAAATCTCTATCTTTGTTCGAATTGATAATAGTATCTGATTATGACAACTCTCGAAGCCATACAGGCACCGATAAACGGATTCGTCAAAGATTTTCATCATTCGTTTGAGCATGCACTCGATTCCCAATCGGAGTGGATGACGAAAGCGATAAAGATCTTGAACGGTTCCACCGGTAAACACGTCCGTCCGCTCCTTACTGGATTGGTCGCAGCCGTCTGTGCCGGCAAAACGAATTCGACGACTCTCGAGGCGGCTGTCCTGCTGGAGATGATCCATACGGCAACGCTGATCCACGATGACGTCATCGATATGGCTTCTACGCGTCGGGGAGTACCGACCCTCAATGCTTTTTTCGACAATCGTGTGGCCGTTTTGATGGGAGACTTCGTGCTCTCTTCCGCCCTGATGCGTGCCATCGCTTTGAATGATATTCGCATCATCACGATTATATCCCAGCTGGGACGTGAGCTGTCGGAGGGTGAGATCAGGCAGTTCGAGACAGCCGACAAAGTGATAATAGACGAAGACATTTATATGGGGGTGATCCGACAGAAAACAGCCATGCTCTTTAGTGCTTGTGCAGAGGTCGGTGCTATTACCGTTCAGGCTCCAGTAGAGATTGTGGAAAAGGTGAAGAGGGTAGGGGAGTTGCTCGGCTATGCTTTCCAGATCAGAGACGACATATTCGATTACTATCGGAATGACGTAGGCAAACCTACGGGCAATGATATACGGGAGGGGAAGATTACACTGCCTCTACTGTTCGCTCTCAAGAACGAGCAGTCTGCGCTGCGAGATCATTGTCTCACCATTCTGGACCAAAAAGCTTTCTCGGAAGAAGATTTACAGCTTCTTACCTCCTTTGCCATAGAGCATGGGGGTATAGTTTATGCCGAAAGAAAAATGGCTGAATTTATAGACAAAGCAAAGGCTGAGTTGGCTGTTTTCCCTGACTCAGATGCTCTGCAGTCGCTGCTTGCTTTGGCTGATTTTATCGTACAAAGAGCGAAATAATAAGTCTTGTACTCATTCTTTCTTAAAAGCCGAGCTGCAAATTACTAGATTGCAGCTCGGCTCTTCTTTTGATTCTGTGTTGTTTTCGAGAGTCGTACGTTGCTACGGCTATTTTGGAGACTCCGTTTGCACCGGAGGATTGGTCTTTTCCTCGCGGTTGCGTGCACCTTGTTCGATGTAGCGGTAGTACATATCGGTGAAAGTCTGGCAAGTGCCCGGATTTTCCAGCTCCTTTTCTTCTTGAGTCTTTCTCTTGCGAATGATAGCCATGGGTGCTGATTTTTGGATTAAGTGGCGTTTAGATGCCGATTTAGACCATAATATCCTGCCGGAGGGCGTCCACCAAGCTGCTGGCTCCTATGCGGAAATATGCCGGCGTAAGCCATTCTTTGCCCAAAAGCGTTTCGATCAGACAGTAGTATTTCACAGCATCTTCAGTTGTGCGAATGCCTCCGGACAGTTTGATACCACGTACTTCGCCAAAAAGTCCGTAGTACTGTTTCAGCACCTTGCACATCGTATAGGCTGCTTCAAGGCTCGCTCCGGGGTAGCCTTTGCCTGTGGATGTCTTTACAAAATGTGCACCGCAGAAAAGGGAGAGAATCGTAGCGCGACGGATATTCTCCGGTGTTTTCAATGCGCCTGTCTCCAGTATCACTTTGACGGTAGCTCCCTTGGCTGCTGCTATTTGCTCTTCGATTTCCATAGCTGCTGCTTCGTAGTCCCCACTTAGGAACTTACCCATATTGAGTACTATGTCTATTTCATCTGCTCCATCGCTTACGGCCAGTGCCGTTTCGGCCAACTTAACTTCGATAAAGCTCTGTGAAGCGGGGAAACAGCCACTGACGCTGGCCACTTTCACGTTTTCGGCTGTGAGCGTTTCTCTCACGGTGGAGACGAAGTTGGGGTACACGCAGATCGCCGCTACGGATGGAATCGTGGGATCTGTGTCCTCGAAGTCATTGACGCTCTCGGTAAACTTTGTGATGGACTCCTCCGTATCCGTGGCGTTCAGGCTGGTCAGATCGATGACGCCATGCAGGAATTTCTTCGTTTCCGGAGTGTTGAATCGTGAATAGTGATCCCGTATTATTTGATCGGTTTTCAGTAAAATACTCTCTTCTGACTCGACCGGATCGAACTGAGCGAAGGCCATTTCGTATTTATTTGCTGCCATTGTTGTGTAGTTTCGTATTTTGTTGATGTCTTTCTTTGTCTCTAACGGTTTTCTTCTCAATATTCTTATGGAATGCGGTGGTCAGATCCACACCGGTTTGGTTGGCCAGGCAGAGCAGAACCCACAGAACATCGGCCATTTCGTCGGCCAAATCTTTGCTCTTGTCGCTTTCCTTTTCACTTTGTTCTCCGTACCGTCGTGCGATGATACGTGCTACTTCTCCTACCTCTTCGGTCAGGATGGCCATGTTGGTTAGCTCATTGAAGTATCTGATACCCAGTGTCTTAATCCATTGGTCGACACTTTGTTGTGCCTCTCTTAGTGTGATGTCGGACATGGCTCTACTCCTTGTTGTGGGTGTCAATCAATATGGTTACCGGCCCATCGTTCACCAATGCGACCTGCATGTCTGCTCCGAATACGCCTTGTCTGACAGCTTTTCCCAGTTTTGCGGACAAGCTGTTGCAGAAACTCTCGTAGAGAGGGATGGCTATCTCAGGACGGGAAGCTTTTATGTAGCTGGGTCTGTTCCCTTTCCGGGTCGATCCCATGAGTGTAAATTGGCTTACGACCAAGGCTTCTCCATTGATGTCTTTGACGGAAAGGTTCATCACCCCTTCGCTGTCATCGAAGATACGCAGGTTGGAGATCTTGGAAGTTAATAGTTCGATGTCGCTCTCTCCGTCTCGGTCTTCTATGCCTACGAGAATCAGCACTCCCTGACCTATACGGCTGTGTAATGCTCCTCTGATGCTTACGGATGCCTCCGTTACTCTTTGTATTACTACTCTCATTGTTTCTTATTTCTTTCTGAGTCCTTCGTATAATAGTTTCGCTTTGTTCCGGCCGATAAGAGCACTAAGCTCTTCCTCTTCTGCGGAGCGTATTCGCTTTACGCTTTTGAAATGGCGGAGCAGATCTTCTTTTGTTTTCTTACCGATGCCTTTGATATTGTCCAGTTCGCTCTGAATTTGTTTCTTACTTCGTACATCGCGGTGGAACCCGATCCCGAAGCGGTGTGCTTCGTCGCGTAGGTGTTGTATGACCTTGAGCGTTTCGCTTTTCTTGTCCAAAATCAGCGGAACGGGGTCCTTCGGGAAAAAGATTTCCTCCAGACGTTCGGCCAATCCTATGATGGGTATCTTGCCGATGAGCCCCAGTTTATCTAATGTTTCGTACGCTGCGCTAAGCTGTCCTTTCCCTCCATCTACGACGATCAGGTCGGGTAGGGGTAAGTTCTCTTCCGTCAGACGGGTGTAATGGCGACTGATGATTTCTCTCATGGAGGCGAAGTCGTTCGGCCCTTCGACTGTTTTCACGTGAAACTTTCGGTAATCCTTTTTGCTCGGTTTCCCCATTTTGAAAACAACGCAGGCTGCCACCGGACTCGTACCCTGTATATTCGAGTTGTCGAAGCATTCGATATGTTTCGGCGGACGATCCAAGTGCAAATCCTTTTGGATCCCGTGGACGATATGTAGGGCGCGTTGCTCGGGATTGAGCTTCTCGGCACGTTTGAGTTTGTCGAGCTTGTATTGAGCTACGTTCTTCTCGGATAATTCCAGCAGTTTCCGTTTGTCTCCACGTCGGGGGATCGTAGTCGTGATGCTCTCTCCCGTTTGCCAACCGGTGTCGAACGGCAAAACGATTTCGTGAGCGTTGCTTTCGAATCTTTGTCTCAGCTCTGTTATCGCCGCTGCAAGAAGTTCTTCTTTCGATTCCTCTATCTGCTTTCTGTACTCCAAGGTGTACACACGATTGATCCCTCCGTGCTCTATGTGCATGTAGTTGATATAGGCCGTGTGCTCGTCTTCGTCGTAAGAGAAAACATCTACGTTGTCTATATTACGCGGTACGACCGTATGCTTGGCTTCGTATCGCTCAAGAAGCTCTATTCTCTCCTTGCATATCTGTGCCTCTTCGAAGCGCAGTTCTTCGCTGTATGCCTGCATCCTGTCGCGATACATGCGTACAAGCCTGTGCAAGTTGCCTCGGAGCAGATCGCGTATTTCCGATACATTGCTTTCGTACTCGTTCGAAGTTTGATTGCCGATGCAGGGGCCTTTGCATTTCTTGATGTGATACTGCAGGCAGACGCGGTACCGTCCTTGTCGGATTTTCTCCTCTCTCAGATCCAGTTTGCAGGTGCGGATCGGGTAGATCTCTTTCACAAGGCGAAGCATCCCTTTGGCAATGAGTGCGCCCGGATAAGGGCCGAAGTATTCGGATCCGTCCTTTTTGATGTCCCGTGTGGCGAATATACGTGGGAAGGGTTCCCGTTTGATGACTATGCTGGGGTATGTCTTCCCATCTTTGAGGAGGACATTATATCGAGGTTGATACTCCTTGATCAGTGAGTTTTCGAGCAGCAGGGCATCCCCTTCGCTGTCCACAACTATGTATTTGATGCTCCTGATCTGTCTGACCAGTATGCGGGTCTTCCTGTCTGCGTGCTCCTTGTAAAAATACGAACTGACCCTGCGCCGAAGGTTTTTTGCCTTGCCTACATAGATTACCTTCCCATCTTCATCGAAGTACTGGTAGCAACCCGGTTTTTCCGGCAGGGTAGGGAGGATGATGTTCAGTTCGTCGCGGGTCATCATTCGGTTCGATATTTTGTTTCACGTGAAACGTTATCTTCCGCAGAGTACGAGAAGGATGCTTACGTCGTGGGGAGAGACTCCCGGTATTCGCGATGCTTGCGCGATGGTTTCCGGCCGGATGCTCGTCAGTTTTTGGCGTGCTTCGGTGGAGAGAGACTGCATCTGCATATAATCTACATGCTGCGGAAGTCGGATGCTCTCGAGTCTGTTGATCTTGTCCGCCAAGGCTCTTTCTCTTTTGATATAGCCGTCGTATTTGATCAGGATCTCTGCAGCTTCCACGATTTCCTCACGTCTGGATGCCGGGATCTCTTCCACGATTCTTTGGAGAGAGGGCACCATCGTACAGACTTCATTCATCCCTATTTGAGGGCGGAGCAGCAGGTCATAAAGTTTGATGCCTTGCTTGAGTGGAAGGTGGCCGGCCGACTCCAGATGCGGGTTGATCAGATCCGGTTTGAGGGAAAACTTGTGCGTAAAGTCGATCAGCTTATCACGAAATACCTGCTTTTCTCGGAGCAATTCGCAGCGTCTGCTGTCTGCCAGCCCGATCGCTTCCGCCTTCGGCGTGAGCCTCATGTCGGCATCGTCCTGGCGTAGCAAGATGCGATATTCGGCTCGGGATGTAAACATGCGGTAGGGCTCATCCACGCCTTTGCTCACCAAATCATCGATCAGTACCCCTATGTAAGCCTCATCCCGTCCGAGTGTGAACTCGCCTGCGCCATGGCATTGCAGGTGAGCATTGATGCCGGCTATCAGTCCCTGTCCGGCAGCTTCCTCATAGCCGGTCGTGCCATTGATCTGACCGGCAAAGAACAGCCCTTTCACAGGCTTGGTTTCAAGCGTATGTCTTAATTGTGTGGGATCGAAGAAGTCGTATTCGATGGCATACCCCGGACGATAGATGTGCACATGGCGAAGAGCCGGAATGGCTTTCAGGGCTTCGAGCTGAATCTCCAAGGGCAAAGACGAGGAGAAGCCATTGAGGTAAAACTCGTTACTGGTCTCTCCTTCCGGTTCGAGAAACAGTTGGTGCATCTCCTTGTCGGCGAAGGTGACGATCTTGGTCTCTATGCTGGGGCAGTATCGAGGGCCGATGCTTTGGATCTGTCCGTTGTACAGGGGGGAGCGATCCAACCCTTTGCTTAGTATCTCATGACACTCGGGATTGGTGTAGAGTGCGTAGCAACTCCTTTGGCGTAGCACCCTTCGGGGCGTATCCATATAGGAGAAACGGTGGTGATCCTCTTCTCCCGACTGCTCTGTGGTCAGACTGAAATCGATGCTCCGGCCGTCGATTCGTGCCGGAGTCCCCGTCTTCATTCTGTCGGTTCTGAAGCCCAGATCACGAAGCTGCTCCGTGATGCCGTGGAAAGCCGGTTCGGCTATTCGTCCTCCTTCGATCATACGCTCCCCGAAGTGCATGACACCTCCGAGGAAAGTGCCTGTAGTCAGCACCACGGTACGAGCCTGAAACTCTACCCCGAGAGCCGTCACGACTCCCGCGACGGCACCCTGACGAATAGAGAGGCAGCGTACACTGTCCTGCCACATGTACAGATTAGGCTCGTGCTCCACTATATCGCGCCACGCTTCCATGAAGCGCATGCGGTCGCTCTGAGCGCGCGGACTCCACATGGCAGGGCCTTTGCTCCGATTGAGCATACGAAACTGGATGGCCGTAGCATCCGTGACGATACCCATTCGTCCCCCTAAGGAGTCTATCTCCCTGACTATCTGGCCCTTAGCTATTCCTCCGACAGCCGGATTGCAGCTCATTTGGGCTATTTTGTTCATGTCCGGCGTGATGAGCAATACCTGCGAACCGAGCTTGGCCGCAGCCGCAGCCGCTTCGCAGCCGGCATGGCCCGCACCCACCACGATGACATCATAATTGAATTGCATTGGAATGTTTCCTTAGTACCGGCGGCAGACACCGGTGTCGGCCGTGATTACTTAACAAAGTTAGCAACTTTCGGTTTTGGCATCTATGGAGCTTGGCAGGGGATGAGCGGTATTTGTCTCGGAATCAAGCTCCCCAAAGTTCATTTCGCGTGGAGACGCATCATTTCGTGCGCTATCGTATTAAGAGAGAAGGACGGGTTTACGCGCCATAATTTTCTATTTCCACGCTCTGAAAAACGTGGCGCGGGAACTTTTTCGTTTTGGTTCGGGAAGTGAAAAATTCTCGCGCCACAGCGAAAAAATTCTCGCGCCGCTTTTCCCGAAAACACACTCCGCAATCCGAGCATTTCCGGTCTGTGAACTTCGGAGAGGCGGATTTGTCTGCAAAAAAATTATGCCATTTGCCTAACCTGCTCTCCTTTTACCGGAGATAATACCTTTTAGTGGATAGCCCCATATTAGTCTGCTTCATAACGACCTTTACACGGACGACTTTTTATCAATCGAATTAAAAGTGTGTCCACTTATTTGTATTAAATTTGGCCTTAACTCTAAAAACAATGAACCAGGCCAATTTTTTTTGCCTCATTTACCTATAAATGGAGGCAAAGAGAGCTTCTTCCCTTTGGGATCTTCATTGCGTTTTGATAGAATAATATATGTGTTAGAGATTTCCAAAGTCTATACCACAGATGTAATTCGATCATTTTATAGATTGCTCATAAAAAATATTAAGTGTATGGAAGCTGAAACTTACAGTAGGCATATCTTTATTTTTCCTTTTCAGTGGGATTACATCGAAAAGAGAGGGTATGCTTCCTATAACGAGAGGACAGATATAAAGAAGTTTGATAAACTGTTTTCGGCAGTCAGTCCTCTTAAAAGGCAATACTTCGAGATAGGAGCTTCGGAAGAGCGCTACAATGAATACACCTATTTTCATCCTTTTGCCCGAAGAGCCCTCTTCGGAACGAAAGAAAACCCTTCGGTCTACCACTATGAATTGAGTGACACCCAAGGCACTTACAACATCTCTGTGAAAATTGATGGAGTCTCTACTACCTACTCTCTACAACTTGAGAAGATAGCCGTATCTGTATTCGATACGGGTGTGGGAACGGTAGCCTACTTTCTCCGCAACGATAAACACACCTCTTTCGAAGACATACTCCGCATCAATGACACGGGCAGACGCATCTACCCTCAATATATGGCAAAAGGGAACAGATTAAAGGCCAAAGATTCTTTTCTTGCCGACCGCATTTATGGGAGTTTAGGAGTGCTGGATTTTGACGACGACTTCCGTCAATTCGAAGAGGATATTAGTCATACGAATATCTTTCTCCCCCCCGACCATATCCGTCAGGTGTTCGGTTACAACAAGATGGATCGAACGGAAGACGATGGGTGCCAAAAGTTCGTGTTTCATCAAGAGAGCGAACGGAAAGACATCATCCGCATCTCCCCCGTTATGGATGATAGGATGTTCTTTATAACCTACTACCATAGCCCCTATTATGCCAAAAAGTTGAGAAGCAAACCGAAAAACTTTAGGAGAAAGAGAGAATACAACATCTACGAAGAGGGACACTTTGGAGACCTTTGGTTTCGATATCTTTTTGGAGATGGGGGAGATAAAACTGTGGCTAATACGTCTGTACAAAGGGAGGATGTCAGGAGAACAACCTATGCAAGATGGTCGGGAAGTGGCACTCTCTTCGGTCTAACCAAAGACTCTCTTGTAGGTATTTCAGATTGGTATCTTATAGGAGACCATATTACAACTATGTACTACCAAATGGCAACATTGAGCCTTGTGCAACGCTCCACCATACTACGCTTCAGCAACGAAATAGCCTCTATCACACAACTGATATTGGACAAGAAGACAAAGAGAAAAACCGAAAAGCAGGTCAAAGAGCTGTACGGCAACTATATCCGCTTTCTTAATGAGACCTACTTTCGAGAGGTTACCCCTCAAATACAAGGCATAGAAATGTACGATATGCTTCAAAGCAATATGAACATCGAGAAAGATGCTAAAGCTCTCGACGAAGAGATGGGCGAACTCTTTAACTACACAACCCTTGAGGAACAAGGTGTACTCAACAAAACTGCCAACCTCTACCTGCCTATCACGTTACTTGTTGGCTTTTTAGGTATCAACACTTTTGTCGAAAAAGGATGCATCACTCGCTTCTTCAATATCGGGGACCCTTGTCCCTCGACATGGGGGCTATTGGGTGGCGATATTATTACGCTTATAGTATTTGCCATCTGCCTCTACTTCCCAATAAGACATTATTTCAAATACAGAAAATAGCATGGAAATAGAAACTTTAATCTTACTGTCTTTGGCAGTTGCGGGCTTTACTACAATTATTGTCGTAGCTATCGTATGGTACAGCAAATTCAAAATCAGAAAGGAGGAGTTAGAGCACCAAAGATTGGTCGAACAAGAGCGAGAAAAAGCAAAAGAGCTAAACAACTCCTTTGCCAAATCATTGCTCGCGACAAACAAAGAAATCATAGAAGTTTATTGTAAGAACAATACTAAATAAGAAGCATAGACTACGATGTATAAGTTAGAATTTGAATTGGAACAGCATACGCCCATCATCCACTTCCAGGCCAGGGATGCAGAGGCAACGCTGCGCGCCTCCGAGGTCAAACCGAAGCTCGACAAGTTTATCTTGACACAGATAGGCAAGAGGTTTGTAAAGAAAACTGCTTCGACAACAGAAAAAAACTTTATCGAAAGGGGGATAGAATACTTTCAAAATAAAGATGAAGAGGCTCGCAGAGTGTATGAGGAAGAGAAAAAGAAAGGGAATAAGGATGCAAAATTGGAGCTTTGTCTCATCCCCGGACAAGAAGGAGCTTTGAACTACAAACTCTCCTTTAAGCTAAGCCCTGATGCGAAAGTGCAGTATTTCTTGCCTTATGTTAGAGGTAAGGGGACAAGAGAAAAAGGGGTAATAAATCTTTCAAACACCCCCTATTTTGCTAATGAAGCCAAGATAAAGGACCCTACAAAAGGTCCCGTATGTTTGGCAAATCATTTAGAAAAAGGTTGCGTTAAAGGCATTGTGTTAATCCATAATAAGGATATAAAAGCATATATAGTAAAATACTTAGAAGCATTTTTCTTGTTGCATAACTTTGGTGCAAGGCAAACCAAAGGCTTTGGTAGCTATAGCCTTCGTCTCAACGGAGAAAATAGGATTGACTCCTCGCCTCAAAAAGTAGTAGAAATCATGAAGAGTTATGGGATAGAATACTGCTTAAAGCATAATAGTTCTGATATATCGGATATCTTCAATAAGATTAACTCCTTTCACAACAAATTAAAAACAGGAAATAAACGAAAGCGCTCTCTTATAAGAGAGTATTTCAACAAAAAGAAGATAGAATGGGAAAAACCTATCGAAAGAAAGTTGTTATCCTTGCGCATAGAACCAGGCACTCACGAAGATTATACTCAAAAGTATATTCGCGCCTTATTAGGACTACACTCTCTTTTTGATTTTACACAATTAAACCAACAAGTAATAGTATCTAACGAGAATATTGAACGATTTGCTTCTCCTATTGTGTATAAACCAATAGGTTCTACCATTTTTCTAATACTGAAAGAAATAGACGAAGACATATTTGGCAAGAAGTTTATTTTTTCATGTGGAGAGGAAAAGAAAGATGTTTACACGCCATTAAAAGACACTTTTTCCTTGAGAGAATTAATATCTACAATACCAGAGGTAAAATCAATTTCTACAAAGCACAATGAAATACACAGCAATAACCATAGGGCCAATAGGTAAGACCTTGGCTAAGGCTCGAAGCGTGAAGTCCTTTTGGACGGCGAGCTACCTCTTCTCTTGGATAATGCGAGAATTGCTCGAAAAACTACCTAAAGAAAACTTTGAGATTCTCTCTCCATATCGAGCTGGCAAAGATGTTTTGGGTGAGATTTCTAAAAAGGTAGGCTTATTCCCCGATAGGCTTTTTGCCAAAGGAGAGCTTGAAGAGAAGGAATTCAAAAGAATAAAAAGGGAAATCTTCGGAGAACTTGCTGAAAAATTCAAGAATGCTTTTCAGGATGAAAAAGATGATATTGCCCGAAAGATAGATACGGAAAGTGACCAAAAGCGGAAGAGAGAGCTTGAAGAAATAAAAAGTCGGTATAGCAATGCTGCTTCGAAGGGCGAGGATATTCGCAAGTACTTAGAGAATTATCTCTCTATCTCCAGCATAACGGTGGAGCTTAGCTCCGATTGTAGCATTTTGGAGCAACTCAATAAATACTTAGACACACAGGAGTTGTTCAATAAGGCCTCCACCCAAACCGAAGAAGATTATATGGAAATGTTCATCGAGGCTCCCAATATTCCTTTCTTAAAGGCCTATTCCCAAGATAGAGCTTTCCCCAGCACTTCAGAGATAGCTGTATCGGGATGGGAACAAAATCCTCCCAAAGATGCAAACGGAGAGGTAGACTATAGCAAATTGACCTCAAAGACAGGGTTTCGCAACTGCTACAAGTATTTGGCAGTCATAAAGGCGGACGGGGATGGCTTTGGGACATACATCAAAGAACTCAAAGTAGACGAGGAAAAGGAAATAAAAGAAAACGGAGAAAAGGAAAACGAGTTAACGAGATTTACAAAATCGTTCTTCGAGTTCTCTGTTGAGGTGGCCAATGAGTTAATACAGAAAACAAAGGCTATACCTGTCTATATCGGAGGAGATGATCTCTTTCTCTTTGCTCCTGTATTGGAGGGCAATGTCGAAAAGGATGTATTCAACCTTATTAAGGAGATAGATGACCTATTTATCCAAAAGGAAATAGGCGAAGGTCTTTCGATGTCTTACGGCGTAAGTATCTTTTACTACAAGAGTCCCATGTCTGAGGCAATAGACATAGCCGATAGTATGTTGAGGAAAGCAAAGGAAGAGAAAGAGGAAAAGGAAAAGAAGAAAGATACCGTAGCTATATCCATACAGAAACACAGTGGGCAGAAGATAGAGTTCTTGCTCCCCTGCAAGCATAGTACCGATAAGTGTAAACAAGAAACAGGCCTATACAAAAAGGCAACCGAGCTTATACGAGCTTTTAAGGAAGATGACAGTATGCTCAACAGTCTTATCTATTGGATAGAAGATATGTATGAGACAATTTTCACCGACGAGGTTACCCTATACCAAGAGCGTATCAATGCGGTCTTTGACAACTTTTTCGACGAAGAGATTCACAAGGAGAACGAAGTGTTTTTCGACCTCCTGAAGAAGTTTATCCACTCCATGCATCACTCCGAAGATCCCCCCCGCAAGTTGAAAGACAAAAAGAAACTACTGCACGGCATCTTGCGCTACTGTCAATTTGTAACGGCTAAAAAAGAGAAATAATATGTCTACCTATCTTATTAAACTTACGCCTTTGGATAAGTTTTTCTTTGGGCAGAAGAAAACCTTTGGCGATGACAATGCCAACTACTTCGTGTACTCCTCCCACTTTCCACAGCAAACCACCTTGTTGGGGCTTTTGCGCTATCAACTGTTGCAAATAGCAGGAGAGGAAATCTTCAAGGATAATAAAATACAAGATGAACATAAAGCTGGTGAATTGATTGGCAAACAGAGTTTCTCTCCATTTGTCAAGGATAAGTTGCAGTTTGGTATTATCCAATCGCTCTCTCCTGTCTTTATCATAGACAAGAAGAAAGATGAGGGTAAGGAAGAGTACTTCCTACCTGTGGGTAAACGGTTTCAAAAGAAGAAAGAAAAAGCCCCATACAGTCTCTTACACCTCTCCTGTGAAGATGAATGCCCTCCTATCTTCGGCGAATACAAACCCAAGAAAGGGCTGGCGTCTTGCTGGCTATCTTCCAAAAGCCATACGCTCCTTAACGAAGAGGACTTCTTCACAAAAGATGAGCGCATCGGGATACGCAAAGATTATGAAGGAGCAACGAACGATGATGCTTTCTTCTGTCAGAGATACTATCGCTTCAAAAACTTCAAAAAGGTAGTAGAGGACGAAGAGGCCAAGGTGTGCAAGCAACCACCCGTACGAGTGCACGACTTCTGCTTTGCCACTGTTTTAGAGACAGAGAAAGCAATCGAACACGAAAAGTTGGATGGGAGAATCGTCTACCTCGGTGGAGAGCGGCAACCTTTCCTCATGGAGGTAAGTGAAGAGACCTTCAAACTCACCATTGAGAGTTCTACTCTTACGAGCGATGAGAAGCACTATACTGTAGTACTCCTGTCCGATGCTATGATTGAGCCTGAGCACCTCGAGGGGGTAAAATTTGCAAGCACGGAGGTGAAAGACTTTGCCTGTTTGCTCACTCACGTAGGGACACGAAAGTTCTACAACAAGGAGAACAAGAGGCAGACACAGTACCTTACGGAGTCGGCAACTGCCCTAAGTGTGCAAAAGGAACTATACGCCAGAGGTTCCGTGTTTTACTTCGATACTAAAGAGCAAGCAAATCAATTCTGTGAGGACCTCGAGAAAGTCCCCAACTTCCATACCATCGGCTACAATCATGCTATCATCATCGAACCAACAAAAACAAAAAAATAACAACAATCAGAATATGAAAACAGCAGCTTATATGATCCATTGCCTTACCAATATGCATGTGGGTAAGGGAGATGCCACCTACGAAGTGGTGGACAAATGTGTACAGCGAGATGTAACCACAGGGATGCCCTGCATCTACTCCTCCAGCCTCAAAGGAGCTTTGAGACAGTTCTTTTCGAAACAAGGCTTTGCCGAGCTTAACTATGTTTTTGGAAAAGATCAGAGCAGGGATAAGAAAAATAATGGCAATGAGAAGAATGAAGAAGAGCATAGCGTTGGCAACTTCACTTTCTTCCAAGCCAACCTATTAGCCTATCCTGTTCAGACAACTCAAGAGGGTGCCACTTACATCCTCAAAACAAATAAAGCCCTGCAAGAGTCTATAAAGGAGTTAGCAAAACTTCTTTCTGCTCCATCGAATATTGAAGATCTGTTACCTGAAGGGATTGAAAAGGATTTATCCAATGAGGCCCTCGAGCAACTCCCGGTCATAGCCCGCAATCAATTGGACAATGGGAAGAGTGAGAACCTGTGGTACGAAGAGGTCGTACCTGCCGAGAGCCGTTTTGTCTTCTTCGTATCCTACGATGATGAAGAGATCTTTGCGAAGTTCGACAAGATAATCCAAGAGGGAGTCATCCAAATAGGTGCCAATGGCTCTATCGGTTACGGTTTTTGCAAGATTGCTAATGTTACAAATCCCTTCAAAAAATGAATAAGAAGACCATACAAGATTTGATCCCCAAGGCTATGCAAGCCATTGAAGGAGTAGGTATTGTGGGCAAGGATAAGAAGTTCGAGAAAGTCCACGAGGGATATATCAATGCTCTTGGTCCTAATATCATTCAGTCGGGACTTCTCCCTACGCTCATATTCTATAACAAGGACGAGCGAGCCCTATGGCTCAGAGCTTTATACTATATGGCAGTGGACGGAGAGGAAAAGATGACTGATGAATCTTCCACAGCCATTATCCGACTTATAATAGGCAAAGAAGGGGGAAGGATAGAAAACTTAAAGCCCAAAGCAAAGGAGTGGGAGCGCAAAATACTTGAGTATGCGGTGGCTCTCAAGCTGGCGCTTAGGACTTTTGTTGCCAAAGAGTCTGAAACAGGCAATACAGAACAACAAAAAGGAGGTGCGCAATGAATTTCGGACACTGGTATTATCGAGAGTATTTCGATACGATAAATCTCGACAGCAAGGGCATTGTAACCAACTTCTCCACGTTCAATAAAGGGAAGAACGATAAACTAATAAAGGGAGCTACTCTCCCTCCCTACGACAAGGAAAATGATATTGAGGATGTAACGAGCTTCGAGCTGAAGACCTGCTATCCGGGGTTGCTCTGTGGTGTGGGCTATCACCACGAGATAAACAACCCTAAGAACGAGCCGAAGGAAGATGACGCACCGGAGGTTTATAACCTTGGGATGTACTTTGATTATACATCGGGTTTGCCCGTTATCCCCGGTTCTTCTATCAAAGGGATGCTACGCTCTGCCATCGAAGAGTGGGACTTTCTTGCAGATTATGAGCTCAACAATGGAGTTACACGTGAAGAAATTATTGAGAAAGTATTTGTAGGAAAAGAATATTCCATTTATGACAGAGACATATTCCTCGATGCTATCCCGATAAAAGCAGATAACAAACTCTTTGGAGAGGACTATATCACGCACCATCCTACACCTCTGCAAAACCCTAATCCTGTACGTTTCTTGAGAGTCAATCCGGGTGTAACCTATCAGTTTCGCTTTATCCTTAGAAATAATGATAACGGATTAAAAGCAGATTTTAAGGAAGACCTCTTCAAAGCTATTATCTGCACTTTTGGTCTCGGGGCCAAGACCAATGTCGGCTATGGGCAATTTGTAGAACCAGAGAAGTAGAATTACGGCAGGTTGCCTCTCCATTGGGTCGTTTTTCCTCAGCAAAGAGTTTTGTATGCCACTCTCCACAGATTCGTTGCCGATCTTTTTATCGGACTTCACCGCCTACCATTTTAGCGTTCGTTTCAGAGCCGAACGTGCTATCGCTTTCGAACGCAAATGGTATTTCATGCCTCGGTTTGCATTGGGCAATGCCCTCAAAAATAGTGAGCAATACGCCTACCTCTATGGGCAGATATTCAAGCCACAAGAGGAAGACACGGACGAAAGCAAGGGACCGGGCAACACCTCGCGTCTGATCATTCGAGCCGACAAACCCTCTCGGAAGTCTCTGGAGGCAGGCGAAGCCTTGGATCTGTATATTACCGTCGTAACGAGAGATCCTCTACTGGTCGGAGACTTCCTCTCTTTCCTTCCGGAATGGCAGGCGTACAACTTCTTTCGAGAAAATGATCTCACATACGACTCCTACCGCTTGTACAATCCCACGACAGAGAAATACGAGTCCGGGCTAAGGGTAGAGGATGCAGCACTTACGGTAGACTTCTTCTCTCGGCAAGCAATCCGTTGGGGTGAAATCCTCTCTGTACGCTTTCTGTCTCCGGCCAGTATCAAGGTAGATCAAATACTGTCCGCTGAAATACCCTACTCGCGTCTGATGAATAGACTCTCACGGCGTCTGTATGAGCTATATACGCAATACCTGAGCAGGGGAGAGACGTCTGTGGAGCGATATATTTTCCCCGACCATGATGGGCTGATTTACTCCCAGATAAGTATGCCACGCAAGGCGACTATCAAGGAAAACAGACAGTACGACATGTCCGGCATATTGGGTCAGCTCTTCTATCGTGTTCCCTACGATCCCGTAGCAGCCCTTATGCTCTCGATGGCGCATTGGGTGCATATAGGCAATCATACAATCGTGGGGAATGGTCAGATAGAGAGCACTCCGGGCAACGATACCTTGTATCGTAAGTGGCTCTCTTCGCTGGCTGCGGATCGTGACCTTCCCATGGCAGAAGCGGAGCGACAAGATTTGTTGGAAGCCCTACGTATTTGCAGCTATATACCGCAGCCCTATCACTCTGTGAACATACCCAAGGGGGATGGCTCTTACCGACAGCTACATATCCCTTCGGCAGTGGATCTCCACTTGCAGAGAAGCCTTGCCGGCATACTCTATCCGATCACCGAGTCTTTATCCATTGCACAGAGCTATGCCTATCGCAAGGGGAAGGGAGCTGTGGCTGCCGTTCGTAGAGTGCAGCATCTGCTGGATTCTTTGGATGAGAACTACACAGTGGTGCGTTGCGATATTGACAACTTCTTCGATTCTATCCCTGTCCCCTCTCTATTGCAGAAAGTCCAAAGAACAACCGAAGATCCCCTCCTTACCCGTATGTTGAGCCTCTGGATGAAGTCCGGAGTCGTGGACCGGAAGCAGCAGTATGCTCCGGCATCCTCCGGCATCCCACAGGGAAGCCCTCTGGCCCCTCTGCTTTCCAACCTCTACTTGGAAGACACGGATCGCTACATTGCCGGGCATATAACAACCGAATTTATCCGCTATGCCGACGACCTGCTACTCTTCTTGCCGGAGAAAGTAGATCCGCTAAATGCTCTCCAAGACCTGAGCGAACATTTGAAATACCGCAAAGGGCTGAAGCTGAATAGGGACTTTGTGGTATCGAGCATAAAAAGCTCTTTCAGTTTCCTCGGTATTACGTTCTGTGCAGATGGCTCAAGGAGTATGAGCCAAGATAAGAAGGAGGGACTCAAACGCAAGATCACACTCGCGCTCCATCGCGACACCGAAAACTTCTCAGCTCTCTCGGAGACAATCCATGGCATGGAGCAGTACTACCGCAAACTGCTCGAAAAGGTGGACATAGAGGCTATTGACGAAGTTGCCGCCACTGTCTATGCCACTTACATCGCATCATTACCGACCTCCGAGGCTCGGAAAAGTGCCAAGGACAATCTTCTACGGCTGGGCTTTCTCTCTTCGGAAACGGCCAAACAGACTCTTCGAGAGGCTATGCGGCAGACAGAGGTCTCAAGTGCAGACAATTTCCCGATAAAGAAAGAGAGCGAAATCCTGCGTGAGCAGCAAAAAAGACAATTGCAAGAGAGGGGAGAGATATTCGATTTGGTAGTTACCGAGCCCGGAGCTTTCATCGGTATCAGTCGCAACCATGTGCTCGTAAGGAAGTACGGGAAGACAATCTGCAAACAACCTGCTGCACAGATAGAGCAGATCAGCATCATCAGTGACGGTGTCTCTCTCAGCAGTAATGTCACCAAATATTGCAGAAAGAAGAATATCAGAGTCATATTCTGAGACCTTTGCACGGCGATTGGTGTGTATTTTGTTTATTAATTCATTGTATAATAGGGAGTTATTTTGTATATTTGAGCATTAAAAACAGCATAATATTCCTCCCATGGCATACCAATCCAAGAATACCGATGAGCATGTAACATTTGCAGACGCACTCCTTTCAAAGCGTTATCGCAAAGCACAAAACGACTTCCTCAATCAGGTTGACACGCTTATCGATTGGCGTCCGATCAGGACGCTGATCAACAAGAAATACACGAAGCGACAAAATGCCATCGGCGCCCCGGCTTATGACGTGATTCTCTTATTCAAGATGTTGCTTTTGGAGACATGGTACAACCTCAGTGATTGTGCTTTGGAGGAGCGCATCAATGATTCAATCACCTTTTCCCGATTCTTGGGGCTGAAGATGGAAGAGGTATCTCCCGACCACAGCACCATCAGTCGATTTCGTTCGGCACTGACAGAGTTGGGTCTCATGGACAAACTATTGGCGCAGTTTAACAAACAACTTTCCCGCCATCACATTTCGGTCAGGGAAGGGGTGCTTGTGGATGCAAGCCTTGTGGAGACGCCGCATAAACCCAACGGAAGCATTACGATTGAAGTCGCAGACGACAGAGAAGACAATCGGAGCGAGGCGGAAAAAGAGGCAGAGGAGGATTATCAAAAACAGGTTGTCCGTCAACGTAAAGGGACGGATGAAGAAGCCCGTTGGGTGTACAAACAAAAGCGTTATCACTACGGATACAAAAAGCATTGTCTGACCAATGTTCAAGGCATTGTTCAAAAGGTGATAACGACAGCAGCGAACCGCAGTGACACAAAGGAGTTTATTCCGCTATTGGAGGGTGCAAACATACCTCAAGGCACAGCCGTCTTGGCGGACAAAGGATATGCTTGCGGGGAAAATCGTTCCTACCTGCAAACCCATCACCTTCAAGACGGCATCATGCACAAGGCACAATGCAACAGGGCATTGACCGAGGAAGAGAAGCAACGAAACAAAGCAATCGGTCCGATACGGAGCACCATCGAACGCACCTTTGGCAGTATTCGCCGGTGGTTTCATGGCGGACGATGTCGATACCGGGGACTTGCCAAGACCCATACTCAAAACATTCTTGAAAGCATCGCCTTTAATTTATACAGAACCCCGGGGATAATTATGTCCTCATCCGTAGGATAAGGCATAACCACCCTTGAGGAGCTCGTACAAGTAGCTCCTCAAAGGGGGGATTTACAACTACTTTCACTCCTTACTGCCACCCCTTTCACTCGCTCCTTTTATGCCAAGAACTCCTCTTCCCTCCATCTCCTTATTTTTCAAAGGTCTCATTCTACAATGCAACGGGCCAGGCCTATGCCTCTCTCAACGGCATGAATACCATCTTGCCTTCCGTGATGGAGGCCCAGATGCGCCTGAGCGAAGAGAAAAAGCGAGAGTTCATCCTTACTCTTATCAAGAACAAGGTTCGCAATCAGGGCAAACTCCTGCGCTACTACCATAAGTATTATCGCCATGACAAAGAGCTGAAAGAGCCTCTCTCCAACGCTATCGCCGAGCTAAAGCAGCTGGAAGGTATACCCATAGCGGAGGGCAACTCCCTTGCGGACTTCCGACAGCATGCCATGCTTCATGAAGCCCGCTGCGCACAAGTCTATTGGAGGGCATTTGCCCTGCTGGTGCATCGCTCCGGGCATGAATTTGAAGGGAGAGAGCATAAGGGAGCCGAGGGATTGGTCAATCAGATGCTAAACTATGGCTACGCTATCCTCCGGAGCTATGTGATGAAGACAATAGACCTTTGGCAGCTCAACCCGAATATCGGTATCCTGCACAGCACGCAAGACAATAAACCGGCCCTGTGTTTCGATCTCATGGAGCAATACCGGGCCTTTGTCGTCGATAGGAGCATCCTGGCCCTACTGGCCAAGGGGGAAGATGTGGGGCAGAATAACAAAGGGCTGTTGGATATGCCTACACGCAGTCGCATTATATCGAAGATAAACGAACGCTGGTTTGCTACCGAATACTATCGATCCGGGGAAAAGCTTTTCTCCGATATTATGAAGTTGCAAACCAAAGATGTGAGAGCTTTTTGCTGTGGCAAGGTGAAGCGCATCAAATTCTATACCCCTAAATGGTAGACCGAGAGCGGGAAAAGCTATGAATGACAAAAAACTGCTGGTTGCGTACGACATATCCTCCAACAGGCGAAGACGTAAGGTTGCACGGATATTGGAGCAGTGCGGTATACGCATCAATAAGTCGGTATTCATCTGCAGCCTGCGAGAGCTGACAATGGACAAGTTGGTAGAGGCTGTTACCTCAGAGACAGCCAAGAGAGACAAGGTGTTTTTTCTTCCTCTCTGTCAGCATTGTTACACCGCTGCTTGGATGAGCGGACATCCGACCCTCCCTAAGAGCCGGAGAAAAAGGAAAAGTATTGTGGTTTAGTTTTTTCGAAAAAAATCGAACCTCACATCGCTCTTTGACGTATTGATTATCAGTCGGTTGCAAGAACAACTCTTTTCTCCTGTTTTTCGAAAATAGGAGAAAAGGAGAATTGGGACTTTTATTTTCGAAAAATAGAGGCTTTTCGCTATTTGTAAGTGTTTGATTATCAAACGGTGTCTTTCTCTATTTTTCGAAAATCTAAAAAACGAAGGCTCCCTCTTTCTTATTTTCGAAAACAGAAAATCAGGTAATCTCATTGTATATCAATGAGATATAATCAGCTCAACTGCAAAAATAGTGTTGTAGCTGCATTTCTCAACTTGTATTTTCGAAAAAAATAGAATCGTTCTCTGCCAATGCGTTACGTTTGGGATTATTCGTAACTTGCAGTCGCTCAAGTACTCACTATACATACACAGTCCGTAAGGCTATTAAGACAATAAACAATACTGTTATTAACGTCAGTTCGATCTAAGCACAAATAGGAAAGTTTGGGTTTCTGATGATTTCAATATTGAGTTCAGGCTTTTTAGGCAGGATGTTGTAAGCGATGATACCGGAGATCAGGTTGGTGACAAAATTGTTGACACTGCGATGTCTCGTGTGCTCTATCTGACAGACATTTTTGAGCATATCATTGACTGTTTCGATCAGGGCTCTCTTTCTCAATAAAACTTTGTCATATAGATGCATCAGGGAGTTCTTCATGTTCTTTTTGATTTTGGTTATCATGTGGATGTCATCGACAAAGAGCCGGTCAAAAAGGTTTTGGGAAATGTAGCCTCTATCGGCAATGAGTTTGCCAAAAAGATTCTTGGTGAATGTTCCGTCTTTCAGAGGTTCTCTGTCATCACAATTGCCCGGTGTGATTTGATAGTTGATGATTTCACCCCTGTCGTTGATAACAATATGTAGCTTGAATCCATAAAACCAACCCATGGTGCTTTTGCCTTTTTGAGCCCATCCCCTCATTGTCCTATGCCCATGAGCTCGTTTGATATGACAAGCCTTCAATGGGGTGGAATCGATGAAAGAGATGCCTGTACATTGACCCAAACAACACATATTGAGAAATGCTATCAGCTTGAAACCTACCCTGCTTTGCAGCTCCACAAAGCGATTATAAGAGACAAGATGTGGGAACTCGGATCGACACGAGTGGGTGATGTATTGAAGATAAAAAGCTTTCAAATCTCGGTATCTTGACAGATGAAACAGGATCAGGATGGTCATGACCTCACTGTCCGACATCTTAAACTTTCTATTCCTGCGTTTTTTGTCTTCCTCTTCGAGGGTCTTTTTCTTGATTGTTTCATCAAAAAGCTTGGAGAAATCATCTATGATGCAAAAAACATCAACTATATTTGTCTTCATAAAGTAGCGTTTTGTTTGTTCGTATCTTATTGATTATCAACTGCTAAGATACAAATAATTCGCTACTTTTTCAAGCATAATGCCCACGTTCTTTGGGCGTTTACCACTAATCAGAAAACAAATCCATTGGCGTTTTCTTACGTCGAACTGACGTTGTAAGCAGATTCCTCACGAATTTGGTTCCGGAATTGGCCGGAATGCGGTTCGAGTTTTCTGAGATTCACGAGCGAGAATTTTTCCGTTGTGGCGCGTAAAATTTTTACTTCCCGAACCAAAACGAAAAAATTCCCGAGCCACGTTTTTCCAAACGCTAAACCGCCATTTTTACGAACTGACGTGTACGGAATCGGAGAGGTCAAAAAAAACAGTAATCATGTCGAAACATTTGACCGATTCCGAGCGTCTTCACATTGTGGAAGAATACCTCGGCAGCCCCGGAGCAAGTATGCCATCGAGAAGAAGTACAACATCGCCCAGGGGCTTATTAGAGACCATTGTACGGCATTTTTGCGATATGACCATTGGTCTTTTCTTAACGTGAGTTCGATATAAAGAAATGGCACAACACATTGGTTATTAGTGTGTTTTATTTTCCACACAGTGTTTTTCAGGCACTTATATTGCTTTCAGATGGCTTTTTATCTACATCTGAAACCCAATGACTTAGAAGCCGCCCCTTCTTCCCGATCATTATGCAGCCGGAGAATCACAAAAGAGTATGATTTACAGCTACTTGTTATTTTTATGGTATGTTCGCTTAGATCGAACTGGCGTTATTTTATAGGACTTTCATTGAAGTCTTTTGCCGCAGAGCTGATTCTTAAGTGTTTTTCAGATTACTTGAGGTTTGCAGAGAGACCGCATGAAGCTCTCCTTTCTTCGTCAAATCAATGCTTGTGTCTGTCTTGATCGATATGAGAGAGGGGGGAGGTTATTGTGCAACAGTCTCAAAATGTGAAGACGCTCGGAATCGGTCAAATGTTTCGACACGATTACTGATTTTTTGACCTTTCTGAGTATCAACTTTTTTCCCGTACACATCAGAAATGATTGGTGTACAGATCGGTATGAACAGCCGTTTTGCCGATTTGTTGTTAGCTTTCAGCCGCTTTCATGCTCGATTTTACCTAAAAAACGGGATTGTGAACACTGTTCAGGCTTTGTTCCTTTGTCATGTACCAATAATGAGATCAAATTGACGAGGACAAAAAACGAGATGGATGCTCGTGCCAGAATCTTGCGAGCTGCACGAGAGGAATTTATGGTCAATGGTTTCCGAGATGCTTCTCTCCGAACCATCGCTCGCGAATCGGGAGTAGCCGTGAGCAATATATACAACTACTTCGAGCACAAGGACAGCCTCTTCAGGGCTGTGCTTCAACCTCTCTTGGATGAATTCGGGCGGATAATGGAAGGTCACAACAGTGAGCACAATATGGACGTCTATATGCTCATGCCTGAAAAGTTCCGCGAAGAGACGACAAAGGAGTTCATGCAGTTTGCCCGGCAGTTTCGGGCTGAGCTGAAGCTCCTGCTCTTGCAGTCCGGGGGCTCGTCGTTGGAGCACTTCAAGGATCAGGTCATCAGCAGACAAATACGATCCGGCGAAAACTATCTGCAGCTCTTCAAAGAAAAATACCCACATGCCAACACCGAGGTAAGCCCCTTCTTTATCCGATTGGGGGCCGCGTGGTGGGTCAATGTTTTCATCGAGATAATAACAAATGAGATTCATACCGAGGAGGAGATAAATCAAGGTCTGTCCGAATATATCGCTTTCGGTACGGCCGGCTGGCGAGCACTGATGCAGATATGACTATAATACGGAATACAGAAAACACAAACGAGACAAAGCAATGAAAATAGAACGCATTAACAGGTGGTTTCGCCATCGTGGCGAATGGATTATCCGCAAGCGTTGGATTGTATTGGGAGGTTTTTTCTTTTTTCTCCTTCTTGGATTCAATGGATTGCGTTTCCTTAGTATCAAAACCTCTTGGGAGGACTATTTTCTCGAGGACGATCCTATGATCATCAAGACGGAGGAGTTCAAATCCGTTTTCGGCAATGATAACTATGCTGCTGTATTGACCGACTGTGACAATACCTTCACGAAAGAAAATCTGGAGCTGATCCGTCGTCTTTCCAACGAGATGCTCGACAGTATTTCCTATGCCGAAAAGATTACTTCACTTACGGACATAGAGTTTATGATCGGAAATGAGGAGGGGATGGCCATCGAGCAGATCGTACCGGAAGAGATTCCTTCCGATTCAGCCGGATTGGCGGAGATCCGGCGCAAGGCTTTTCTCAAACCTTATATCGCCGATCGTCTGGTGTCCAAGGATGGTACCCTTACATGGATACTCTTGAAGCTGAATCCCTTCCCGAGCGATTCTGTTTGGAACAAAGGGAAAGGTGCCGTTGCTCCTGAAATGGTGGTAGGACGCGAATTGGAAAACATCATCCGTAAGCCGGAGTATGCCGCACTGCATCCCAAAGGAGCCGGTATGCCCTATATGACGGATCGGAAGATAGCTTGGGTAAACAGAGAGTTACCCATGGTGATGGGCATTGCCATTTTGTTGGCCATTATTGTGCTGGCAATATCAACCCGTTCTTTCCGCGGTGTGGTGGTACCCATCGTCACGGCATTGTCCTCTATCGTCATGGCATATGGCCTGACGGGATATTTTCGATTGGGTATCGACAGTGGTATGATGATGATACCGATGCTCTTGGCCTTTGCTGTAGCCGTGGCGTACAATATCCATATTCATTCCTACTTCCGACGGCAGATGATGATACACGGCAAGCGCAAACAGGCTGCGGTGGAGACCATTGAGGAGACCGGTTGGCCGGTGCTATTCAGTGCTCTCACCACTTTTGTTGCTTTGCTTTCTTTTCTGGCTATTCCCGTCGTACCGATGCACTTTATCGGTATCGCCACTTCTGCCAGTGTCCTCTTCTCCTTTATGATCGCCATTACGGTGATGCCGACTACCTTGAGTTTCGGCAAAGACCATCAGCCGAAAGCATCAGTGCGAAAAGAAGGAAAGCATCGGCTGGATCGATGGCTCGAAGCCTTCGGTGCCTGGGTGTTGGATCATGAGAAGTCCGTCTGGGGTGCTTTTATCCTTATGACAGTGGTGATGATCTTTGGATTCTTGAAAATGGAGACGGCATTCGACATTGAAAGAACAATGGGGCGACGGATAGAATACGTCAGCAATATCCTTGCCGTGAGCGAAAGCGAATTGGGTTCTCTTTATTCCTATGATATTATGATCGATTTGGGAGAGGAGGGAAAGGCCAAGACCCCCGAAGCACTTCGTGCTCTCGACAGCATCGCTCGCCATGCAGAGGCATATTCCCTTACCAAGCGTACCACTTCGATATTGAATATCCTCAAGGATCTGAACCAGACCTTGCACGATGGGGATCAGGCATACTATAGCATTCCCGGCGATGCGGAGGAGGTGGCACAGCAGCTCCTCCTATATGAGAATGCAGGGGGGAGTGAGGCCGAAAGCTGGATAGACTACGAATACAGACGGCTGCGCCTGAAAGTGGAAATGACCTCTTACAATTCGGGTGAGGCCGAGTGGGAATTGCAGGATATTACCGATTATGCCCGTAAGCTTTTCCCCGAAGCAGAGATTACACCGGTGGGCAGTCTGCCACAGTTCACCACGATGATGCAGTATGTGGTGCGTGGACAGATTTCCTCTTTCCTCCTTTCTCTGCTTGTCATCGGACTGCTGATGATGGTCGTTTTCGGTAGTGTTCGTGTAGGGCTGATAGGCCTTATCCCTAATATCATGCCTGCCATTGTAGTGGGAGGTCTGATGGGTATTCTGGACTATCCGCTCGATATGATGACTGCTACGATCATGCCTATGATATTGGGTTTGGCTGTGGATGATACCATTCACTTCTTCAATCATGGGCACTTGGAGTTCGACCGCCAGCGTAATTACCGTGGAGCCGTCCTCAAGTCGTTCCGGATCGTTGGGACACCTATCGTGCTCACGAGTCTGATCGTCTCGGCCAACTTTGCTGCTTACACCATTTCCAAGGGGCACTCTTTCGTACACATGGGTATTCTCTCGGTTGCAGGGATGTTCACAGCCCTTTTGGCAGACCTCTGCATCACGCCACTCCTGTTCCGACGATTCCGAATATTCGGGAAAGAAGATTTTGCCGTATCGGTTTCAAAAAAGACGGCAGACCAATCTCTCCCGAACACGGTTACCGATTAGGCATATGCCTGTACATTTTTGCCTTCCTGAAAGATGGGGAAGACTAAATATAGAACAGCTAACAAAAACAGAAAACGATGAAACGATTGGCAAAGACCACCCTCATGACAGCCATGGTAGCAATGGTCTCTTTCAGCATCTACGCCCAGACAGGGCGCGACATAGCACAGCGCGTAAAAGACCGCCCCGACGGTGATACGCGTCGCTCCGAACTCACTATGAAGCTCATCAACAAACGAGGAGCCGTACGTGAGCGCAAACTCATTTCTTACTCCATTGACATGGGTAAGGATAAGAAAGACAAGAAGACTATTATGTTTTTCCTCTATCCGGGCGATGTCAAAGGCACCGGTTTCCTCACATGGGATTATGATCAGATCGGTAAGGATGATGACAAATGGCTCTACCTGCCTGCTATGAAGAAGACCCGTCGCATCAGTGGAGCATCGGCCAAGAAAGACTACTTCATGGGCAGCGACTTCACCTATGATGACATGGGCAGCCGCAATGTGGACGAGGATACGCACAAGCTCCTCGGTGAAGAGACTTTCGATGGGCATAAATGCTGGAAGCTGGAGTCTACCTCCAAAGATCAGCGCGATGTCTTTTCCAAGAAAATCGCTTGGATCAGGCAGGACTGCCTGATACCTGTCAGAGTGGAATACTATGACAGGATGAACCGCTTGCATCGTCTTTTGGAGCTGTCCGATATTGCCCAAATAGATGGCTTCTGGATGGCGCAAAAGATGAATATGTCCAATGTGCAGACGGGGCATCGAACTGTACTGGAGATTAAGAAACCGGAGTTTAACCGTCCGATCGACGAATCGAAGTTCACTGTTACTTCTCTCGAGAAAGGCTCTCTCTAAACTATGGAAGTGAAGAAAAACACAGTGGTGCTACGCCTTCTGATTTGGTTCGTGGCCATTCTTCTCTTCCACTCCTCACGGCTGTGGGGACAGGAAGGGGAGGGGAGTGCCCGATACGGATTCAAAGGATTCGTGGATACCTACCATGCCGTGCGCAGCTCTTCTCCTTTTGATTTCATGAGCTCGCGTACGAGAGTGAGAGGTGAGCTGGAGAGGTCGTTCGGTAATTCGAAAGTAGCCGTATCGGTCAATGCCACCTACAATGCTCTACTGAAAGACGAGACCGGCTTACGTTTACGTGAAGCCTTCTTCGAGCATCAGGAAGAGCATTGGGGGTTGCGCCTCGGACGACAGATTGTCATTTGGGGGGCTGCCGACGGTGTGCGCATCACGGATCTGATCTCCCCGATGGATATGACCGAGTTTCTGGCACAGGATTACGATGATATTCGTATGCCGGTCAATGCATTGCGTTTCTCTGTCTTCAACGAATCGATGAAAGTGGAAGTCGTGGTACTGCCTGTATTCGAGGGGTACCGTCTGCCTGTGGATCCTCGCAATCCTTGGAATATCTTCTCCCTTTCCCCCATTGCTCAGGGGATGAATATCGTCTGGAAAGAAGAAGCCGGCAAACCGGCCTTCAAGGTTGCCAATATCGAGTACGGTGCGCGATGGAGCACTACGCTCTCCGGTATCGACTTCGCTTTGGCTGCATTGCATACATGGAACAAGATGCCCGTCATCGAAGTACAGGGCATTGCGCCGACGGAAATCATCGTTAGCCCTCGCTATTATCGTATGGGATTTGTCGGCGGCGACCTCTCCGTACCCGTCGGACAGTTTGTTTTCAGGGGAGAGGCTGCATTCAATATCGACAAACACTTCACCTATAAGAGTCATGCCAAGCAAGAGGGTTTCCAAACAATTAATTGGTTGGTTGGAGCCGATTGGTATGCTCCCGGTGAATGGATGATCTCAGGACAATTCTCAATGGAAAGCATATTCAGGTATAGGGATTTCATCTCCCAAAGACAACATTCTACCCTGATTACTCTCAATGTTTCCAAGAAATTCTTCGGCAGTACACTCCAGCTTTCGGACTTCACCTACTACGACCTTACGGGCAAAGGATGGTTCAGTCGCTTTGCAGCTGACTATGCCCTGAACGATCAGATACATCTGATGGCCGGATATGACTGGTTCAGTAGTAAGGGCAGCGGTATATTCGATCGCTACAAAGACAATTCCGAACTCTGGTTCAAAGCCCGCTACAGCTTTTAATAACAACAGAAACAACCAATACAAATGAACGACACAATCAACAAAATCAAAGCCTATATGGGCAATCGAGCCATTCTCTTGCCCGTTTCATTAGTGCTTTCGGGTCTCAACGGGCTTGTCTCCTTAGTCCCGTTCGTCTTGATATGGCTGATCGTGCGTACGCTCCTTGGAGGAGAGGGTGCTATCGAGGATAATCGGGTATTTGTGTATGCCTGGTGGGCAGTCGGCATAGCCGCATTCGGTGTCCTGACTTATTTCCTCTCCCTTTCCCTTTCACATCTTGCTGCTTTCAGGGTAGAGGTCAATATGCGTCGGGAAGCTATGCACCGCGTAGTGCGTATGCCATTGGGTTACTTCGACAAACGCCTGAGCGGAAAGATGCGCAAAGTCATCGATGAGGACTCATCGCAGACGCACACTTTCATAGCCCATATCTTGCCCGATGTTATAGGCAGTATGATGGCTCCGGTCGGGGTGCTGGTGCTTATCTTCATATTCGATTGGCGGTTGGGTATTGCCTGCCTGCTCCCGATTGCTTTTGCTGTGGGAGCCATGTCTTTTATGTTGAACCCGAAGCAAAATAAGTTCCAACGCCGGTATCTCGATGCACAGGAGAAGATGAGCAGTGAGGCCGTAGAGTATGTGCGTGGCATACCGGTAGTGAAAGTCTTCCAGCAGAGCGTTTATTCCTTCAAACGTTTCTACCAAAGTATTATCGAGTATAAGAAATTGGTGACGGAATATACTTTGGGTTGGCAGAAGCCAATGGCTTTCTATGTCATGTTTACCAATAGTTTTGCTTTTTTCCTCGTGCCTGTAGCTATTTGGCTTATAGGCCGAACAGGCAATACGGTCGATATTATAGCCGATATGTTTCTGTATCTGCTGATTACACCCGTTTTTACGACCAATATCATGAAGATGGCCTCCCTTAGTCAGAACCTCTTTTTACTTAATGAAGCAGTAACCAGACTGGAGAATCTGACCGGAGAGGAGCCACTTGCCACACTTGAAAGACCGCAGACTCCCGTCACGAATGAAGTCTCCTTCGATCATGTTACCTTTCGCTATACCGGTGCAGTACAGGATGCCGTCAGTGATATTGACTTCTCCATCCCTCCAGGGCAAACCTATGCGCTGGTCGGAACTTCCGGAGGGGGTAAGACCACTATAGCCCGACTCATACCTCGCTTTTGGGACGCTACCCAAGGCCATATACGTATCGGTGGAGTAGATGTAAGGGATATGGCAAAAGAAGAGCTGATGGACAGGATTTCTTTCGTCTTTCAGAATGCCAAACTCTTCAGAACCACCATTCGTGAGAATATTACCTATGGCAGTCCGGATGCATCCGAGGATGCTTTGGCTCGTGCCATCGACCTTTCTCAAAGCCGTGAAATTATAGAGCGTTTGCCCGATGGACTGCAAACGAAGATAGGAGCCGATGGCACGTATCTCTCCGGAGGGGAGCAGCAGCGCATAGCTTTGGCTCGTGCCATACTCAAGGATGCTCCTATTGTGGTGCTCGATGAAGCCACAGCCTTTGCTGATCCCGAAAACGAGAAATTGATACAGCAGGCTTTGCACGAACTGACGAAAGGAAAGACGGTGCTGATGATTGCTCATCGACTGACGAGCGTACAGCATGTGGATCGTATCCTTGTGATAGAGAAGGGACGAATCGCAGAACAGGGTACCCACGAAGAACTCTTGACACAAGGTGGTCTTTACAAATCCATGTGGGAGGAATACCAGCGATCCGTTTCTTGGACATTATGAAAGAAGAAATACACACAATTACCTCTAATTGAAACGAAACAAACCTATGATACGATATTTCCAACACCGATTCGCTCTCTCTCGTAAGGGTGCGCAGGATCTTGCCAAAGGCATTGCATGGACTACGGTTTTGAATGTCGGATTTATGTTGCCTGCCATATTCACTTTTCTTTTCCTCGAAGACTATCTGCAAGGATCCGCCACACATGGTATTTGGTATTATATAGCCATGGGAGCGGCTTTTATGGCGGTGCTCTTCGTTATAGCTCTCTTCCAATACACAAGTCTGTACACCAAGATATATACAGAGAGTGCCAACCGCCGCATCGCCTTGGCTGAAAAACTACGTAAACTCCCATTGGCTTTCTTCGGAGAGAAGAATCTGTCCGATCTGACTTCCACGATGATGGAGGATAGTACGGTGATGGAGACTGTCTTCTCTCACAGTATACCCCAGCTCTTTGCATCGTTGGTCAGTCTCTTTTTGATCGGTATAGGGCTCTTCTGCTATAATTGGCAGCTTTCGTTGGCACTCTTTTGGGTTGTGCCTGTAGCAGCCTTAGCAATTGTCTTTTCCAAAAAGATGTTGAACAAATCATTCCGCTCGAACTACCATGTCAAACGAGAGGTCACCGAGCATATACAGGAAGGAATCGAAGAGATACAGGAGATAAAATCATATAATGGCGAAGAAGAATTTGCCGAGCGCTTCGATGCCAAACTCCATGCCTATGAGAAGAGCCTTATTCGATGTGAACTTGTTGTCGGTGCCGTCCTTAATGCTTCATATATAATCCTCAAACTGGGACTTGCCTCTGTAATCATAATAGGAGCTTATCTCTTGTCAGAAGGAACAATCGATCTATTCACTTATTTGGTCTTTCTGCTTATCGGATCGAGCATATATAATCCCATAAGTGAAGTATTCAGCAATTTGCTACTCTTGCAGTACCTCGATGTACGTATCGATCGGGTGAGAGAGATGGATGCTATGCCGATACAGGAAGGTAAAACGGACTATTCTGTCCGGAACTTCGATATTATATTCCAAAACGTAAATTTCTCCTACGAAAAGGGGAAGCAAGTACTGCGCAATGTATCGTTCACGGCCAAACAAGGGGAAGTCACAGCCCTCGTCGGTCCGTCGGGTGGAGGAAAGAGCACATCGGCCAAGTTGGCTGCACGCTTTTGGGATATAGATGGAGGAAAGATCTTTTTGGGAGGGGAAGACATTTCGCAAATCGAACCCGAAACCCTGCTACGTCATTATGCCATCGTCTTCCAAGATGTACTGCTCTTCAATGCATCGGTGGCCGATAATATCCGCATAGGTAAACCTGATGCTACAGATGAAGAGCTCAAACGTGTAGCTCGGTTGGCAAGATGCGACGAATTTGTAGATCGTCTGCCGAATGGATATGACACTTTGATCGGTGAAAATGGTGAGAACCTTTCAGGAGGTGAACGTCAGCGCATTTCTATAGCCAGAGCTTTACTCAAGGATGCTCCGATTGTGCTGCTGGATGAAGCTACGGCAAGTCTCGATGTTGAGAATGAGACACTGATACAGGCTGGTATATCCGAACTGATCAAAAACAAGACAGTCCTCATTATCGCTCATCGTATGCGCACTGTAGCCAATGCCCATAAGATTGTTGTACTCAAAGAAGGGACTGTAGCCGAATGTGGCAGTCCGGCCGAATTGATGGCCATGAACGGTGTGTTTGCTCGAATGGTGGCGGCGCAGAAGTAAGGAAACGTGAGTTCGATGTAAGCGATATGGTGCCGACTCTCATAAGATCCGCCATATCGATCAAACACTTGTTGGGATATTGACTATAACCGAATTGGAAAATGAAAGGGAAAAAGTTTGCCGTCATAAACCTAACGATTGCTACGTTCGGTTATCAAACAAGTACGAATTAATGGGGCCTTTGCACAATAAGCAGGCACTTTTGTTCATTCATTTTATTGTGTGTCAGGCGACTATTTGGTACACGCCGGATTTCCACAAGTGGAAAGCTGTCTTTCCACGGGTGGAAAATAAACTTTCCATTAGTGGAAATTTCTTTTTCCACCGGTGGAAATTTACTCCCCTTTAATGAGTGCCCCTTTGAGACATCAAACGACATGACCGGCAACAGCACTTGTGCTCCTCCAATCATCGCCTTGCTCCCCGTGTATGTACCTTGTGTGCCACGCTGTGCCGTCTGATTTACATTGCGTCCATACGAGCCGATACCACCTCCGGCTCCAATAACCCATCCGGCTACCATCGGTACACAGTAGCAGAATACCAATTAGGAGAAACTCGCTCGAATGAAGCTGCAAAACCAATTTAATGCGTCGGCCCCGGGGGCAGCCTGTCAGGGCGATCGCGTTTGAAAATTTTTAGTCTCTTTCCTCTATGATTTGAATCTCTGACATATGGATTCGCACTTGTTTGATAACCGAGCGTAGCAATCATGAGCTTTAGATGTACGTTAGTGGCTGAAATGCGATTGCCCTGATCAAAAATAGTACTACGAAAGTTTTGTACCTTAGCGCGCATGAAAAAGACCAATCTGTTTTTATCTCTGCTGGTGATCTTTATCACCGGCAGTTTTATGACTGCCTGTGCACAGAAGTCCAAGACGAACAAACTCACCGAAGAAGATCGGAGTCGCAATGAATATGTACAGTCGATGGATGTGCTTAGCAATATTATCGGTAACGTCAGGCTGTATTTCGTCGATACCATAAGTATCAAACATATGACTCGGCGTGGTATAGATGCGATGTTGGGCGGGCTTGACCCCTATACCGAATACATTCCTTACGAGGAAATGGATGAACTGAAATTGATGACTACGGGAGAGTATGCCGGAGTCGGAGCTATCATATCGCAGCGTCCGGATAGTGCTGTGATTATCCAGAGACCTATGGAAGGTATGCCCGCAGACGAAGCAGGATTGATAGCAGGCGACCGCATCCTGACTATCGATGGGAAAGACTTCCGTAAATCCACCACACCGAAAGTAAGCCAAGCACTGAAAGGGATAGCCGGTACTGTTGCAAAGGTGACAGTAATGCGCTACGGCGAAACCAAACCTCGTACTTTTTCCGTGAAACGTCAAAAAGTGATTATGAATTCCGTCACTTACAGCGGAATGCTCGATGGCTCGATAGGATATATCCGCTTGAACAACTTTACGGACAAAAGTGCAGAAGAGGTGCGCACGGCCTTGTTGGATCTTCGTGACAAACAAGGAGCGAAAGGTCTCATTTTGGATTTAAGAGGCAATGGTGGCGGACTGATGCAGGCTGCTATCGAGATAGTCAATCTGTTCGTCCCTAAGGGCAAAGAGGTGGTAACGACCAAAGGTCGCATTGCAGAGTCGGCATCCGTATTCCGCACATTGACTGAACCGATCGACACGAAACTCCCGATAGTAGTCCTGATCGATGGACAATCGGCATCTTCCTCGGAGATTGTAGCCGGAGCACTGCAGGATATGGACAGGGCTGTACTGATGGGACAAAAGAGCTATGGCAAAGGGCTTGTACAAACGACTCGTCAGCTACCATACAACGGTGTGATCAAATTGACTACGGCCAAGTACTACATCCCAAGCGGACGTTGTATCCAGCGTTTGGACTACAGCCGCACCAATCGGACAGGTATGGCAACGGCCATTCCTGACAGTCTGCACAAAATCTTTTACACTGCTGCCGGAAGACGTGTAGAAGATGCAGGAGGAATCCTGCCTGACATCGAGATCAAACAAGATACAGCTGCGACATTACTTTATTATATGGCCATCAATAATGACGTTTTCGATTTCGTCACAGGTTATGTGCTCAAGCATAAAACGATTGCCAAGCCGGAGGATTTTTCCATAACGAACGAGGACTATGCAGCTTTCTGCAAGATGATGGAAGAAAAGAAATTTGACTATGATCGCCAGAGTGGCAAGATGCTTGACAAACTGGAGGAACTGGCTAAGATAGAAGGCTACTTGCCGGAAGCCAACTCGGAGCTTAAAGCACTACGCGAAAAGCTAAAACCCAACCTGTCGCGTGACCTGCTACGATTCAAAAAGGAGATAACAAACCATCTCAACAATGAGATTGTCACTCGCTATTATTATGAGCGAGGCAGTATCCGCCAGAGTTTGCCGGAAGATAAGGTAGTCAAAGAAGCTATTAAGCTGCTGAAGGACCATCCGGAGCAAATTCGACAGATCCTTGCAGCTCCGAAAGCAGAGAATAAAGGGTAAGTCAAAAAAAAGTATTCCAGAATAGAACTCCGAACGTTTTGCACAAAACCGACGGAGTTCGTTCGTTTGTAATTGTCCAGCTCCCCTTTCAAGCTTTCCTGAAAAATGAGTTCTATCCCCTTTTCTCCAATGCGATGGCCAATTTGTAGAGTGGGTGCAATTGGTTCAGCATATCTGATAGACTGCTGAATAATGAAGGGGTATGATGGGGCTTTTTAATCATGAAAATCTGCAAGTTTCTTGCTATAAAGATAAGAAAACTTGCAGATTTATCAAAGGTTTTCGCAAACTAATCAGGGCAACCGCATCAAATCTTTAGCAACTTTTTGAGGTAGTCTATATTCAGAGCTGCTTTGAATAACCTCTTCCGTAAGGATAGTTTGTCTTTATGCCCGGATACAATGGCTAAAGCAAACTTTCTCAACGTGTTTAACGTCAGTTCGACGTAAGAAAAAGCCAATGAATTTGTTTTCTGATTAGGGTTAAACGCCCAAAGAACGTGGGCATTATGCTTGAAAAAGTAGCGAATTATTTGTATCTTAGCTGTTGACAATCAATAAGATACGAACAAACAAAACGCTACTTTATGAAGACAAATATAGTTGATGTTTTTTGCATCATAGATGATTTCTCCAAGCTTTTTGATGAAGCAATCAAGAAAAAGACCCTCGAAGAGGAAGACAAAAAACGCAGGAATAGAAAGTTTAAGATGTCGGACAGTGAGGTCATGACCATCCTGATCCTGTTTCATCTGTCAAGATACCGAGATTTGAAAGCTTTTTATCTTCAATACATCACCCATTCTTGTCGATCCGAGTTCCCACATCTTGTCTCTTATAATCGCTTTGTGGAGCTGCAAAGCAGGGTAGGTTTCAAGCTGATAGCATTTCTCAATATGTGTTGTTTGGGTCAATGTACAGGCATCTCTTTCATCGATTCCACCCCACTGAAGGCTTGTCATATCAAACGAGCTCATGGGCATAGGACAATGAGGGGATGGGCTCAAAAAGGCAAAAGCACCATGGGTTGGTTTTATGGATTCAAGCTACATATTGTTATCAACGACAGGGGTGAAATCATCAACTATCAAATCACACCGGGCAATTGTGATGACAGAGAACCTCTGAAAGACGGAACATTCACCAAGAATCTTTTTGGCAAACTCATTGCCGATAGAGGCTACATTTCCCAAAACCTTTTTGACCGGCTCTTTGTCGATGACATCCACATGATAACCAAAATCAAAAAGAACATGAAGAACTCCCTGATGCATCTATATGACAAAGTTTTATTGAGAAAGAGAGCCTTGATCGAAACGGTCAATGATATGCTCAAAAATGTCTGTCAGATAGAGCACACGAGACATCGCAGTGTCAACAATTTTGTCACCAACCTGATCTCCGGTATCATCGCTTACAACATCCTGCCTAAAAAGCCTGAACTCAATATTGAAATCATCAGAAACCCTAACTTTCCTATTTCCGCTTAGATCGAACTGACGTTGTTTAGATTGATGGCTGAATAATCCTTACGAGCTCGACAAGTATCCTCCCTAAAGGTTACATCCAAATGCCAATGGAGTCGATTCTCAATTCCCCAATGCCCTCGAATATATTGCCCGATTAACTGACAATCTTCGGGTGGTAAACTGCTGATATAATACTGCCCTATCTATGCGAGTCTCTCCCTCTGAATTACTGATCTCACGCTCCACTTGAATTAAACTTCTCAAGCCCTGCCATTGACTATATTCCCCCTCGTCAAAGACCTCTGAAGCCGGTAATGTGGTATAAGTCCGCTTCTCAATACGACCATGATCTTTCTCCAGGGTCTCATAACGATGACACCTGATATTGTCCTGTAAAGCAATCCCGAACATCCTCATACAAGTGTTTTTGATTGCCTTTGAGGCTTAGAATGTAGTCGGCTTCTGATTGGATGATCTGCTCGGCAATGTTGGTTTGAGTCCCCATAGCGTCTATGCTGATGACTGCTCCTGACAAATCAAGGCTATCCAAAACTTCCGGAATGGCTTGTAACTCATTGCGTTTCTCGGCAACACTCTCTTGAGCAAGGCTTAAACCTACTTCATCAACCCAAGCTGAGAGAATATGCGTACTGCCGGTTTTCTTCTTCGAGCCTTTCAGACGTTTGCCGTCAATGGCGATATGTTTACCTTCCAAGTCGCTAATCAGCTCTTTCCCATAAACTTGAAGACAAGCATAGAGAGACTGAGGCTCAATACGTTGGAGCACTCTTTCGAAAGTGTCTACGCTCGGACAACCATTCGGCAACTCAACCGGTGGGCGAAGAGATGCTCCTCGCTCTAAGCAAAGTTCATGCATGGACTCATAATCCTCGCCTCCACACAGATAACTCGCCAGTGCTATAACTAGAATATCGCTTAACTTAACGTCAGTTCGATCTAAGCGGAAATAGGAAAGTTAGGGTTTCTGATGATTTCAATATTGAGTTCAGGCTTTTTAGGCAGGATGTTGTAAGCGATGATACCGGAGATCAGGTTGGTGACAAAATTGTTGACACTGCGATGTCTCGTGTGCTCTATCTGACAGACATTTTTGAGCATATCATTGACCGTTTCGATCAGGGCTCTCTTTCTCAATAAAACTTTGTCATATAGATGCATCAGGGAGTTCTTCATGTTCTTTTTGATTTTGGTTATCATGTGGATGTCATCGACAAAGAGCCGGTCAAAAAGGTTTTGGGAAATGTAGCCTCTATCGGCAATGAGTTTGCCAAAAAGATTCTTGGTGAATGTTCCGTCTTTCAGAGGTTCTCTGTCATCACAATTGCCCGGTGTGATTTGATAGTTGATGATTTCACCCCTGTCGTTGATAACAATATGTAGCTTGAATCCATAAAACCAACCCATGGTGCTTTTGCCTTTTTGAGCCCATCCCCTCATTGTCCTATGCCCATGAGCTCGTTTGATATGACAAGCCTTCAGTGGGGTGGAATCGATGAAAGAGATGCCTGTACATTGACCCAAACAACACATATTGAGAAATGCTATCAGCTTGAAACCCACCCTGCTTTGCAGCTCCACAAAGCGATTATAAGAGACAAGATGTGGAAACTCGGATCGACAAGAATGGGTGATGTATTGAAGATAAAAAGCTTTCAAATCTCGGTATCTTGACAGATGAAACAGGATCAGGATGGTCATGACCTCACTGTCCGACATCTTAAACTTTCTATTCCTGCGTTTTTTGTCTGCCTCTTCGAGGGTCCTTTTCTTGATTGCTTCATCAAAAAGCTTGGAGAAATCATCTATGATGCAAAAAACATCAACTATATTTGTCTTCATAAAGTAGCGTTTTGTTTGTTCGTATCTTATTGATTGTCAACAGCTAAGATACAAATAATTCGCTACTTTTTCAAGCATAATGCCCACGTTCTTTGGGCGTTTACCACTAATCAGAAAACAAATTCATTGGCTTTTTCTTACGTCGAACTGACGTGTTATTAATATTGTTTTAAAGAACTCACTATACATACACAGTCCGTAAGGCTATTAAGACTCAGATTTTTTTCTGAAAGAGATCTTAAAACTTCTCTCACTATACATACACAGTCCGTAAGGCTATTAAGACACTGATTACCGAGGGTTAGAACGAACGCATACACAGAGTGTTCTGGAAGCGATGGCCTACAATCTTAAGCGCATGCCCGGGCTTCTTGTGCTCTATGGCATGAAATAGACGAAAAATCTCCCCATTCGGAGGCTTAAACCTCCGAATGGGGAGTAAAGGGAGAGTCCAACCGATAGAAAAACAACAGCAAACAACTCAAAACATCCTTCGTATTCACACATCTACGAGGATGCCAAACGCACAAGCAAGCGAGTTGTGTAGCGGTCTTATAAAAGTGGATAACGGACTCTTTGGAGAAGACTATCCATGCTCTGAAAAACGTGGCGCGGGAACTTTTTCGTTTTGGTTCGGGAAGTGAAAAATTCTCGCGCCACAGCGAAAAAATTCTCGCGCCGCTTTTCCCGAAAACACGCTCCGCAATCCGAGCATTTCCGGTCTGTGAACTTCGGAGAGGCGGATTTGTCCGCAAAGGAAAGTTCGGTCGTTTTCGGGGGAGGGGACAGGCTCGTATAAAAATATTATGGGCGACAATTGTAGAGAATTGCCGCCCTATATATCCAAAAATATACGGTCTGAGGAAATTATATCGTTATTTGAGTGCACTCACCTGCCTACCAATAGTTGTCATCCGTTGGGGGGCGTTTTATGAAAGAGTGATTTAATGCCGTTTGGTTTATTCCGGTCGCAAAAATATGTGCAGCTTTTTTCATGGCAAAGAAAAAATCATCGAATGTTTTTATGGCTTCATAGATACAGACTATATCAATTCAGGCTTTCTTTTTCTCAGAAAGGATTCGCCCCAAAAAAGTTATCGATCAACGGAAGCAGTATAAACATGAAACCTCCGGCGAAAAATGGAAGAGAGGGAAAATCGCCCGATTGGCCGAGGGATTTGGCGGAAAAAGTGCCTGTTTCTCCGTATTTTTGTCCCGTTTTGAATGAAAAATCACACAAATGATCTTATGAAACGAACCCTTGTTTTCTTATTTCTTACTGCCGTTTTGGCTCTTCGGGCCGAGGAGCGATTCGCTTTCGATCAGTCCGATGCGAAAGCGAATGATTTTGTCTTTTCGTTGATATGAGGCTTCTACCGGCAGTCGTTTGTGCTATTATCCTCCTCTCTTTGCCTCTCGGTGGGCAGACGGTGGTGCCCGAATGGGATGAATACATAGCAGAGCAGATAGAATCAGGTGCAATCGGGGAGGATGAGGGAGCCGAATTTCTGGAACGGTGGATGGTGCAGAAGCAGCATCCGCTGGATATCAATACCCTTACCCGGGAGGACTTGGAGCAATTCCCCTTTCTCAATGAGTTTCAGATCCGCCGTTTCCTGCTCTACCGACATGCTCATCCCGAGGGGTTCGACAGCATTTGGGTGCTGAATGAGATTGCCGGCTGGGACAGACGCACCTGTCTGCTCTTGTGGCCCATGCTGACGGTGCAGAAGCGGAGCGAGTCGGCTGCCGACTCTTTTCGCGAGATCCTGTCTTATGCCCGTCACGATGTATCGGTGCATACCGATGCCATCCTCCAGCGGCAGGAGGGCTACCGTCCGGATAGCCGGCATCCGTATCGGGGCGATCCGTGGGGTGGCGGTTTGCGCTGGAGCTACGCTATGGGCAATCGTTTTTCCTTAGGCCTTACTGCGTCCAAATACCGGGGAGAACCGGCCTTCGACAAGCGGCGAAAGGGCTTCGACAGCTATTCCGCCCATTTCTTCATGCAGGGGAAGGGGGCTGTGCGAGCCGTGGCACTCGGAGACTATCGAATAGGGATGGGATACGGCCTGCTCATCAATCAGGCCTCTTTCATGGGAATGGCCTACGCCTATCCTCGTGGCGGAACCACGCTGCGACGTGCGTTTACCTATGCCGAGGATAACTTCATGCGCGGGGCTGCTACCGCTCTTGCACAAGGACGATGGGCCCTGACGGCATTTTATTCGCGCAAGGGGATCGACGCCACCGTCACCGAAGACGGTGCCATCAAAGCCATTTACCACACCGGGCTGCATCGTACGGATGCCGAGATCGCGCGGCGAAACGCTGCCACGATGACCACCGCAGGCACTTCCGTCAGCTATACGGACGATCGACTCCGTCTGACTTTCAATCTCCTGCATCTGCACTGGGGCGGATTGCGCCTGTTGCGAGCGGTCGGCACCCAGGGCATTGCCTCTCTGACCGATCTGGAGCGTTTCTCCCTTGTCTCAGCCGACTACTCCTATCTCTTCGGTCAGGGCGAAGCCGAGCTGTTCGGCGAATTTGCCGGAGCCGCCAACGGTGCCGTGGGAACGATCAATGGGTTGCGCTATACGCACCCCGTCGGTGGCAGCTATATGCTCGTCGGCCGGTATATCCCTGCCGACTTTTGGTCGTATTACCGGGGAGCTTTTGCCCGTTACAGCCGCCCGGGCAATGAGTGGGGCGTGATGGGGAGAGCCGCTTGGGAGCTGCCTTCGGACCGGACGGTCAGAGCCTTTGCGGACTACTACGGCAGTTTCGTCCCACGCTTCGGTCGGAAAGAGAAAACGGAAGCCTTGTACTGGATGCTTGAAGGCGAGAAGAGCCTGTCTGCCCTTTCATGGAGCTGCCGGATCCGAGGCACCGCCGACAAACGCTATCGGCGCAGCCTTGCCGTCAGGCTGAGAGGGCGATACATGTTCGACGAGCGGTGGCGGCTGATGGCTTCGTTGCAGTGGAGTCGGAGCAGTAGCTTCGATGGGGAGTTGCAGGCATGGCAGGCTCCGACGGGAGGCAAGAGCTTTGCCTTGCGTGCCGATTATAGCGGAGGGAAATTGCTCCGTGTATGCAGTATGGATGCCGTGGCATTCGATACGGATTCCTTTGCCGACCGGCTCTATGAAGCAGTGTACAATCCGCGTCACCACTATTCGTCAGCTTTTTTCTATGGCAGAGGAGTCCGTCTGGGCGTCTTCGTGCGTATTGCCCCCCTGCCCCATGTGGAGGTCGAAAGCCGCATCGACCACCTCCTACGGCGCGATACCGACACGATCGGATCCGCCGGCGAACTGATCCGCGGACAGGCACGTACACACCTGTTCATGACCGTACGCTACCGATAGACCGCAGAGCGTTCACGGATTATCCCTTTTATCCTCTCTCGAATTGCACTTGAGGGGGGATCTGGCCCATTGAGAGCTAAAAACTAGATCCCTTGGAAAAATTTACAGAGCCAAACCAAAACCCCAGCCCATAAAAGGAGCATGGGTTCTGAGACATCCCGATCTGCTGGAAGACGTCTTCCGGATTACTGTATATGAGGAAAACGGCATCGTGACTGCTCTTACAGGGATTGTTCTCCCGTAATATAGATTCTTATGCACCTGAAAGGGGCTGTGCCAAAAATGAATTTGGTCACAGCCCCTTTGTCTTTTATACTCGGTTGCCTGTGCTGCTGCGGCCGACAGGACGGCACGGGGGAGTGCGGATCAGAGTCCGCCGCCGGTAGAGCCTTGCTCGCCACCGCCGCTACTGCTGCCTCCTTGCGATGGATCCGGCAGGACGGGCGGCTCGGATGGAGTGTCCGTGCTGCTTGCGGGTTTCTTCTTTTTCTTCGGCTTGGGGAGTTCGTCTTCGGGCACATAGACGAGTTGCTCCCCGTTGATGCGGTACCAGCGATCCTCCTCGTCGCCGTTCTCGGCTACGAATGTGATGAGATAGTGGCGGTTCTTGCCCGTGCCGAGGGTGCGACCGGCAAAGACGGCCGTCTTCTTCTCCTCCACGATCCGGGCGAGCAGGGGGCGGAGCATCTCGGCGATCTCGGCACGACGCTTCTCCACGGCTGCTTCTCCGTAGCTGGCGCGACGAGCCAAGAGAGCGCGGCGATTGGCCACGAGTCGGTTGTAGAGCTCGATGAGCGCACGGATCTCCGGGCTCGGCTCCATGTCGTCGATGGAGTCCATGCGGCGCACCACGGCTACCAATGTGCGGTCGGTCTCGGCACGGAGTGCCTTCACGTCATATTTGCCTCGTTGGTCGGTGCTCAGACGGCGGAGGAAGAAGTCGGCGAAGGCCTTATTGTTCTTTTCCAGTCTGTCAACGAGTGCCGTCACGCCGAGTTTCGTTACGAGGGGGCGAATGTTCTCGCCCTTGAGATCGGTGAGGAAATTCTCTATCGCGGCCGTCTCCTTGTCATAGTTCATTCGGATCACGTTGCCGTAGCGAGCGGCCACGTCTTCGATTCTGGCTGCCGCGTTGCGCAGCTGGCTGTCCTCGTCGAAAGCATACGAACGCACGCGCGACATCAGCGCCTGATAGGCTCTGTCGCGTTCCTCGTCGAGGGCTATGACCTGAGGCGTCAGCTCGTTCGCGACGGGCGGATTCAGAGCCAAATCCTCCATTTCGATAGCCTTTTCCAGCTCGGGCAGTTTGGGATTCAGTTTAGCGATATTTGCCGTGCGACAGAGCGTCAGCACATTCTTGGCAAAACGGTAGTGCTCCAAATTTTGGAGCCGGGAAAACGAGAAAATTTCTGCAGTCATTTTAGTTTTTGAATTAAGGGGTTAAGTCGATAATAATTAGTGTATTGACGGGAGCAGCAACGGGCGTTTCTGCTCTCCTGCATTCGTGCAGGAAGCAAGAAACAGCCTACAATCGTTTCTTACAGGTTGCATAGCGATCTTAGGACACTATAACCAAGAGCTGCATCTATAACTTTTTAACCAGAATAATCTGCCGACGTAGCAGCATTTATATGCAGAATGCGCAAAGTGAAAAAAATTTGAAGATTTTTTTTGATGGAAATAAAATTTTTCTACTTTTGCCCCGCATTTCCAAATTCCGGATAAGGAGGTGTAGAAATATAATCCCAAAATATAGTAAGATGAAAAAATCTTTTGTCGTAGGTGCAAGCTTGTGCATAGCTGCGATCTTTTCTTTGGTTTCATGTTCCAAACAAGAAATCGAAGAAGTACGAGTAATGGAAAATGAGACAATCAAAACGGACTTGCCTCAAGCACGTTCAATCGAAGACAGCGTTGCCTTAGCTGAACTTGTTTTAGATTTAGAAACTTATAATAGCTCTTTGGATAGTGATGGGCGGAGTACATACTCTGCAGGTCAACAAACTTTTTCTGTTGAAGGGCAATTGATGAACAATAGAAGTTTCTGGAGTTTCTTCAAGAAAATCGCTAAGGCTGTTGCAGTTGTATCTGCTGATGCAATTGGAGTTTGTGTTGGTTCTACCATCCATCCTGCAATGGGAGTAGCATTTTGTGCAACTGCATCAGCTGGGACATCTGTATTATTGGATGCTGACATAAACGTCAGCTTTCTCAAAGAATCGTTTGGTCCTGATATTACACGCAGTAATTATGGTGTCTGGCACAACAATACTATTGCTGCCTATCTGAATGAACATGGTTCTTTAACAAATTTGGACCCACTTCAATTTTACAATTACAGTCTGACTTACTGTAGTAACAATATCGGTTCATCGACCTCTCGTCCTCTTCCTTATGAGAAGGTTGAGACTCTATGCTCTGCATTGGCTCAATTATTCACATCATTGGAAAACGACAATTCCGAGAAAACGGAAGAAGAGATTTGCAATATGATTGTTTCTGCTGTTCCCGAAATCAGAGCGCAAGAAGTGAAAATATTGCTAAACTTTCTCCTCAAGATGTATTCCCCTGATTTTAAGGTAGAAAAACGACGTGAATACATTGCTGGTCATACAGAAGTAGTCTTCCAATCCAGACTGAGTGAAGCAGGGAAAAAGCGTATTTATGACATGTTATCAGTCGCTTGTAATAGTTCATTATTATGGAAACAATCAGAAAAATAACAAAGTGGTATTTGTTTGTTTTTGCGCTTTTAGCCATAACAATACCTTCGCTTGCGCAAGAAACAAGCAAATCTGAAGGGCTTATCCTAAGTAGCTCTTTTAGGATGGGAGCTCCAATGTTAGTGTCCAACTTGTCTTTATTGGATGAGCGTGCTCCATTAGCAAATAATCCCGGAGTAGCTGCGTCTGTAGAATTAAGCTACAAGAAGTTTGCAGATCGCACAAGTTTAGGTCTGTTAGTAGATCTAGGTCTCTATAATAACAGAATTGCAAGTTTTATCTCTGGCAACAACATTGGGATAGAGAATAATGTGTTTAACACATTTGCTGGCATAGTGATTCGCCATTATCATATTGATAATGATCGAATTGAATTGGCTGCTCCTATTGCCATTGGGTATATGCATACTTGGAATTTCGAAGATCGGCAAGACCTCGCAGGTGGTGTAATATCTAGAACCAAGAGCATGGGTGCTTTCGCGATGACAGCAGGAATGGAACTCGGTTTCAAAGTGAAAGAGGGTAAATGCATTGGAGCCAAAGTCGATTTATCAGCAGCTGTCGGTAAAAGCATGGTTGACGCAAGTAAGAAAATGCGTTGTTGGCTAAGTCCTAGCATAGGACTTTTCTTTAGACATAGTTTGTAAACAGAGAAAAAGGCTAATCAGGGCTAACACCTAATTTTTCGAATATACAAGGGGCTGTGCCAAAAATGAATTTGGTCACAGCCCCTTTGTCTTTTATACTCGGTTGCCTGTGCTGCTGCGGCCGGCAGGACGGCACGGGGGGATCAGAGTCCGCCGCCGGTAGAGCCTTGCTCGCCACCGCCGCTACTGCTGCCTCCTTGCGATGGATCCGGCAGGACGGGCGGCTCGGATGGAGTGTCCGTGCTGCTTGCGGGTTTCTTCTTTTTCTTCGGCTTGGGGAGTTCGTCTTCGGGCACATAGACGAGTTGCTCCCCGTTGATGCGGTACCAGCGATCCTCCTCGTCGCCGTTCTCGGCTACGAATGTGATGAGATAGTGGCGGTTCTTGCCCGTGCCGAGGGTGCGACCGGCAAAGACGGCCGTCTTCTTCTCCTCCACGATCCGGGCGAGCAGGGGGCGGAGCATCTCGGCGATCTCGGCACGACGCTTCTCCACGGCTGCTTCTCCGTAGCTGGCGCGACGAGCCAAGAGAGCGCGGCGATTGGCCACGAGTCGGTTGTAGAGCTCGATGAGCGCACGGATCTCCGGGCTCGGCTCCATGTCGTCGATGGAGTCCATGCGGCGCACCACGGCTACCAATGTGCGGTCGGTCTCGGCACGGAGTGCCTTCACGTCATATTTGCCTCGTTGGTCGGTGCTCAGACGGCGGAGGAAGAAGTCGGCGAAGGCCTTATTGTTCTTTTCCAGTCTGTCAACGAGTGCCGTCACGCCGAGTTTCGTTACGAGGGGGCGAATGTTCTCGCCCTTGAGATCGGTGAGGAAATTCTCTATCGCGGCCGTCTCCTTGTCATAGTTCATTCGGATCACGTTGCCGTAGCGAGCGGCCACGTCTTCGATTCTGGCTGCCGCGTTGCGCAGCTGGCTGTCCTCGTCGAAAGCATACGAACGCACGCGCGACATCAGCGCCTGATAGGCTCTGTCGCGTTCCTCGTCGAGGGCTATGACCTGAGGCGTCAGCTCGTTCGCGACGGGCGGATTCAGAGCCAAATCCTCCATTTCGATAGCCTTTTCCAGCTCGGGCAGTTTGGGATTCAGTTTAGCGATATTTGCCGTGCGACAGAGCGTCAGCACATTCTTGGCAAAACGGTAGTGCTCCAAATTTTGGAGCCGCTGCAGACGCAAATTTTCTACAGTCATTTGTTTTTCCTTTTTTTGTTGTATTTGATTGATTATTAATCTGTTATTGGTAGCAGTGTCAAGTGACACTGCCCCCTGAAACAGCTTTTATATAAGCATTGTCAGGCGACGAAAGGTCAAAACAGCCGTGCGCGAAACGATTGTCGGCTGACAATCGTTTCCTGCATCGTGCAGGACGTGATTGTCACGTGACGACAGCTTCCTGCATCGTGCACGGAGTGATTGTCACGTGACAACGGCTTCCTGCATCATGCACGGAGTGATTGTCACGTGACAACGGCTTCCTACATCGTGCAGGGAGCAAGAAACAGCCTACAATCGTTTCTTAATTCGCTGCATGGGCTGTCGCCACAGCCGAGCACGAAGGTACGGATATTCGACAATCAGATTGTATAGTAGATCTTAGGTCTCAATAAACAAGAGCCACGTCTACAGCTTTCAGACGAGGATAATCTGCCCAGCTGCATTTATGGCTGAAATATACATACAATTTCTGTCACTTCTCAGATGGGATACCAAATAGAAGAGGTATCTTTGTGAACGACAGCAAAATTTTGCACCAAATGGCAAAAAACAAACTTATAGCACCATTTCTGAAATGGGTAGGAGGGAAAAGGCAACTTATCCCAGAGATCAAAAATTTATTACCAAAAGGCATTTTGAGCCATCCTTACTATGAGCCTTTCATAGGAGGGGGAGCTTTATTGTTTGAACTACAGCCCAAAAACGCTACAATAAATGATTATAATGAAGAACTGATCAATGTCTATAAAGTCATAAGAGATAACCCGCACGAACTTATTGAAGACTTGAAAAAACATAAGAATACAGCCGAATATTTTTATGAAATCAGAGCAATAGATAGAAATCCTCTTTTTATCAACCTTACCGATATAGAAAGAGCATCACGGATTATATATCTAAACAAAACTTGCTATAATGGTTTATATAGGGTCAATAATGCAGGAGAGTTCAATTCTCCATTTGGGAAATATAAAAACCCAAACATTGTAAATGAGCCTGTGATCAAAGCCGTTAGCAAGTACCTAAACACGGCAAAGATTCAAATATTCAACGGAGACTATCAAACGATTTTAAAAGATATACCGAGAAGCTCTTTCGTGTATTTAGATCCACCGTATCATCCCATTTCGCAGAGTGCTAATTTTACAGGATACGTACAAGGAGGTTGGGATGAAAAGGATCAAATCAGACTAAGGAATGTTTGCAATACATTGAACGAAAGAGGAATCAAATTCCTTTTGTCGAATTCTTCGTCTGACTTTATAAAAGAAATATACTCTGATTATAATATCTATGTTGTTCAAGCAACCCGAGCAGTAAACTCCGATTCATCAAAAAGAGGACAAGTGAGTGAATTTTTAATCAACAACTATGAGTAAATCTAAAAATGATCTCGCATGGGAGGCGATTTTTGAGCGATATTCTCTCTTAGACGAGCTCGCGAAAAACGGGCGAGTATCGATCTCCTCTGAGAAGATTAACGAGTTCAGAGAATCTCGTCTAATGACAAAGTTCGATCACCGTTCTCAGCTTCCTGATTTGTTTGGCAAACACAAACTGTCGATCTTGCCGACATCCAGAGGTACTTATGAAATTGGACCGTTTGAGACTTTTTGTGATTTCAATAAAGACGAAATAGGGATCATGTCTATGCCATTCCGCTCTGACTTAGAAAGTATAGACTACAAAGACATTACAAGCGAATCAGCTGCGATCAACTGCGCATTTGTTTGTAGTATATTGCAGGACTTCACAGGAGAAGAAGCTTTATTCCCGACTGTTTCTGGTCGAATGGGCTCCTCTTCTTTTGAGTTTACAATTAATTCTGGATCAAAAAAAGTCAAAATTGATGTGGAAAACTCACAGATTGAGATTGATGGAGGATATGAAGGCGAAAACTCTTTAGCCTTAATCGAAGCAAAGAATTATATCTCTGATGATTTTTTGATCAGACAACTATACTATCCATATAGACTATGGAGCAATAAAATCACCAAACGAGTTCGTCCGATTTTTCTTACCTACTCAAATGGAATATTTCATTTGAGAGAATACGAGTTCTCCGCACCTGAATTATATAATTCCATTCGTCTGGTACAGCACAAAAAATGAGACCTTTGCACGGCGATAGGTGTGTATTTTGTTTATTAATTCATTGTATAATAGGGAGTTATTTTGTATATTTGAGCATTAAAAACAGCATAATATTCCTCCCATGGCATACCAATCCAAGAATACCGATGAGCATGTAACATTTGCAGACGCACTCCTTTCAAAGCGTTATCGCAAAGCACAAAACGACTTCCTCAATCAGGTTGACACGCTTATCGATTGGCGTCCGATCAGGACGCTGATCAACAAGAAATACACGAAGCGACAAAATGCCATCGGCGCCCCGGCTTATGACGTGATTCTCTTATTCAAGATGTTGCTTTTGGAGACATGGTACAACCTCAGTGATTGTGCTTTGGAGGAGCGCATCAATGATTCAATCACCTTTTCCCGATTCTTGGGGCTGAAGATGGAAGAGGTATCTCCCGACCACAGCACCATCAGTCGATTTCGTTCGGCACTGACAGAGTTGGGTCTCATGGACAAACTATTGGCGCAGTTTAACAAACAACTTTCCCGCCATCACATTTCGGTCAGGGAAGGGGTGCTTGTGGATGCAAGCCTTGTGGAGACGCCGCATAAACCCAACGGAAGCATTACGATTGAAGTCGCAGACGACAGAGAAGACAATCGGAGCGAGGCGGAAAAAGAGGCAGAGGAGGATTATCAAAAACAGGTTGTCCGTCAACGTAAAGGGACGGATGAAGAAGCCCGTTGGGTGTACAAACAAAAGCGTTATCACTACGGATACAAAAAGCATTGTCTGACCAATGTTCAAGGCATTGTTCAAAAGGTGATAACGACAGCAGCGAACCGCAGTGACACAAAGGAGTTTATTCCGCTATTGGAGGGTGCAAACATACCTCAAGGCACAGCCGTCTTGGCGGACAAAGGATATGCTTGCGGGGAAAATCGTTCCTACCTGCAAACCCATCACCTTCAAGACGGCATCATGCACAAGGCACAACGCAACAGGGCATTGACCGAGGAAGAGAAGCAACGAAACAAAGCAATCGGTCCGATACGGAGCACCATCGAACGCACCTTTGGCAGTATTCGCCGGTGGTTTCATGGCGGACGATGTCGATACCGGGGACTTGCCAAGACCCATACTCAAAACATTCTTGAAAGCATCGCCTTTAATTTATACAGAACCCCGGGGATAATTATGTCCTCATCCGTAGGATAAGGCATAACCACCCTTGAGGAGCTCGTACAAGTAGCTCCTCAAAGGGGGGATTTACAACTACTTTCACTCCTTACTGCCACCCCTTTCACTCGCTCCTTTTATGCCAAGAACTCCTCTTCCCTCCATCTCCTTATTTTTCAAAGGTCTCAAAATATGCAATTCAAGAGGGCGGTATTAGTATTAATACTGAAACCATTCAAGATATTCTGGGCATTGTTTCAGTGGTAAAAGAGCCTCAAATTCCTTTCCCGCAAGCAGATAGTTTCGAACGCGTAATCAATCTTTGTGAGCTTTTGAAACAAAGAGGTTTTATCAGCAAATATGATATTACTCAAAATTACGATTTTGACCACCGACAGACCGATTACTATTCAAACGCCGCAAAGTATTTAGGATTAATAAAAGATGCTCGCGAAAACAGAAATATCGGATACACATTAACTCAAAAAGGGCTACAGGTATTTAATCCGTCTATTTCTATTGTTAATAGACAGTTAGAGTTTGTAAAACTCATATTAGAGCATGCAGCATTTCAAGAAACACTAAAACTATATTTTGACAAGGGAGAGGTCCCTACAAAGGACGAAGTGGTTGTAATAATGAAAAATAACGGATTATATAAGATTGATTCAGATACAACATACAAACGAAGGGCTGCGACGATTATTTCTTGGATAAATTGGATTTTAGGATTAATCGAGTAATAATTAAAAAGGTTTATTGTGGTTTGCAAACAACATCATCGTTATGATCCACAGCACAACAATTTACCAGTGGATCAAGGTGGAGCAGGAAGACATCGTTGTGCCGGATGTGCTTATGAAAAAGGGTACAGAGAAGGATTGATACGCAGAGAGCATTTGAATTTGGAATTAGATTCATTGCCAGAGAGTCAAGCAGGAACAGTTAGGCACAAAAGTCCTCATGCTGCTTATGCCGCTGGGTATTTAGCGGGAGTAGAAGACTCTTATAAGGATACGAATAGCTAAGGGAGCGAACAAACATCCCCATTGAAATACAAAGCCCGTGAAGTCCGAAATAAAACTTCACGGACTTCGTGTTTCGTCTAGCAGAAGCGTGAAAAACGGCTTTCAGTTAGTCTTTTTTTCGTTTTTGCAGTCGTCCTTGATTATTTGCGGAGGGCTGCGCGTAGGACGTCGAGGCTCTCCTTGCTATAGCCGCGACTCTCGGCTGCGGCGTAATCGTCGGCCGCCGCTTTCTTGTCGCCTATGGCGGCGTTGATCTCGCCTCGCAGCACGAAGAGGGAGGCGGCAGGCGGTGTGGCGCATTCGAAGGCTTTGTTGATGTCGCGCAGGGCGTAGCCTTTCATTCCCTTGTTCAGGAAGAGGCGGGCGCGCCCTTCGTAGGCTGCGGCGTTTTTCGGGAGTTTGTCTATCACGTAGTTGTAGAGCCGTTCGGCTTTGTCGTATTCGCCTTTCATCGTTGCCACCAGGGCGATGCCGAGACGGGCTTTGAGCGAGGAGTCATTGATGCGGAGGATTTCTTCCAGATCCGACTCGGCATCGCCGTACATTCCTTTGGCCAGGTAGAGCATGGCTCTGCCGTAGTGGAAGATCTCGTTGTCCGGCTCTGCCCTGAGCAGTTCGTTGTAGTCGAATATGGCTTCGTCCGTCCGTCCCATTTCGGTCAGGAGCATGGCTCTGTTCGTGCGCAGGAGCTTGTCGTCGGGGAGCTTTTGCAGGGCTGCGCTGTAGGTGAGCAGGGCTTCTTCCGGCTTGCCCTGTCTCTGCTGGATGGCACCGAGGTTGTTCATCAGGGCATAGCCGGAGGGCAGGTCGGGATAGGCTTTGATGGCCTGACGGAGTGCTTGCTCGGCCAGCTCGAGGTTGCCCTGTCCGAGGGCTTCGAAGGAGCGGTCGATGAGCCGTGTGTAGTCTGCCGGCAGGCTGTCCTGTCGGGCGGTAGTTGGCTGTCCGAAGAGTGGCGGCAGAAGGGTCGAAAAGAGCAGGCAAAGGGCCGAAAGCCGAAGGATGCGCAGGAATCTATCCGTCATAATTTCTATATTTTTGTCCGTGACAGTGCGGAAAGCATACCGGCCGACAGCGTCTCGGCCGGTCTTTCCGCCTCTATTAACGACATAAAAGTAACGAATAGTATGGGTTTGAAAATCCTTTTCCCACTGCAAAATCTTCCCGTTGATACAACTAAAGTCAATAAAATAGCAGAAGTCGTTTCGCCCGAAGCACTCAAGCAAATCAAAGAGATCAAGCCTTCGCAATGGACGGAGCTGCTCACGCAGTGGGGCGGCAAGGCGTTGAGCTTCGGTATCAAGGTGCTCATCGCCCTGGTGGCTTTCTATCTGGGCAAGCTGCTGCTGAATGCTCTTGTCAAGTGGCTCGATCGGATCATGGTTCGTCGTTCGTTCGAGCCGGCAGCGCGTACTTTCCTTCGCTCCTTTGCCAATATCGGGGGCTTTGTGCTGCTGATCGTCATCATTATCTCCACATTGGGTTTCCAACCGGTTTCGCTCGCGGCCTTGCTGGCTTCGGTGGGTGTGGCTGTCGGGATGGGTCTGAGCGGACAGCTTCAGAATCTGGCCGGCGGTCTGATCGTGCTGCTGACTAAACCGTTCAAAGTGGGGGACTACATCGTCTCCAACAACGTGGAAGGGGTCGTGGATGGCGTGACGCTTTTCCACACCACGGTAATGACGTTCGAGAACAAGTACATCTTCATCCCCAATGGCTTACTCAGCAGCAATGTGATCATCAACTACAGCCGCATGGCGGTGCGTCGGAACGAATGGATCATCGGGATCGAATACAACGAGGACTTCGATCGGGTGAAAACGCTGCTGCTGCGTCTGATCGATGAGGAACCGCGTATTATCAAAGACCCCCTCCCCGCCGTGGTCTTGAAGGAATTGGCCGACAGCTCTGTGAGGGTGATGGCACGTGCATGGTGTGCGACGGACGACCTGTGGAATGTTTACTGGGATATAAACGAACGAATCTATAGCGAATTCAATCGTCAGGGTATAGCATTCCCGTTCCCGCAGCTTACGATACACGGATCCGCCGCCGGGCAGGAGCGAAGGGGGAAAAGTACGGAAGCTCAATCGCCGGAGAACGTCTCCACCAATACCTCCCTGTAAGAGTTGAAGATCTTGGATTTGGACACGAATCCGAGATAACATCCCTGCTCGTCTATGACAGGCAGGTTCCAAGCCTTGGTGTCGTCGAAGATCCGCATGATGGTCTCCATGGACATCGTATTGACTATTTTGGCCGGAGGAGAAACCATGAAGCGGCTGACCTTGAATCTCTCATACAGCTCCGGCCGGAACATGATATTGCGGATATTGTCCAGCAATACCAGCCCCATCAGCAGGTTGTTCTCGTCCAGGACGGGGAAGACATTGCGATGGCTGATACCGAACACGTGTACGACATCTCCCAGAGTCATATCGGGTTTGACCGGTTCGAAATCCTTTTCTATCACCGCATCCAGCGTCATAAGCGTCAGCACGGCCTTGTCTTTCTGATGCGTCAGCAGCTTTCCTTTCTGTGCCAAACGGAGCGAATAGATGCTGTGCGGCATGAAAAGGCGGATGGTGGCGTACGAACTCGTACTCACGAGCATGAGCGGAAGGAAAAGATTGTATCCGCCGGTCAGCTCGGCGATCAGGAAAATACCTGTCAGCGGCGCGTGCATGACCGCGGCCATCACTCCGGCCATGCCGAGGAGAGCAAAGTTTTTCTGTGGCAGATAGACCTCGATGAAGGGAAAGAAGTTCAGCGCATAGGCAAAGATGAATCCGCTCAGTGCTCCCATGAACAGACTGGGCGCGAAAAGTCCGCCGCAGCCTCCGCCCGAATTGGTGGCTACGGAAGCGAACACCTTCGTGATGATGATAAATCCGAGGAAAACGAACAGCACCCAATAGGAATTGGAATACGGCTCGAACAGGCTGCCATCCATCAAAGAGCTGTACTGGCCGCCGAGCAGGGCGTTGATCGTATCGTAGCCCTCACCGTATAGCGGAGGGAAAAGGAAGATCAGACCGCAGAGGATAAAGGCTGATATGAGGTAGCGTTGGCGATAGTGTGGAAAGTTCTTGAGTTTGCTCTCGAAGACGAACATGACCTTGGAGAAGTAGAAAGATACCAGTCCGCAGAATACACCCAGTAGCAGAGCATAGGGGATGCGATCCATCGAAAAAGGATCGTTGAGCGTAAAGCTGAACATGGCTCCCTGCCCCGTGATAATATAGGATACGGCGGCGGCACTGACCGAGCTGATCAGCAGCGGCAGCACGGACGACATGGTCAGATCCAGCAGGAGGACTTCGATGACGAATACCAACCCCGTGATCGGAGCCTTGAAGATCCCCGAAATGGCACCTGCGGCCCCACACCCCACGAGGAGCATCAGCGTCTTCTGCTCCATGCGGAAGAGCCGGCCGAGGTTGGAGCCGATGGCAGCCCCCGTCAGTACGATGGGGGATTCGGCTCCGACCGATCCGCCGAAGCCGATCGTAATGGAACTGGCTGCAAGCGAGCTCCACATATTGTGCGGCTTGATGCGGCTTTTGCGCTGAGAGATCGCAAACAAAATCTTCGTCACCCCATGGCCGATGTCGTCCCGAACCACGTAGCGCACAAATAGCCACGTGATCAAAATACCCACGACGGGGAAAATGAGATAGAGATAGCTCGTTTCGCGAATGCGGTCGAATGCGAAGTGCTGGATGATGTGTATCGTATTCTTGAGCAGAACGGCGGCAAAAGCCGAGAGGATACCGATAATGAGGCTCAAGATGATGAGAAAAAGCCTTTCGTTTATGTGCCTTTCGCGCCAAAGGAGGAAGTGCAAGAACCACCCGTAGCGACTCGTTTCCTTATCCTTCATTTCCCCAATCCTTTAAAAATCGTTTGGCAAGTATATAACAGTACTTCTATATCCAGCCTGAGGCTCATATTCTCGTAGTACAGAAAATCGTATTGCAGGCGTTCCAGCATTTCATCCAGAGTGGAAGCATAGCCGTATCGTACCATGCCCCAGGAGGTGATGCCCGGACGGACATTGTGCAGCAGATAGTAGTAGGGAGCACGCTCCACGAGTTGCCGGATGTAGAAAGCCCGTTCGGGGCGCGGCCCCACGAAGCTCATATCGCCCCGAAGCACATTCCAGAACTGAGGCAATTCGTCCATCCGGTATTTGCGCAAGATGCGCCCGATGGGTGTGACCCGCGAATCGCCATCGAAGCTGAGACTCGGGCCGTCCTTCTCGGCATCGAGGTACATGGTGCGAAACTTATAGATCGTAAACGGCCGGCCGTGAAGTCCGATACGCTCCTGTCCGAAGAAGACGGGGCCTCTCGACGAACGCTTGACCAGAACGGCGATCACGGCATAGACCGGAATCAGCAGAATCAACATCAAAAGGGAGAACAGCCGGTCGGCGAACCACTTGATGCTCTTGGCGCATTCGCTCATGTTGGTGGCCGTCATGTCCACCATAGGCTCTCCTTTCATCCCCTGTACATTTACTTTGGCTCCGGCGAAAAGCATGCTGCGCATCGGCACGCATACCGGCATGTGGAAGGGATAGAGCTGGTAAAGGAGCAGACTGATGAAGCTGGCATCGGGGCAATCCACGGCGAGGATGATCTGATGGGGCTTGCTCTCTTTCACCGCTTCGGCGACAAGCGTGGCAAAGGACTTGAGCGACTGCTCGAATCCCTCTCTCGTCGTCGGAGGGACGAAGTGGAGCCGCGTGGTGGCCATGTCGTTTACGGACTTCAGCCACGAAGCCGTCTCTTCGGCTATCGTGCCGCTCCCGATGAGCAGCACCCGATGATAACCCTTTGTCTTTTTTCGCTCTTTGATGCCGAAGGTCGTCACCCATAGACGGGGGAAATATACCCAAGGCAACACAGTCGCCACCATCATAAAGAAGAGCCGCAGGTAGAGCGCCGTGTCGTGTACGATGTCGTCCACCACGAGCAGCAGAAAGACGACGACGGATCCGACCAGCACCGACGCCACGGTCGTCAGCAGTTCGGATATTCGGCTTTTGGCTATGGGTTTGTTGTAGTATCCCGAGAGGGCGAAGAGAGAGAGCCAGAAAAGCAGATAGAGGATCCCCACCCACAGGCTCTTGGCGTTGAAGAGATATTCGGACAGAGTGGAGTATATGCGCTCTTGCTCTTCCGTGAGGTAACGCAGCGTATTGTAGCTCAAATAGGAAGCCACAATACCGAAGACATCTGCCAGCAGATAGCGCAGGCGGTGTAGCTGCATACGTGTCATTGGCGGATCACCTCCACTTCTCCCCTTGTGCCGAGTCGAATGATCGAAGAGGCCTGACCGGCCGGCTCTTCGCGCCGGCACTCCACTATATAATCCACACCGTCTAAGATGGCCGGAGCGATCTCGCCGAAAGTCCGTGCCGAGGGTTGGCCGCTGATATTGGCCGACGTGGATACTATGGGGACGCGCATCAGTCTGCATAGCTCGGCAGAGAAGGTTTCACGCGTCAGGCGAATACCCAGCGATCCGTCCGAAGCGATGAGTGCCGGCACCACGCCTTTGGCCTGAGGATAGATGATGGTCAGCGGTTTGGTCGTCAGCTCGATCAGATCCCAGGCCAACTCCGGCACTTCGTCCATGAGGCCTTGGAGCTTCGCTTCCGAATCGATGAGGACGAGCATGCTCTTGCTGTCCGCTCTTTCTTTCAGCCGGTAAATCCGCCGGACGGCTTCCTCGTTCGTGGCATCGCAGCCTATTCCCCAAATGGTATCTGTCGGGTAAAGGATGATGCCGCCTTTGCGCATGACTTCGGCGGCTTTCTTCGCTTCACTTCTCTGAATATCGTTGAGCATATCGATGGGTATATCTCTATTTTTTCGAGAGAGCCGAGTGCGCTCACTCCTTCACGGGCAAAAGTATGAATATCTGCCGTATCAATGCTTTAATATGTCATTTCTTAGTCTTCATCGGTTATTTCTGTCTGTTTCTTTATTTTATAAATGATCAGTTCCGGCCGGAGAAAGTTTTTTCTGCAGTACGGAAAAGTTGGAAAGCCGTCCTGCAATTCTTTATTCAAAGGTTTCGGATATATAAACAAAGCTTTTGAACATATATCCAAAGACTTTATTTACATATCCGAAGGCTTCGGATAGAGATTTTCCGGCCGGATAATTTATTTTTGTCGGTTGTCGGGAAAATTTTTCCCGGCCCGGAAGAAAACAATTGACCGGCGATGAGTAAACCGATATAGCTGTACAGAAGAAATGGCCAAGTTTGTGATGAGAGAAATGCCCGATATGCAAGGCAAGGGCAAGCGGACGATGTATCCGAAAATGATCAGCCGAGGCACGATGGGGCTGGACGAGATAGCCGATCTGATTTCCTCCCAATCGACATTCTCCCCGGGTGAAGTCAAAGGGTTGGTTACGGCCTTGGCTCGGACGATAGCCCACGGCGTGGCTTCGGGATATACGGTGAAGATAGAGGAGATCGGCTCTTTCTCCGCTTCGCTCACCTTGCACAAAGGCGTAGAACCCGAGGAGGCCGAAGGCGGCACACGCCGCAATGCCGCCAGCGTGACGATAGGAGGTGTCAATTTCCGCCCCGACAAGGCATTGATTCTCGAGGCTCGTACTCGCGTTCATCTGGTGCGAACTACGGTACGCCGTCCCCGTCGGCCCAATTTGACTCGCGAAGAGCGGCTGGCCTTGGCCTTGCGCCATCTCGATGGCCATAGCTTGCTCAAGGTGGCCGATTATTGCAGACTTACGGGGCTGGGACGTACCGCTGCCGCGGAAGAATTGCGCGCTTTCGATCGCGAGGGTCTGATCGACTCCACGGGGAGCGGCACACATAAGGAATATATTATAAGGAACAAAGCCGGGATCTGACAAGGCGGGAAGACGACCGTTACGGGCTTTTTGCGTTCTTAAGAATTGCGCTATTTTTGTGTGTGCAAAGAAAGATGTGTCGGATAGGCGAACCTTGCTCTTGCCCAGTTGAGAGTCCGAGTCGTTGCCGGGAGACAGAGAGAGAAAGGTATTCGCCGATTTTTTTTGTGCAGTCTAACCTCATAACATAGATTTAATGAGTCTTATCTTTACCGCCATTGTCGTATTTCTTTTCATCCTTGCTATATTCGACTTGATTGTGGGTGTCAGCAACGATGCGGTCAACTTCCTCAATTCTGCCATCGGAGCCAAGGCTGCTCCATTCAAGATCATCGTCGGTGTGGCAGCGTTGGGGGTTTTTTGTGGCGCAGCCATGAACAACGGCATGATGGAGATTGCCCGACACGGGATTTTCAGGCCGGAACATTACACTTTCAGCGAATTGATGGTCGTATTTCTGTCGGTGGTGATCACCGATGTCGTCCTGATGGATATGTTCAATTCGCTCGGCATGCCTACCTCTACGACCGTCTCACTCATTTTCGAGCTGTTAGGCGGTTCTTTTTTTATGGCCATGACCAAGGTGGGCGGTACGGTCGGCTTTCAGGATCTTCTCAATACGGAGAAAGCTCTTTCTGTCATATTGGGTATCTTCCTTTCGGTGGGAATTGCTTTCTTCTTCGGGATGGTCGTTCAGTATCTGAGCCGTTTGCTCTTTACCTTTAATTACAGGCGGAATCTCCGATGGCTGGCCGGCCTTTTCGGCGGAGTCGCGGTTACATCCATCATTTATTTCATGCTCATCAAAGGGCTGAAGGGCGTGTCCTTTATGACCGAAGAATCCACGGCTTGGATAGCTGCCAATACGGGCAGGCTGGTATTGTACTGTCTGGTCGTTTCCATTATCCTGATGCAGGTGCTGTATTGGCTACGGGTCAATGTCTTCAAGGTGATCGTCCTCTTGGGTACCTTCGCTTTGGCGATGGCTTTTGCCGGCAACGACTTGGTGAACTTTATCGGTGTGCCGCTGGCCGGCTATTCCTCTTATTTGGACTTCAATGCCAACGGAAACGGGCAGTACGATACTTATCTGATGGGAGCCTTGAACGAACCGGCTTCCACTCCCGTATATTTCCTCGTGGCTGCCGGTATCGTAATGGTATATGCGCTGATTACATCGAAGAAGGCTCACAACGTGATCAAGACTTCGGTGGATCTGGCGCGTCAGGAGGAAGGTGAGGAGATGTTCGGCTCCTCGGGTTTGGCCCGGAGTATCGTGCGTTTCAGCACCACGACGGCCAATGCCGTGTCCCGTATAATTCCTCGTCCCGTAGGTCGGTGGATAGACAGTCGCTTCAATCAGGACGAACTGATCATGGCCAAGGGCGCGGCTTTCGATTTGGTGCGCGCTTCGGTCAATCTTGTTCTTGCCGGACTGCTCATCGCCTTCGGTACTTCGCTCAGGCTTCCCCTCTCCACCACCTATGTGGCTTTTATGGTGGCTATGGGTACTTCTTTGGCGGACAGGGCATGGAGCCGGGAGAGTGCGGTATTCCGTATCACGGGGGTATTCAGTGTGATAGGCGGTTGGTTTATCACTGCCGGTGCAGCCTTTATTCTCTGCTTCCTCGTTACGATGGTGAATCATTTCGGAGGCTATCCGGCGATGGCAGGAATGATCATCTTGGCGATCTTCTTGCTTGTCCGTAGTCATATTCGTTTCGATAAGAAGAAAAAGAGCGAAACGAAGGACACTGTCTTTATCGACATGATGGCTTCGCACGACAAAGAAGAGATTTGGCAACTGCTGGCCAAACATATTTGTCAGAAGCAGTTGGCTTTGCTCGACTTCGCCGAGAACAACTATATGCAGATGACCGATGGCTTCATCAACGAGGATTTGAAGAGGCTTCGCCGCTCGATCAACGACCAGAATGCGGAGCGGCAGATGCTCAAGGTGAACCGCAGGAAAGAAACCCTCGGCATCCGTCGGATCGAAGAAGCCAAGTCCGTGGTCAAGAATACATGGTTCCATCTCGGTTGTAATAGTTGCGAGCAAATCGTATTTTGTCTCAAGCGTATTGCCGAGCCGTGTAAGGAGCATGTGGACAACAACTTCAATCCGCTGCCCAAGGTCTGTGTATCCGAATTTCTTGCTGCACGCGAAAAACTCATTCTCTATATCAAAGAGGCCAAGCTGATCGTGTCCAACGAAACGGATGAGATCTTGGATCCGATGACTTACCGCGGCAAGGACATCAAGAAAGAGCTAAAGCAGCTTCGCAAGACACAGCTTAGCCGCATTCAGCAGGGGGCGAGCAGTCTGAAGATTTCTCTCGTCTATCTGAATCTCTTGCAGGAGTCGCAGCAGTTGGTGAATATATTGGACGATCTGATCCACGCCACGGAGAAGCTGTTCGACCCTGTAGCCCGGATCGGCACGGACGAAGAATTTTTCAACTGACGGCCGATTGCTCTGTTTTTTCCTCACTGTGCATCCCCTGATAAAGGGTCTTCCGAATACATTAATAGGATGTAATAACGGAGGATCAGGGATAAATAATTGATAAAAGCTTGTGGAAGAGAAAAAAAATGCCTTACTTTGCAACCCGATTATGACCGCTTTATGATGCTACAAGCAGTCCTAACGAACTGGAACGATAAATAAACTAATAACGAAATAGCAATGTCAAAGATTTGTCAGATTACCGGCAAAAAGGCAATGGTTGGCAACAACGTTTCTCACTCCAAGAGAAGGACAAAACGAGTATTCGATGTCAACTTGTTCAGAAAGAAGTTCTATTGGGTAGAACAGGATTGCTGGGTTGTTTTGAGGATATCGGCTGCCGGGCTGCGCCTCATCAACAAAATCGGTCTCGACGCTGCCATCAAGCGCGCGGCCGAGAAGGGCTTCTTAAACGCATAATCAAGGGAGATATTCTGTCATGGCAAAGAAAGTAAAAGGCAATCGGGTGCAGGTTATCCTTGAATGCACCGAGCATAAGGAGAGTGGTATGCCGGGTATTTCTCGTTACATCACCACCAAGAATAGAAAAAATACGACTCAGCGTCTGGAACTCAAGAAGTACAACCCCATCCTGAGACGTATGACCCTTCATAAGGAAATCAAATAATAAAGAGGAGATCAGACAATGGCAAAAAAATCGGTTGCAACATTTAAGAAAGGTGATGGCCGTACCTACTCCAAGGTAATCAAGATGGTCAAGTCTCCTAAGACGGGTGCCTATACCTTCCAGGAAGAGATGGTCCCGAACGAAGCTGTAAAAGACTTCTTTAAGTAAGGTTTTTTCCTTTTGAATAATATAGAGTGCGATAAGCATTCTCAGTGAAGCCCCTTCTATTACACTATAGGGGCTTTATTTTTTTATCGATCGATCAAGATTGACAATGAAAACAAACAATTATTCCCTGCTATTTGTCTCTATCTCTCTTGTCTTTTTGTCGTTCTTTCCAGCAAAGGCACAGGCCGTACACCCGAGGATTGAAGCAGGGCTGGGTTTGTTGAAGGAGGGGCTGCCCCTTTTCTCTATACCTTCCATAGGCTGTCTTTTTCGAATGACGAGAAAAACTCTGTATCGAACCATCGGTCGGCTATTATCTATGGGTAGCTCCAAAGCATCAGGTGTCGGGCGGAACGCGGATGGCGAATTTGGCCTTTCATTTCTGAACGTTCTTGATCTTCACTCTTTTGAGTCATCCCAAAAAATGTTGTAGAAAGACTTAACATAGCGGGAAAAAGTTATTTTTGTTTCCACTTGAGTGGATTTACCTTTCACACCTATCATCCTTTTAATAGAAATCATCTGTAAGAATATTACTATGCAATGGCAAGAACTTTACCGTCAGCGTGTTTGCTCTGCAGACGAAGCTGTCGTGGACTCTCTTAAACCGGGAACGAAAGTTGTATTCGGTCATGCTGCTGCTGCGCCTGTCCGTTTCTCTCAGGCTATGTACCGCCAGCGTGAAAGGTTGGAGAATATCACAGTTTTCCACATGTTGTATTTCGGCGACGCGCCGCACCTTGCTCCCGAAATGCGTTCGCATGTACACCCGACTCTCAACTTCCTTGAGGGCAACTCCCGTCCGGCAAGCCGTGACCGTCGTGTCGATTTCATTCCCTGCCACTTCCACGAGGTACCGGAACTGTTTCGTCAGGGATTCTTTCCATTGGATGTAGCCGTAGTGCAGGTATCTACTCCTAACGAAGAGGGTTATTGCTCTTTCGGAGTTTCCTGCGACTACACAAAGGCTGCCGCCGAGTGCGCTCCGGTAGTAGTAGCCGAGGTGAACAAGCAAATGCCATTCATCGGTGGTGAAAACCTGATTCACATCTCCAATCTGACCCATATCATCGAAGTGGATGAGCCGATTGCAGAAGTATTGCCTCCTGCTATCAGCGACCTTGAGCTGAGGATAGGTCAGAATTGTGCCTCACTGATCAAAGACGGCGATACCCTCCAGTTGGGTATCGGCGGTATCCCCGACGCTGTGTTGCGTGCATTGGAAGGGCATAAAGATCTCGGTATTCACACGGAAATGTTTACCGACGGAGTGATGCGTATGATTCGCAAGGGGATTATCAACGGGAAGAAAAAAACATTGCATCCCGAAAAAGTCGTTACCTCGCTAATCTTCGGATCGAAAGAATTGTACGATTTTGTCAATAACAATCCGGTGATAGAATGCTATCCGGTGGATTATATCAACAACCCCGATGTTATCGGCAAGAATGACCGCATGGTTTCTATCAATTCCTGCTTGGAGATGGATCTTATGGGGCAGGCGGCTTCTGAGTCGATCGGGTACGAACAGTTCAGTGGATCCGGAGGTCAAGTCGATTTCCTTCGTGGGGCCAAGCGTTCCAAGGGAGGAATCTCCATTATGGCTTTCCCCAGTACGGCCAAGAAAGGGACTGAGAGTCGCATCGTTCCCATTCTGAAAGAGGGTGCTTGTGTCACGACCGGCCGTAACGAAGTGGACTATGTGGTGACGGAATATGGCGTAGCGCGTCTGCGTGGCGCAACGCTTCGTCAGCGTGCTGAAGCCTTGACTGCTATAGCACATCCCGATTTCCGACCGGCCCTTGAGGAGGAAATCCGCCGACGCTTCGAATAAGTCGGAAGGATTTTAGGCCTTATATAAACGGATTCGAAGCCATGTACAACTACACTGTGTACATGGCTTCGTATGTTTAACGTGAGTTCAATGTAAGCGATATGGTGCCGATTCTCTCTTGATGGGATATTGACTATAACCGAATCAGAAAATGAAAGGGAAAAAGTTTGACGTCTCATCGGACGTCGGAGCCCCTCGAAGCTGAAACCTCTCAACAGACAAATGAAATACATTGACAAACAGCATATTGCATATTTTTCTTGGATCGAATCCGCATTGTTTTATAGCCGTTCGGAACATACGCCGAAAGGGGGTCGAGCTACGCCCTACAGCGACTCGGGCTACGCCGTAGAGCGTACCGAGCTGTGCTCTACGGCTCTTCGAGCTACGCTGTAGGGCTCACCGCGCCGGGCTCTACGGCTCAGCTCGGCCACCTCTACGGCTCACGGAGCGGAACTCTACGGCTCGGCTCGCTACGCTGTAGAGCGTACCTCGCTGAGCTCTACAGCGTAGCTCGAAGAGCCGTACGGGATAGCTCGCCATCCTCTATGGTGTACCGCCATCTGCCCTATGGTATAGCCCATCTTTCTGTACGGACTGTAACATTACGTCGAACAGACGTTATGTTTAAGGTCAGGATGTAGGAAGTACCTCGGAGGATTGGATTGAGCGGATAGCGATAACATCCGATACGGTCGGCGGAAGGAACCGGGATGTCTCCTAACGACGGATTTGTCCGGTGGTACGTGCCCAACGAATGGTCTCGGCCAAACCTTGCTCCAGATTATAGCGAGGAGAAAAACCGATTGCCCTGATCGGAGAAGAGTCGCACCGCCAGTTGCGTTGGGCTATGATGGCGTATTTATCGAGGTTAAGCGGTGTCAATGTGCCACTGATGTCTGCCCATTTTTGGCCGATATAGCAGGTGGCTTTTACTAAAGGCAGAGGAATACGCAAATGGCATACGTTTTTTCTGCCGAGCAGGTGTTGGATCATTCGTCCGAACTCTATATCGGTGTATTCGTTTCCATCCGATACTATATACTTCTGCCCTGCTGCATCGGGGTGTTCGGCTGCGATGAAAACTGCTGAGGCCAGATCCTCTGCGTAAATAAAAGTCAGTGTTTGCGGCGTACTACCCGTGGAGAAATCGAATCCCTTATCGACGCTGCGGATTGCCATCAGATAGTCTTGGTCATGAGGTCCATAGACTCCTGTGGGTTGTATTATGGTATAAGGTATTGTGACAAAGGTTCGCACATATTGCTCCGCCAGCAACTTGCTCTCTCCATAGGCAGTTGTAGGTTTGGGTACGGAAGAGGAGGAAAGGGGTTGGCAGTCGTCGGGAGGAGCTCCATAGCTACCCATACTGCTCATCAGGACAAAGCGTTCGGGGGAGTGCTTCGCCCCTTGTAATCCTATCAGAAAACGCTTGGTCTGCTCTGCATTGATCTCTCTGAAAAGCGAGGTGTCACGAGCTTTGGTTATACCGGCGTTGTGGATAACCAAGTGCCATGCGGATTCACCTTCGGGAGCTATCTTATCAGCCAAGCGAGCAATATCGGACGGGTCGCGGTAGTCGATCTCTATAAATCGGATCCGGCTGTCTGTCAGGCGTGAGCGATCGCTGTGGGGACGCACAGCCGCCCACACTTCATATTGACGGCGCAGGGCTTCATCGACCAGATAGCCGCCGATGAAGCCCGTTGCTCCCGTGATGAGAACTCGCTTGTTCCCCACGTCTTATTTTCTTATTGCTTGGAATCCTTCCCCATATACCCCTCTCACTACGGATTCGGATACAAAGGCTTTGGGGTCGATCTCCTGAATGATTCTGTGGATGGATAGGCTTTGTGTCTTGCGTGCAACGACCACAAGAACTTTACAAGGTTGGCCGGAATAGCCTCCTGTCGCATCCAGCAGGGTACACCCCCTTTTGATGCGCTCTTGAATGGCATTGCTGAGTTCTTCGTTTTTGAGACTGAAGATGAGGAATTGCACGGACTGTCTATTCGAATTGAGATACCAATCCAAGACTGTAGATACGAGGATAACCTCTATGGCCGAATAGATAAGCAGGTTGAAAGCATCGGAAGGTGACTTGCCGGCGATGTAGACATTGACCAGATACGAGCACAAAATAATGGTACAGTCCACCAGTAGAATGGCGCGTCCGAACGACATGTTCTTGTACTTGTTCATGATGGCTACGATAATATCGGTACCGCCCGTACTGGAGTTCACGGAGAATACTATCGCAATACCCAGACCGCTAAGAATGGAGCCGATCACCAGAGCTAAGGCCGGTTCATTCGGCAGTAGAAGAGGCGTAAAAACTTTTACGCCATTGACGATCTCCGTGACGACCAGATACTCTTCACCTATCGGGATGATAATGGCCATTATGACAACGCTTATGACCGTCTTGACCATGAAACGCCATCCCAAGAAGATCAGAGCGAGTACCGCTAATCCCAGATTGATGATATTGTACGGTATCGCAGCCGGAATACCCGTGGCGATCTTGATCAGAGTGGAGATACCGGCCAATCCTCCCGTGGTAATTCCTTGGGAAAGGATGAAGCCCGTCCACGCAAAAGCATAGATGGAGCATCCCAGAATAATAAGGATGTAGTCGTGGACTTTGTAATAGAGTTTTGAAGTTTTTGTAAGAGCCATAGCAATGATTATTTTCTTATCTGTTTTTTTTCTATTGGTTGAATCCTAAGTGAGTGAGAAGTTTAGTTCCCTTTCCGTGCCGAACGTCGCTTTTTCTTGTAAAACATTATCAGGAGTACTACTACGACGACTCCCATTATGGAGAACCCGATTTCGTGGCTGTACTTATTGACTTTCTCCAAAAGTTGCTCCTGCGTTTCTATGCCGGGCACTTTGGCCAGATTATAGCCTATTGCTGCCAATATGCAGTTCCAAATGCCGGCTCCGAGCATGGTGTAAGAGATAAAGGGCAGAAACTTCATACGTGCCAGTCCTGCCGGTATGGAAATTAACTGTCTGACGGCAGGAATCAAACGTCCTACCAGTGTGGAGACAGCTCCGTTCTTGTCGAAATATCGCTCTGCATATCGTACTTTCTCCTCGTTGATCAGACACAAATGCCCGAGCTTACTGTTGGCAAACGCGTAGACGATAGGGCGACCGAGCAATAGAGACAGTATATAGTTTACGGCAGCTCCTATTCCGGCACCGATGGTGGCGAACAGGATAACGAGGAAAACGTTCAGTCCATTTTGCCCCGTGGCAGCCATCCATGCAGCCGGGGGCACAATAATCTCTGACGGGAACGGAATAAACGAACTCTCGATGGCCATCAAAAACATGATAGTCCAATAGTTCAGGTGCGCGAGGCACCACTGAATAAATCCCATAGGTGTGAGTGAGATAAATAATGTCCTTTATGCGTTCTTTTGGGCTTTCTGCCAAGAATCTTTCAGCGAAACCGTGCGGTTGAAAACCAATGCCCCCGGACGACTATCCGGATCCACCGTGAAGTAACCTATGCGCTGGAACTGGAAGTGCGATCCCGGAGCAGCATCCGCGAGGAAAGGCTCTACTCGGCAGCTTTTCAGCACCTTGAGAGAATCCGGGTTCAGCATCTCGGCCAGTGTCTTGTCTTTGATGTCCGACGGGTTTTCGTCCGTGAAGAGACGATCATACAGTCGTACCTCTGCCGGCAGACTGTGCCGTGCCGATACCCAATGGATGGTACCCTTTACTTTGCGGTTGCTCTCAGGCATACCGGACAGCGTCAGCGGATCGTATTCGGCATATACTTCCACGACGTTTCCGTCCTCGTCCTTTTTGCATCCCGTACAACGGACTATGTAAGAACTCTTCAAGCGTACTTCCTGCCCGGGCGTCATTCGGAAATATTTCTTGGGAGCATCCTCCATGAAATCCTCCTTCTCTATGTACAGTTCGCGAGCGAAAGTAATCGTATGCACGCCGGCAGACTCATCTTCCGGATTGTTCACGGCTGCCATCTCTTCCGTCTTGTCCTCGGGATAGTTCGTGATCACCAGTTTGATCGGATCGATTACACCGGAAACCCTTGTGGCACGTTTATTCAAGTCCTCCCGAACAGCATGCTCCAGAAGCGCTACGTCTATAATGCCATCGTACTTGGTATAGCCTATTTTGTCTATGAAGTTGCGGATCGACTCCGGTGTATAGCCACGACGGCGATAGCCGCACAAAGTAGGCATACGGGGATCGTCCCAGCCCGATACCAGCCCGTCTTTGACGAGCTGGAGCAGCTTGCGCTTGCTCATCATCGTATAGGTCAGATTCAGGCGGTTGAACTCTATCTGACGAGGTGCATAGCTGTCTTTTCTGAGCAGCTCGATAAAGTAATTGTAAAGGGGACGATGCACCTCGAATTCGAGGGTGCAGATCGAATGCGTGACTCCTTCGAAATAATCGCTCTGGCCATGAGCAAAGTCGTACATCGGGTAGACATTCCATTCGTTGCCCGTACGATGATGCGGATGCTTGATGATGCGATAGATAATCGGATCTCGGAAGTGCATATTGGACGAAGCCATATCGATCTTGGCACGTAGGGTCATGGCGCCTTCTTCGAACTCTCCGGCATTCATTCGACGGAAGAGGTCGAGGCTCTCTTCTGCCGGACGGTTGCGGAACGGACTGGCCGTGCCGGGCACAGTCGGGCTACCTTTCTGTGCGGCGATCTGCTCGGCAGTCTGTTCGTCCACATAGGCATGTCCCTCGCGGATCAGTCGCTCGGCGAAGTCGTACAATTCCTGAAAATAGTCGGAAGCATAGTAGATATTGCCCCAGTGGAAGCCAAGCCATTCTATATCTTCTCTGATGGCATCCACGTACTCCACGTCCTCTTTCACCGGATTGGTATCGTCGAAGCGCAGGTTGCAGACGCCCCCGTATCGCTGAGCTATCCCGAAGTCTATGCAGATAGCTTTGGCATGGCCGATATGGAGATAGCCGTTGGGTTCCGGAGGGAAACGTGTCTGGATTCGACCGTCATTCTTCCCTTCGGACAGGTCTGATTCCACAATTTGTTCGATGAAGTTAAGACTCTTCTTTTCCTCTATGCCGCTGTTCTTATTTTCGTTCATATCAATCCGTCTTGCTTGTCCTTATTTACATTAGTGAACAAAGGTAATGATATTGGGACATAAAATAATCACGGGGCAATCCGCTCAAGCAGGAGTCAATGCCAAGTTTGTCTGTTTGTTACCTTGAATGATTGTGTATGACAACGAAACGGCATAAGGACGATTATGACGGAGTGTCATCATGCGCAAATTACTGCGTTGCGCGACATTCGGCTTCAGTCGCGTACTTGTAAGTTCGCTCCTTTCTACCTCAGTCTTAGTTCCTTGTACTTTACACATTCTTGCGCACCCAAAAGGGGCTGCGACAAAACCGAATTTTGACACAGCCCCAAACGAATCAGCGTTCAGCGGAGAGAGACCTTTATATCCGCGCGCTAAATCATTTTTCCTCCTTTCGGCTATGCTTTCTAAACAGTCCCTTCCTGGGCATAGTCTCTTCATTCTCCTCTCGGATGAACTTGGGATCCTGAATCACATAGCGTTTGTACACGGAATAAAGCGACATGGTGAGCGGCAGGGCAATGAACAGTCCGAAAAAGCCGAGCAGGCTCCCCCAGATGGAAATCGAAAGCAAAATCATTGCAGGAGACATGCCCATCCTTTTGCCCATGATGTTGGGGGTCAGAATCGTGTCTTGAATTACTTGGACAATCATCATCACACCTATACCGAGGGCAAGAACAACGAAGAAATTCTGTCCCGTCTGTGCCGCCTTAAGCACTGACAAGAAAACAATCGGGATCAAACCGACTATCTGTAAGTATGGAATCAGATTCAGCATACCGATAAAGAGACCGAGCGTAACTCCCAGAGGAAAGTCGATAATCTTGTAACCGATGGAAAGAAGGATGCCCACACAAAGGGCGATCAGGGCCTGTCCGCGGAAGTAGCTGTTCATATTCTTGTCCACTTCTTTGAGTATGCTCCTAACGCGAATACGGTGTCCGACCGGGAAAAGATTGACAAATCCTTTGCCCAGTTTTTCGAAATCGAACAGGATGAAAATGAAGTATAAAACACCGATGAAGAAGATCGTCGTATAGCTGAACAAGCTGATCGTACCGGAGACGAGCTTATTGAGCTGTCCGAATATCTCCTTGCTATTCTCCATCAATTTCTCGTAAGAGATACCTTTGAACAGATCGTTCATGCTGCCACTCTCTGACAGAAACTTGCGGATCGGAGCCGGCAGCATCTGTAGCAAATTCTCATCGATGCGGTACTGCTGGAGCAGGGTTATTGTTTTGCTTACCTCTTCTTCTACAGCAGGAACCAAAGAGAGAATGGCAAAAAAGATCAATGCCGATATGAAAACCAGCACCGTGATCACCGACAGAAAGCGAAAGCGAAAATGGAGCCGATACTGGACAAAACGAACCAGAGGCATCAGCACATAGGCAAGAATCCAAGAGAGACAAAAAGGTATAAGGATGCCTCTCAAGCCAATGACTATGGCCATAATGCCTCCAACCAACAGGATGATGAAAAACAGGCGTGCAGTACGGTCGAACGTAAATTCCCTGTCAAAAAAACTTTGCATAAGCAGTGTCGATTAGAATGTGAGTGAGTTCGGATACCGAAGATAGTCGTTTTTCCTGTTTTCTTTTGCAATTTTCGCAATCATCCATGTAGATCGTTTTTTACCGAGGCTTGTCCTCCCTGCATGTTCGGGCCGGTAGGCGAGTGTCAGCTGATCTGCTGTCTCGAAAATACGAACGGGAAATGCTCGGATTGCGGTCTGAGAATCCTGAAAAACAGGCGCGAGAATTTTTTCGTTGTGGCGCGAGAATTTTTTGCTTCCCGAACCAAAACGAAAATTTTCTCGAGCCACGTTTTGCGGACTGTAGAGTGGCTGATTTTTGGCACGTAAACAGATTTAATCGTGTCTACAGGATATTGTTAGGAAACTCTTATATTTGTCTGATAGATATATCGGGAAAGTCGAAGAAGAGTCGCTATCCCCGAATTAGGTTTTTGCAATCTTTTAATAACGGAACAGTTATGAGCTACTTAACAGAAGAGAAATTGACCATTGTCGGTGCAGCCGGTATGATTGGTTCCAACATGGCACAGACAGCTGCAATGATGCGTCTGACCCCTAATTTGTGTTTGTACGATCCTTTCGCAGTAGGTTTGGAAGGCGTGGCAGAGGAAATCCGTCACTGCGGATTCGAAGGCCTGAATCTGACTTTTACATCCGACATCAAAGAGGCTCTTACAGATGCCAAATATATAGTTTCTTCGGGCGGTGCTCCGCGCAAAGAGGGTATGACCCGCGAGGATCTGCTCAAGGGCAATGCCGAAATCGCTGCTCAGCTGGGCAAGGACATCAAGAGCTATTGTCCCGACTGTAAGCACGTGATCATCATCTTCAATCCGGCTGACATCACCGGCCTTGTTACGCTTATCTACTCCGGGCTGAAGCCTTCGCAGGTGACTACTTTGGCCGGTTTGGACAGCACACGTCTGCAAAGCGAACTGGCTAAGCACTTCGGCATCAAACAAAGTCTCGTGACCAACACGCGTACTTATGGAGGTCATGGCGAGCAGATGGCTGTTTTCGCCAGCACGGCCAAGGTAAACGGAACGCCTCTGACCGATCTGATCGGTACCGACAAGCTGACCAACGAGCAGTGGGCAGAACTGAAACAGCGTGTCGTGAAGGGGGGAGCCAACATTATCAAGCTACGTGGTCGCTCGTCTTTCCAAAGCCCTTCTTACGTGTCTATCGAAATGATTCGTGCCGCCATGGGGGGCGAAGCTTTCCGTTGGCCGGCCGGCTGCTACGTGAATGTGCCGGGCTTCGAGCACATCATGATGGCTATGGAGACTACTATCACGAAAGATGGCGTGAAGCACAGCGATATTAACCAACTCGGCAACGAAGCAGAGCGCGCTGCCCTCAAAGAGAGCTATAGCCACCTGGCTAAGCTGCGCGACGAAGTGATCGCCATGGGCATCATTCCCGCGATCGCTGACTGGAAGACGGTGAATCCGAACCTCTAACAGCAGTTCTTCGCAAATAATACTCTTGAGAGAGAGGGAGCATCCGAATGATAAGTTTTCGGTGTTCCTTCTCTTTCTTATTTCCCCGTCCCTTTTGCTTTTTGTGTTTATCCGCCACATTTGTCAGCCGGTAGAGATGAGACGATTTCGGCAGCATGTAAACGGGCAAAAAGAGAAAAGTCGTATCCTCTCCCTTCGCATTCGGACATAAAGAAAAAGCCGAAACCCTCTTGTATCGAAGAAGGTTTCGGCTTTTCGGCCGGAGGCAAATGACTATCAAAGACTATCCAGGAAGGAGCAAACTATCTCCATAAGCTCCGTGTCCACTGTCCTATTGAGAAAGGCATACTCGTCAGGCGTGCCGAATTCAGCCGGCTGCATAATATGATTCACTTCAGGAAGGTACACGACCTTGTTAGCCGTATTGCCGGTTTCTATACCGAGAAGAGACTTCATCTTGGACATATTCACTTCGTGCAAAACCTGCTTGTCCCTACCTCCATATATAGCCATTGTGGGAGGAAGAGGATGGCTTCCCTCTCCGGATGTCACATCCAAGAGCGGTGCAGGATCGTAGGTAAGGAAGTGCCTCATCCAGGGGTTGGACAGCTGCTCTGTCATGAGCTTGATACCTTGTTCTTTCATCTCATCGGTCATTGCCTGAGGGAAGAGCACGGAAGCGTTGGAACGACAATAGGATTCGATCCGAGTGCGAATATCCGAAGTGTCACCGGGAGCAGTGGCCTGCCGGATCAATTCCTCTAAAGCAGCTCGCTTGGCTTGGCTTTGCGGCTGTCCCGTTGCAAATTCATCCATCGCTGCATTCTGTGAGAGCAGTATCTCCGCACCTTTTACAGACGGTGCACCCACCAGAACAAGTCCCGCGATACCTCCGACACGGCGAGCTACCATCGGAGCGATGATACCGCCTTCGCTATGGCCGATGAGGAATACTTTGTCGGTAAGTCGGGGATAGTGCTGACGCAGATATGCGAGTTCGCTCTCGATATCGCCGGCCAACGTATCCGTTGTGGCTTGTGAGGCATCGCCGGCACTCTCGCCGAATCCGCGATCGTCGCAGCGAAGCACAGCATAGCCATGACGGGTAAGCTGATCGGCCAGTACAGCGAAAGGTTTGTGGCCGAATATGGTTTCATCCCTGTCTTGCAAGCCGCTCCCACTGATCAGGATCACGGTTCCCTTGGTCTTGTTGGCATCTTTGGGTGCGGTGAGTGTACCGGCTATGGTGAAGCCCCCTGTCTTGTGCAGGATCTTGACATCCGTCACATCGTATGGGAATGGGGGTACAGGAGTTTGAGGTCGATAAGGTTTGGCAGCATCGAGCCCACGATAGAGGGACATCATCGTACCGAAACGACCTTGCCGGAACTCTCCTTCGATAGAGTCGTTCTTCAGCTTGCCTTTGTATGAGAGGAGAAGGTCTTGGACAGCGATACTGAGGCTGTCGCCGACTACAGTAACAGAAGAGAGTGGGATGCCGAATGCTTGCTGATCCGGACTGTCCATGGTACCCTGCCAGGTATTTCCCGTTTGTTTGAGGTGGACAACTAATGCCAAGGATCCGTTCCCACGGGGAATACGTCCACTCCAGTCTCCGGCAAATTTTTGCGACTTGCAGCTCATTGTAGTCATAAGAAGTACTACTACATAGATGATAATAATGACTTTATGCTTCATAACGTTTGAGAATAATAGTTTTCCTTATTGGGGCCCTCCGCCGGATTTGTTCTGTCCGGCTTTCTTCTTCTGTTCGCGTTCTTTCGCTCGTGCTTTACGTTCTCGCTCGCGTTGACGAAGTTTCTCCTTCCGCTCACGTTCTTTTTCTTTAAGCTTCTGCTCGCGTTCCTTTTGCTTGAGACGTTGATCCTTAAGCTTGTCGCGACGGGCTTTTTCTCGTTCTTTTTCCCGTGCTTTCAATTCTCGTTTGCGATCGCGCTCCTTTTCTCGCTTGGCCTTTTCGAGTGCTTTCTTTTCGTCCTTCTCATTTTGTGCACGCTCTTTGGCCAGCCGCTGAATCTGCTCTACCGATACGTCTTTGCCTTCTTGCTGCTTGAGCGATGGCAAAGCAGCTGCATCTGAGATCGTATCGGCTGCGGAAGAATCGGCTGCCACAGGCTTGGCTCCGGAGAGGATCTGCTCCCGATCGATGTCGAAAGTAATAGGAGTAGCCGTCATAATGCTGTCCTTGTGCGGTTTGATGGAGACAAGAGGTTTCCTGTCTGTGCCGGACGTACTATCGCGAGCGGTATCCTCGGCCTCGTTCTTGTCGGACACGATAGGAGCCGGAGTGCCAGCAGGCTCTATGTCCTCATCCTCTTTGCCGACAGCTTGCGCTCGTCCGGTCATCTGCTGCCAGCGATCGAGGACGAAGGCCGTCTCGGGCACTTCTTCTTTTGCGAGGAAGGTCATGTATTGACCTATGCTTTTACCCTTGACAAGCAGCTGGTAATTGCTCTCCGATATGGGGAACAACAGGCTGCTTTCGCCCATCGCACTCATAAATCCGTTCGGAGCGAAAGCATCCTTGATATACTGCCAGCCCATGCGTGGGGTCGGGAGAGAGGTCATCAGCCACTGATCGAATGCTCCCACGGTGCTCTGCACTATTTCCAGTGTTTGCTCTGTATAGCGAGAGAAGTTGAATGAAGCAAGAGCAAAAAGTACCCTGTTTTTATTCAATGTACCGGCAGGAGCAAGAAGGATCAGACGGGTGCGCTCGAAAGATTTGGGTTTTACAAAAGGAGGCAAAGAGTCCGGCGATATGCTGTCGGTATCCGAACCGCCCCACCGAATATCCCAGTCGATACCCGTATAACCGCCCTGTACGATGGAACGGCCGCGGAGCAACTCGGTAAGCATCGAGGAGGCCAATTCGGTGACGTCTGCTTTCGGATAATCCTTCACCAACTGCTTCAGGGCAGAGGTGAAGCCCTTGGAGTCTGACTCCAGCACATAACAGAGTGCATTGAGGAAGTCGAATTTCGGTGCCAGTTCCGATAGGGGGAATCGCTCGCGGCATTCATTTCTGCTCTTTCTGACCGAACCGACTACTCCTTTGAGGTAGGAGTCGAACGCTTGCTCGTAGAGTTCGTTCTGGCGACGATCCATTGCGGCCAATTCCTTCAGGTAATCGGGATTGCTCAGGGCCTTTGCCAGATTGTCTTCGGGATAGTACTGTAGGATCAAGACGCGGCAACGTTCCGCTTCCGGCTTGTTGTTCATTCGGGTGTAGAGCATAAAGAGACGATAGAGCACATCCATCTTCTTCTCATAGTTCGGGTAGCGACGAAGCAGGGTCTCGTAAGTGTCAGCCGATTCGTCGAACTTCTCCATCCGCTCATTGAAGACCGCTCCCATGCCGAGCAGACCTTCTGCAATGAGTTTGCCGGCAGCTTCCTTGGCATCTTCCGTCATTGGTAATTGTGCCAGGTAGTATTCGCGGTTGAGCGGATTGGAAGCAGCGGAATCGGCAGCTGCCGCCTGTAGCTCCTCTTCGGTCATCAAAGTTCCGGGTTGCGTCTCATCAGTCTCTTCTGTAGTAGAAGAATCGTCAGTTGGAATGTCGAAATTGGCCTGTTTGCGTCTACGTCTCCAATCATCTTCCAGCACGCGCTTTCCCCATTTGCGTTCGAAAGCGGCTTTGCCCTGCGCTATCAGTTGAGGATTATAGAAATAGAATTCACCCGAAGCTCCTCCCATTTGCATTCCGGGCGGTGGATTTTGAGTCTTTCCGCCGGGAGAGGGAGCGAATCCTTCACTCTCCGCATTGAAAAGCTCTTGGCTCTGCTGGAGTTTTGCCATCTCCTCCTCTTCGAGTCGTTTCTTCTCTGCTATGGCATAGGCATTGATAACGCTGTCGATAATGGCCAGTCGCTGTTCTTCCGGCATGGCAGCAAGAGCAAGAAGGCTGTCCTGCTCGTGCACGACCTTGGCATGACCGACCAATTCATCGAGCCGGGAGGAAAGTTCGGCTACGCGCTTGTAGTCGGGATTGAGTCTGTTCAATACACCGGCTGCGGCAGAGAAGCAAGGCTGAGCTTTCAGGTACTGCTTCCTTTGCATATAGATGTCGCCCAAACGAATCTGGCAGAGGGCAAAATCGGCTCCACGTGCCGTGCTCTTCTCTATTCCGGTAGTATATGCTTTGATCGCCGCCAGTGTATCGGGAATATCCATGTATATATTGCCTGCTGCATAGAAGATCTGATCCAATACATCCTTGTACTTGCCTTTCTTGGCCATCCGTTCCAATCGAGCGGCTACTGTACGGGGATTCCGTTCACCCTCCAGCTCCATCTTCCTGATCCGTGCGGCAAAGTCCAAAGCGAAAGGCGGAGAAGCCCGCAACACTTTGGAATAGGCCTTGCGAGCCTCCTCCGGCCGATTGTTTTCCTGTAAAAGCTGTCCGAGCAGATAATACATACGAGCGCGTTGTCGCTTGTTTTTCTCTTGTCTTGCTGCCTGTTGGAGATAAGGTATGGCCGCGCGCTTGTCACCCGACAGGATCGAACGCTCTGCCACTGCCAAAGAATACAACCCTCTACGATCGACATGCGGAAGATCTTTAGGGATGCGCTCGAGCAAACGCTCCCCTTCATGCAGCCACCCCATCTCACTGTAGCAGCGTACCTGCCAAAGACGGGCTTCATCGCGGATTATCGGTTCGTTGCTGTATAAGCGTGCGATATAAGAAAATGTAGCCTGCGCCTGCAGGAAATCGGCATTATAGAACTGCGATTTGCCCACGAGCATCCAGGCATTGTGCAGAAAGCGGTTGTATTCTCTTTTGTTCTGGAAAGCTACGGCTTTGGGATCGCTCTGCCAACCTTGCTTACGCTCCGGTTTGGTACGAATACTGTGCAGGTGGATGGCCTTTCGCCCTTTGACAATGGCCTGATCGAAAGCCCCTCCCTCTTTGGCCTTCTCCTGTCCGGACTGAGCCGTGATGGGATCGAGGAATATCTCCTCCGAATAACCCTCCGTGTGGCTTTCGAGCAATCTGTCATAGGCATCGTTATAAGCATTCTGCCCGTTGTAGAATACATTATAGCGCGTAGTGAAATTGTGATAGAATCGGGATGCCGCCGTATTCTTCGATGTGGAGCAGGACAGCATACCGAATACGACAGCTACCGGGATGAGCAGATAGAATACGAGGAGGTATAGAAATCTATGGCTACGCATGGACAAAGGACTTAATCGTTTTGGCTAAAAGGAACAAGGCCACCAGCACCAGAATGATGAAGGCTCCGGAAGGGATCCCCAACCTATAACTGCCCCAGAGACCCGTGAAGGCTGCCAAAGCCGCCAAGATTACAGAACCGAACAGGATCGAAGAGAAGTGCGAAGTGAAAAGATTCATGATGCTCTGAGGAAGGGTCAGGAGCGACATCAGTAGCATGATACCCACCAAACGGATACTGAGCACAATACCCACAGCCACAGCCACGGACATAAGCATCTCCACGAGGTGAACCCTAATTCCTCGCGTGCTTGCAAAATCAGGATCGAAAGCCGTGTAGAGGATCGTACGATATCCGAATACGAATACGGCGATCATCACCAAAGCCATAAGCGCGAGGAGCAACAAATCCGTGTGTGAGACGAGCAGGATATTGCCGAACAAGAAAGAGGACAATCCCGTACTGTAGCCCGGCGTGAGTGCGATAAAAAGCGTACCCAGTGCCATACCCAAAGACCAAAAAGCTGCAATGGCCGAATCCTCTCGGAGGAGTCCGGCTCGCGTCACACCCTGCACGCCCAGAGCGGAGAGCACGGCGAAAACGGCAGCGGACAAGAAGGGATTGATCCCCAGATAAAGCCCCATCCCGATACCGCCGAAAGAAGCATGTGTAATTCCCCCACTGACGAATACCATCCGCCGAGCCACTACATAAGAGCCGAGCAGACCGCACACAATGGCTGTGAGCAGACTGCCCGCGATAGCGTTGCGAAAGAATCCGTACTGTAGTGCTTCAATCATCGTGTCTGTGTTGGATACGGTGTTCGGATACGATAAAAAGAGCTTGTTCCTTGATGGATATGGGCATTTGTATCTGTCGCATCTGGAGGCTTCGAATCCAAGACGGCACCTCTTCCTCTTGGAGCGTGGAAAGGATCTCCTCGAATTCTTCGACGGCTTCGGTGTTATATTCCTCCGGAAGTACGCCGGCATAGCGATCCAGTTCCTCATCGTCATAGTAGACGATGCTCTTGCTCACGGCTGTCAGCAGGCTGTCCTTCTCGCAAGTGATATGCATACCGCAACACCCCGGCGGAACCACTCGTACAGGCTCCTCCGGAAGCGACTCTCCCTTGGCCTCGGCAGCCCTTCGCTTGTGCGAATGGCGGATCTCGGTCAGGGCGGCTACAAGCCCCAAAACGAGTACGCCGATTATCAATATCAAGATGTTGCTCATCTCTGTCTATCCGCTTCTTACTTATATTTCCTCTCCGTCGAATCCCAAAAGGCGACTCGCGCTAAAGAATCCGGGGAAACTCTTACCGACTACGCCGGCATCCTCTATCATCACACCCTTCTTCGACAATACGGCAGCCGCTGCAAAGGCCATGGCCATACGATGATCGTCGTAGACCCTGATGACAGGCAGCTCTTCCGGCGTACATCGCTCTCCATCCCAAAGGAGAGCATCCTTGTCCGATCGAACAACGTAGCCCAGCTTGCGTGCTTCGGTACAGATAGCCGCCAAGCGGTCGCACTCTTTCAGCCTCAAATGGCCTACGCCCGTCAGGCAGAACGGTACCCTCTTCAGCAAACAACATACAGCTAAAGTCGGCACCAGGTCGGGACAATCTCGGACATCTTCCGTGCCGAAATCATCGGTACACCTCACCGGCGAATAACTGAGAGTTATGCCGCTATCGGTCTTCTCTGTGACGACTCCCAACCGTCCGAACAGAGTAGCTGCTCGGCTGTCGGCCTGCATACTCTCTTCCGGCGGAAGCAAGTCCGGAAGGCTTACGCTACCGGAAAGCTCTCCCACCGCTACCATATTATATATATAGCCGGCAGCAGACCAATCGGCCGACGGATACCATTCCGTCGGAGCCACGAAAGGCCGTTCCCCAACCGTTATGCTGTCTTCGCTGCGCTCGACTTCTATGCCGAAAGCCGTGAGGAGACGGCAAGTCATATCGGTATAGGGGGCCGAGACCTCCCTGTTCTCCAGCTTGATCGACAGCCCCCCTCTGAGCGTAGGAGCGATCAGCAAGAGAGCACTGACAAACTGCGAGCTGACACCTGCATCCACACAGACATTGCCTCCACACATGGCTGCCGGCCGTATCAGCAGAGGAGGGAAATCCTCTACTCTTTCGTAGATGACATCCGCGCCCAAAGAGCGAAGAGCCTCCACCAAAGGACGGATCGGACGTGCACACATCCGCTCCGTACCATACAACCGTACAGGCCGGGAGGCAAAGCGCGCCATGTAGGCCGTCAGAAAGCGCATAGCAGTACCCGCATCCCTTACGTTCACCTCATCGGATATATCCGAAGTCAAAATCCGGTGCACTGTCCGCACATCGGTGGGAGCATCTCCCTCCAAGGGGGCCAGTACCTCTCCCGACATGGCACGGAGCAGCAACAGCCGGATCCATTCGCTCTTGGAGGGAGGCAGCCGGAGACTGACATCGACGGTCTGACTTTTGGGATTAAACGTACAGTGAAGTCTTTTCATTGCATGAAAGTATCGGTCCGCGGAGAAAAGCAGTGCGCCCACTGTCATACCAATTCGGTATTCATAGCAACAAAGTTAGCAAAAAGCCTTTCGCTCTTATCAATCGCACTCGTGGGGCAGCTCACCTGTAAGCGACCGAACCGAGTGTGCCACGCCCTTCATTTGTCATAACTATATTTGTACACAAGCAAGTGAAATTCAGATAATGCAAACGAGTAGCAAAACGAAGAAAAAAACGGAAGGTTCGCGCGATAGTACTTCGAAGAAACAGAAAAACGGGGAGCATGGGCATTCGGAGAGAAAAATGGCCAACTCATTGCAGATCCTCATGCTTGCATCGCTCCTATGGTTGGCAATAGAAGATTTGGCCACTTCGGGACAATGGGGAATATCTGCCATTACCGGGCTGGCTTTTTGGGCAATCCTACGGAAGCGCAGACTACTGCCAAGAAAGATCGATCAGCGGCTGCAATCACTTCTCTTTCCCCTTCGGGTACGAATCCGCGCATTCGAGTTGAGACTGATGCGTGGCAGAGCGACTCCACCTGCAGACCCATACATACATATATGCCAAAACTGCGGAGATGGATATACGGGCAATTTCTGCAACCGCTGCGGACAAACCTCTCGCACCGGACGGTATCACTTCCGGCAGATGATCCGAAATGTGATAGGCGGCTTCACCAATATCGACAGTGGTTTCGGGCGTACTATCGTGGAGCTGCTCTACCGCCCGGGTTATTTGATACGGGACTTTATCGGTGGCAAGAGGGTTGTCTACTTCCGTCCCTTTCAGGCCCTTTTCGTGCTGGCCTCTCTGTACATCATCTTTGCACAACTGATCGGACCTGATCCCTTGCAGAAAAAGCCCATTGGCGAAGAGCTTACGCGTCAAGAGTATCGGATGGATCAAAAAGAAATATCCTCCTTGCAAAAGGAGAATAAGGCAGTCGGCAGCGATAGCGGAGAAATGATTGCCGAGCGACACACGGGGAGAAGAGCCTTTTTTTACAAACAAATGAGGTTTGTCACCGAGCAGAAAAATAGGTTGAAGTCCCTCCCTTTCTTTTCAAGAATATGGAGCCTGCTGATGGAGTGGTTTCAAGGCAACAAGGCTGTCAGGATCATCAGTATTCTTCCCATTCTCGCCGTGACTACGAAAGCGGCTTTCCGACAAAAAGGAGCCGGAGCATATAATCTGACGGAGCACATTATCGCTCAGGCGTACATAGCCTGCCAGCTATTGTTGCTGAACGTTCTCGCCCTACCTTTCTACAGCGATGCCCGGGTGGGGTCGCTATACGGGCTACCTGCATTGCTCCTATTCCTTTTGTTTTGCTGGGACTACAAGCAGCTATTCCTCTGCTCTTGGTGGCGGAGCTTCTGGCGGACAATCCTCGTTGTGGTCTATTGCTTGCTCTTCTTGGCTCTGACGGCTTCGCTGATTGCGGTAGTTATTGTGGCGATCGAGGCTGTCGGCAGAGCTTCATAGCTACCCCTCTCGCTCTTGGGCGGATATATTCCGATCTGATTTTCTCGAACCATAATTGCTCTGATTGCGGCGCGTGTTTTCGGGAAAAGCGGCGCGAGAATTTTTTCCTCGTGGCGCGAGAATTTTTTACTTCCCGAACCAAAACGAAAAAGTTCTCGCACCACGTTTTGCGGAGCATCGAAACAGAAAATTGTGGCGCGTAAACGGTTTGCTGGATGGTTGTCCTTTTCCGTTCCGTTTTCTCTCTTTGGACTGAATAGTGCTGCCCTCAGCATCTCTCGCGCGCGTACATTAATATATGCAGTGCGTTTCTTTTCTGTGGCTGCACGCTGTATCTCACTTTTTCGGGCTGTTTTGTATTCTCTTTCTTTTCGGTGCGCATCCACCTTTTCGGATCTCTCGCTCGGGCGGAACAGTTCGGCCTATAGATGTCGGTTGATACTATTGAGTATTAGAGCGTTGCCGTGAAAAAAAAAGCTGCGGGGACTGTTGTGGATTGGGAAAATATATGTACCTTTGCGCCACTGCTCGTATAGTTGGCAGTGTAATAGATTAGGAAAGAGATAATTATAATCATAGTTTTAAAGAAAGAAGAAATGCCTACAATTCAACAGTTGGTTAGAAAGGGTCGTGAATCTTTCGCGGATAAGAGCAAATCGCCGGCATTGAATTCGTGCCCGCAGCGTCGCGGCGTTTGTGTGCGCGTTTATACGACTACGCCCAGGAAGCCGAATTCGGCTATGCGTAAGGTGGCGCGTGTGCGTCTGACGAATTCCAAAGAAGTCAATGCCTACATCCCCGGAGAGGGTCACAACTTGCAGGAACACAGCATCGTGCTGGTTCGTGGAGGTCGTGTGAAGGACTTGCCCGGTGTGCGCTATCACATTGTTCGTGGCACGCTCGATACAGCAGGTGTGAATGGCCGTACGCAGCGTCGTTCCAAATACGGTGCCAAGCGTCCGAAGCCCGGACAGGCTCCTGCCGCTAAAGGTAAGAAGTAAGAGCCGCTAAGCGGACTCGTCGTCCTCGATGAGCGAGGCCGGAGACCGATAAGGACGAATCACTTCCCCAATCTACAATCGCGCTACGATCAAGGGCGCAACCAACAAATTATTTAAGAACCGGTTTTGAGTTCAATTGGATAGGCTTAAACAGGGTTGAGTAAATGCTCCGGCGGGAGCGTTGAAGACAAAAATGAAACGGCAACCAATCGACAAAAACGAAATTTTTTGAGACAATGAGAAAAGCAAAACCTAAAAAAAGACAGATCCTGCCGGATCCCGTCTATGGTGATGTGAGGGTGACTAAGTTCGTTAATCACCTAATGTATGATGGAAAGAAGAACACAGCTTTCAGTATCTTCTACGGTGCTTTGGACATCGTGAAGACGAAGCTCTCAAACGAAGAGAAGTCTGCCCTCGAGATTTGGAAGGCGGCTCTCGATAATATCACTCCTCAGGTAGAAGTGAAGAGCCGCCGTATCGGTGGTGCTACCTTCCAGGTGCCGACGGAAATCCGTCCCGAGCGCAAGGAGTCGATCTCTATGAAGAATCTTATCCTTTATGCCCGTAAGCGTGGTGGAAAGACTATGGCCGATAAATTGGCTGCTGAGATAGTAGACGCATTTAACAATCAAGGCGCAGCTTTCAAACGTAAGGAAGATATGCACCGCATGGCCGAGGCTAACCGCGCATTCGCCCACTTCAGATTCTAAAGGAAGATCCCAATGGCAATTGATAAGGAATTACAGTTTACAAGAAATATCGGCATCATGGCTCACATCGATGCCGGAAAGACTACTACATCCGAGCGTATCCTGTTCTATACGGGTCTGACGCACAAGATCGGTGAGGTGCACGATGGTGCGGCTACCATGGACTGGATGGAGCAGGAGCAAGAGAGAGGTATCACGATCACCTCTGCTGCTACGACTGCGTTCTGGAACTACAACAACCAAAAGTACAAGATCAACCTGATCGACACTCCGGGACACGTGGACTTCACGGTGGAAGTGGAGCGTTCTCTCCGTATTTTGGACGGAGCCGTTGCCGCTTTCTGCGCCGTAGGTGGTGTGGAGCCTCAGAGTGAGACCGTGTGGCGTCAGGCTGAGAAATATAATGTGCCCCGTATCGGCTATGTAAACAAGATGGACCGTTCGGGTGCCAACTTCTTCGAAGTGGTACGCCAGCTTCGCGAGGTGTTGGGGGCCAATCCTTGTCCCATTCAGATTCCTATCGGAGCTGAGGAGACGTTCAAGGGAGTTGTGGATCTCGTTTCTATGAAAGCTCTCGTATGGAACGATGAGACGATGGGGGCCAAGTACGATGTAGAGGATATCCCTGCCGAACTGGTGGGCGAAGCCGAAGAGTGGCGCGACAAGATGCTCGAAACATTGGCTGACTGCGATGATACGCTGATGGAAAAGTATTTCGACGATCCTTCTACGATTACGGAAGACGAAATAATAGCAGCTCTTCGCAAGGGTACGCTCGCTATGCAGATCAACCCCATGCTCTGCGGTTCTTCGTTCAAGAACAAGGGCGTACAGACACTGCTCGATGCCGTATGTAAGTTCCTGCCCAGCCCGGCAGATACTCCCACAGTGGAAGGTACGGATCCTTCTGACCCGAATAAGGTGATAGAGCGCAAGACCTCTCCCAACGAGCCTCTCTGTGCTTTGGCGTTTAAGATTGCTACCGACCCTTACGTAGGGCGTCTTTGCTTCTTCCGCGTATATTCGGGCGAATTGCCTGCCGGTTCATACGTTTACAATGCCCGTTCTGAGAAGAAGGAGCGTATCTCTCGTCTCTTCCAGATGCACTCTAACAAGCAGAACCCCAAAGAGGTGATCGGTTGCGGTGACATCGGTGCCGGTGTAGGCTTCAAGGATATTCGTACGGGCGATACGCTTTGCGATGAGAATCATCCTATCGTTCTCGAATCTATGGACTTCCCCGATCCGGTGATCGGTATTGCCGTGGAGCCGAAGACGCAGAAGGACCTCGATCGTCTGGGTGTAGGTTTGGCCAAGCTGGCTGAAGAAGACCCCACGTTCCGCGTTCAGACGAACGAAGATTCCGGCCAGACGGTTATCAGCGGTATGGGTGAGCTTCACCTCGATATTATCATAGACCGTCTGCGTCGTGAGTTTAAGGTGGAATGCAACCAGGGACGTCCTCAGGTTTCTTACAAGGAGGCTATCAACGATCCTGTGGAGCTTCGCGAAGTGTACAAGAAGCAGACCGGTGGTCGCGGTAAGTTTGCCGACATTATCTGTCGTGTGGAGCCTGCCGATGCCGACTTCGAAGGCGAATTGCAGTTCGTGGATGAGGTGAAGGGTGGTAATATCCCCAAAGAATTCATCCCTTCTATTCAAAAGGGTTTCCAGCGTGCCATGAAGAATGGTGTATTGGCCGGCTATCCGCTCGATCAGCTGAAGGTAACCGTAATCGACGGTTCTTTCCACCCGGTGGACTCCGACCAGTTGTCTTTTGAAATCTGTGCCCTCCAGGCGTTCAAGAATGCTTGTGAAAAAGCCCATCCTACTCTGATGGAGCCTATTATGAAACTGGAAGTGGTGACTCCCGAAGAGAGTATGGGTGATGTGATCGGCGACTTGAACAAGCGTCGCGGTCAGGTGGAAGGTATGGAAAGCAGCCGTACCGGAGCACGTATCGTAAAGGCTAAGGTGCCTCTGGCTGAGATGTTCGGCTATGTGACGGCTCTCCGTACGATAACGAGCGGTCGTGCTACGAGTACGATGACCTTCTCTCACTATTCAGAAGTGCCCTCTACCATCGCTAAGCAGGTGCTTACCGAAGCTCAGGGTCGCGTTGATTTGATCAAATAAAAGAACAACATAGATATGAGCCAAAAGATTAGAATTAAGCTGAAGTCTTACGATTATATGCTGGTGGACAAGTCTGCCGAGAAGATCGTAAAGACGGTGAAAGCAGCCGGTGCGATGGTTAGCGGTCCTATACCTCTGCCCACGCATAAGCGGATTTTCACAGTGAACCGCTCTACGTTCGTAAACAAGAAGAGCCGTGAGCAGTTCGAACTCTCTTCATACAAGAGATTGATTGATATTTACAACTCTACTGCCAAGACTGTGGATGCTCTGATGAAATTGGAACTCCCCAGCGGTGTGGAAGTGGAAATCAAAGTTTGAGAAACGTTTAATAAAAACTGAAATGCCAGGTTTATTAGGAAAGAAAATCGGAATGACATCCGTATTCAGTGCCGAGGGCAAGAATCTGCCATGCACTGTTATCGAAGTTGGTCCTTGTGTGGTTACGCAAGTAAAGACTTTGGAGAAAGACGGCTATAGCGCATTGCAGCTTGGTTTTGTGGATGCAAAGGAAAAGCATACGACAAAACCTTTGGCCGGCCATTTCAAGAAAGCTAATGTAGCCCCCAAGAGACACTTGGCCGAGTTCAAGAATTTCGAAGGCGAGCACAAGCTCGGCGACGTATTGAACGTAGAGTTCTTTAGCGATGCCGACTTTGTCGATGTAGTGGGAACTTCTAAAGGAAAAGGTTTCCAAGGTGTAGTAAAACGCCACGGTTTCGGTGGTGTGGGTCAGGCTACACACGGTCAGCACAATCGTTTGCGTGCTCCCGGTGCAGTCGGAGCCTGTTCGTATCCTGCCAAAGTGTTCAAAGGAACGCGTATGGCCGGTCAGATGGGTAACGAGCGCGTGACCGTGCAGAATCTGGAAGTTATTAAGGTGATGCCCGAGCACAATCTGCTCCTTGTGAAAGGTAGCGTGCCCGGTGCTAAAGGTTCAATCTTGTTAATTGAAAAGTAATGGAACTGAGCGTATATAATATCAAAGGAGAAGATACGGGTAAGAAAGTCGTTCTGGACGACTCGATCTTCGCGATAGAGCCTAACGACCATGCTATCTACTTGGATGTAAAGCAGTACATGGCCAACCAGCGCCAAGGTACGCACAAGGCCAAAGAGCGTAGCGAACTTTCCGGTAGTACGCGCAAGCTGATCCGTCAGAAGGGTAGCGGTGGAGCACGTCGTGGTGATATCAACTCACCCCTTCTCAGTGGCGGTGCTCGTGTTTTCGGTCCGCGTCCTCGTAACTACACCTTCAAGCTGAACAAGAAGCTGAAGGCTTTGGCTCGTCGTTCGGCTCTGAGCTACAAAGCGAAGAACAATGAGATCATCGTCGTGGAGGACTTTAACTTCGATGCTCCCAAAACAAAGGCTTTCAAGGCTATTTCTGCCGCATTGAAGGTGGACGAAAAGAAAGTACTCTACGTCCTTCCCGAGGTGAATAAGAATGTGTACTTGTCTGCTCGCAACCTGCCGAATACGAATTTGATTCTTGCCAATCTGATCAATACTTACACAGTGTTGGCTTCCAAGAATCTCGTGCTGACAGAGCGTTCTGTTGCCGTTGTTAATGAACTATTTAAAGCATAAGGAGGATTTGGTATATGGGAATCATCATTAAGCCGATTATTTCGGAAAAGATGACGGCTGTTACGGAAAAGATGTCGGAGCGTTATGGCTTCCGCGTTTCTCCTAACGCGAATAAAATAGAGATTAAGAAGGCTGTAGAGGCTATGTATAATGTGAAAGTCGAAGACGTGAACACGATGAGATATGACGGTAAGCGTAAAAATCGCTATACCAAGAGTGGACTGATTCGCGGTAAAGAGGCTTCTTTCAAAAAGGCGATTGTGACGCTTAAGAAAGGAGAAACGATCGACTTCTTCAGCAATATCTAAGAAAAAATGGGAATACGTAAACTCAAGCCCACAACCCCGGGGCAAAGACACAAGGTTATTGGTGCGTTTGATAAGATCACTGCAAGCACACCAGAGAAGTCTCTTGTAGTTGGTAAGAAGAAAACGGGTGGCCGTAACAATACCGGTAAGATGACAATGCGTTACATCGGTGGTGGTCACAAACAAAAGTATCGTTTCATCGACTTCAAGAGAACGAAAGATGGCATTCCTGCTACAGTAAAGACCATCGAGTACGACCCTAATCGTTCGTCTCGTATCGCGCTGCTTTACTATGCGGACGGAGCAAAGGCTTATATCATCGCTCCGGACGGACTGGAAGTCGGCCATACAGTGATGTCAGGTAGCGAAGCTGCACCCGAAGTCGGCAACGCTCTTCCTCTGGCGAATATACCCGTCGGTACGATTATTCACAACATTGAGCTTCGCCCGGGCCAGGGTGCCAAGATGGTTCGCTCTGCCGGATCATTTGCCCAGTTGACTTCTCGCGAAGGAACCTATGTGGTGATCAAGATGCCTTCAGGCGAGGTTCGTCGTATTTTGTCTACTTGTAAGGCTACGATCGGTAGCGTGGGCAACTCTGACCATGCTCTGGAAAAATCGGGAAAGGCCGGTCGTTCTCGCTGGTTGGGTCGCAGACCTCACAACCGAGGCGTGGTGATGAACCCTGTGGATCACCCCATGGGTGGTGGTGAAGGTCGCCAGTCAGGAGGTCATCCCCGTTCACGCAAGGGCTTGTATGCTAAGGGCTTGAAGACAAGAGCTCCGAAGAAGCATTCTTCTAAGTACATCATTGAGAGAAGGAAAAAGTAATCTGATTTAATCAAAGAAAATTATGAGTCGTTCACTTAAGAAAGGTCCATATATTAATCTCAAGCTGGAAAAGAAGGTCTTGGCGATGAACGAGAGCGGCAAGAAAGCTGTCATTAAGACGTGGGCTCGTGCCTCAATGATTTCTCCCGACTTCGTGGGACATACCATTGCAGTGCATAACGGAAATAAGTTTATTCCTGTTTTTGTTACCGAAAACATGGTGGGTCATAAGTTAGGGGAGTTCTCTCCTACACGTACTTTCCGTGGTCATGCCGGTAACAAGAAGAAGTAATTCGGTTGGATACAAACACTTCAGGAATCTGAACAATTAAAAGTATTAAGAACAATGGGTGCAAGAAAACATAATTCAGCCGAAGCAAGAAAGGAAGCCCTCAAGCAGATGTACTTTGCCAAGCTTCGTAACGTGCCTACTTCTCCCCGCAAGATGAGATTGGTGGCCGATATGATCCGTGGTATGGAAGTGAATCGCGCCTTGGGTGTGCTGAAGTTCTCTAACAAAGAAGCTTCGGCACGTGTAGAGAAGCTGCTGCGTTCTGCAGTGGCAAACTGGGAAGAGAAGAACGAGCGTAAAGCCGAAGAGGGTGAGTTGTTCGTGTCTCGTATTTGTGTAGACGGTGCTTCTACGCTCAAACGCCTTCGCCCTGCACCACAGGGTCGTGGCTATCGGATTCGTAAACGCTCGAATCACGTGACCATTTATGTAGATACGCTTAATAACGATAATAACTAACGAAGGATGGGACAGAAAATAAATCCGGTAAGTAATCGTTTGGGAATCATCCGTGGATGGGATTCCAATTGGTATGGTGGTCGTAAATATGGTGAGACGCTATTGGAAGATAGTCGTATTCGTCAGTATTTGAACGCTCGCCTTGCCAAAGCCAGTGTATCGCGTATCGTTATTGAACGTGCATTGAAGTTGGTTACCATTACCATCTGTACCGCTCGCCCGGGTATGATCATCGGCAAGGCCGGTCAGGAAGTCGATAAGCTGAAAGAAGAGTTGAAGCGCATCACGAAAAAGGATGTCCAGATCAATATCTATGAGATCCGGAAGCCTGAGTTGGATGCTGCTATTGTGGCTGAAAATATCGCTCGCCAGCTGGAAGGAAAGATCGCTTATCGTCGTGCCGTAAAAATGGCTATTGCATCGGCTATGCGTATGGGGGCAGAAGGCATCAAGATTCAAGTCTCCGGCCGTTTGAACGGTGCGGAAATGGCACGCTCTGAAATGTTCAAGGAAGGGCGTACTCCTCTGCATACTCTCCGTGCGGACATTGACTATGCCTTGGCAGAGGCTCTGACTAAGGTCGGCTTGCTCGGTATCAAGGTTTGGATTTGCAAAGGGGAGGTTTACGAGAAACGCGACCTCGCCCCCAATTTTGCAGTGGCCAAAAACCAAAGCCGTCGTCCCAATGCACAGGGCGGCAACAACCGTGGCGGTGATCGCAACCGTAGAAGAAAAGGTAATCGCTAACATTTAGAAAGACAGACAAAATGTTACAACCAAAAAAAACAAAGTTTAGAAGACAGCAGAAAGGTCGCATGAAGGGTTTTGCCCAGAGAGGTAACCAGTTGTCTTTCGGTTCTTTTGGAATCAAGTCTTTGCAGAGCAAGTGGATAACCGGTCGTCAGATTGAGGCCGCTCGTATTGCAGTGACTCGCTATATGCAGCGTCAAGGACAAGTATGGGTTCGTATTTTCCCTGACAAGCCTATTACCAAGAAGGGAGAAGGTGTCCGTATGGGTAAAGGTAAGGGTGCTCCGGAAGGTTTCGTTGCTCCTATTACTCCCGGTCGAATCATTTTCGAAGTGGAAGGTGTGCCTTACGAAATAGCTAAGGAAGCTCTTCGTTTGGCTGCTCAGAAGCTCCCCGTAACGACTAAGTTCGTGGTTCGTCACGATTATGATATCCAAAATCAAAATGCGTAATTGTCATGAAGATTGCCGAAATTAAAGAGCTTGCAACAAAAGAGCTCCAGGAGCGATTGGATGCCGAAGTGGCTGCTTATGACCAAATGCGAATCAACCATGCGGTTTCGCCTTTGGATAGTCCTGCTAAACTAAAGCATCAACGTCGTATGATTGCGCAGATGAAGACAGTGCTGCGCCAACGCGAACTCAATAAATAAATAGAGTGCACACATGGAAAGAAATCTTAGAAAAGAACGTGTGGGTGTTGTCTCAAGCAACAAAATGGATAAGACTATCACGGTTGCTGTGAAGTGGAAAGAGAAGCATCCTATATATGGTAAGTTTGTCAATAAGACAAAAAAATACCACGCACATGACGAGAAGAATGAATGCGGTATCGGCGATACGGTACGTATCATGGAGACGCGTCCTCTGAGTCGTACAAAGAGATGGAGACTAACTGAAATAATCGAAAGGGCAAAATAAGATGATACAACAAGAATCAAGACTCGTTGTCGCTGACAACAGCGGAGCAAAAGAAGCTCTCTGTATTCGTGTTTTGGGCGGCACGCGCAGACGTTATGCCTCTGTGGGTGATATCATCGTGGTTTCGGTCAAGAGTGTTATCCCTTCAAGCGATATCAAGAAAGGTGCTGTCTCCAAAGCTGTAATCGTACGTACGAAGAAAGAAGTTCGTCGTCCCGATGGATCGTATATCCGTTTTGACGACAATGCTTGTGTCTTGCTGAATGCAGCCGGTGATATTCGTGGCAGCCGTATCTTCGGACCGGTCGCACGCGAACTGCGTGGAACAAATATGAAAATTGTTTCTCTCGCTCCCGAAGTATTATAACTTTATAATTAAGCAAGCAGAAATGAGTAAATTACATATAAAGAAAGGTGATACCGTCATGGTGATCAGTGGCGAAGACAAGGGCCACTCCGGTCGCGTTTTGGAGGTATTAGTAAAGGAACAGCGTGCTATCGTTGAAGGGCTGAATATGATCAAAAAGCATGCTAAGCCTAGCGCCAAGAATCCTCAGGGTGGAATCATATCAAAGGAAGCTCCTATACATATTTCCAACCTGAATGTTGTCGATCCCAAAACAGGAAAGGCAACTCGCATTGGCCGTCGTCTCAATGAGAATGGCAAATTAGTTCGTTACGCTAAAAAATCAGGGGAGGAGATTAAATAATGAGTGCCACTGCCAATCTGAAGAAAGACTATCAGGAAAGAATCGTTCCTGCCCTTATGAAACAATTCGGTTATACGAGCGTGATGCAAGTCCCTGTGTTGAAGAAAATCGTGATCAACCAAGGTCTTGGTATGGCTACCGGTGACAAGAAGATTATCGATGTTGCAGTAAGCGAATTGACGGCTATTACCGGACAGAAAGCTGTACCGACGGTATCTAAGAAAGACATCTCAAACTTTAAGTTGAGAAAGAAGATGCCAATCGGTGTTATGGTTACTCTGCGTCGTGAGCAAATGTATGAGTTCTTGGAACGTCTGGTGCGCATCGCTTTGCCTCGAATCCGCGACTTTAAGGGTATCGAAAGCAAGCTTGATGGAAGAGGTAACTATACGTTGGGAATCAATGAACAAATCATTTTCCCCGAGATAAATATCGACGCGATTACGAAGATTCTCGGAATGAATATTACCTTTGTGACTTCGGCGCAATCCGATGAAGAAGGTTATGCCCTTCTGAAAGAATTCGGTTTACCGTTCAAGAACGCTAAAAAACAAAATTGATATGGCTAAAGAATCAATGAAAGCCCGCGAGGTGAAGCGTGCCAAGCTTGTGGCGAAATATGCTGCAAAGAGAGCGGCACTCAAGGCTGAAGGAAATTATGAAGCCTTGCAGTTGCTCCCTAAGAATGCTTCTCCTGTTCGTTTGCATAATCGTTGCTCGATGACTGGGCGTCCAAAGGGCTATATGCGCCAATTTGGTATTTCCCGTATTCAATTTCGTGAAATGGCTTCTGCCGGTCTTATCCCCGGCGTAAAAAAAGCGAGTTGGTAAGAGTTTTAAATATTGTCCGGCTTTCCGGATCAATTTAATTGTAATTCAAAATGACAGATCCTATTGCAGATTATTTGACGCGGTTGCGTAATGCAATTATGGCTGGCCATCGTGTGGTAAGTGTGCCGGCGTCAAATATTAAGAAAGAGATCACAAAGATCCTTTTCGACAAAGGGTATATCCTGAACTATAAGTTCGAGGAGAATGACTCTCAAGGCATAATAAAAGTTGCCTTAAAGTATGATTTGGCACATAAAGTAAATGCCATCAAGAAGTTGAAACGTGTGTCTCGTCCCGGCCTTCGAAAGTATGTGGGTTATCGTGATATGCCCCGCGTATTGAACGGCCTTGGTATTGCTATTGTTTCTACCCCACGAGGAGTGATGACTGATAAAGAAGCTCGTGAGTTGAAAGTTGGGGGAGAAGTATTGTGTTACGTTTATTGATAAAGGAGGTACGGAATTATGTCAAGAATTGGTAAGTTGCCCATCAGCATCCCCGCTGGTGTGACGGTATCTCACAAGGATGAAATCGTAACAGTAAAAGGTCCTAAGGGCGAATTGTCACAATACGTAGATCCTCGAATCACTGTTGTGATAGAAGGTGGTATGATCCATTTAGAGCGCAAGACCGATGACCGTATCGAACGCTCTTTGCATGGTCTCTATCGTTCCTTGATTAATAATATGGTGCAGGGTGTTTCTGCCGGTTTTAAGCGTGAACTCGAACTCGTTGGGGTAGGCTATAGAGCCTCTAATCAAGGGCAGCTCCTTGAGCTTTCCTTGGGTTTTACGCACAGCATTTTCATGCAGTTGCCCAAAGAGGTGACAGTTGAAACCAAGAGCGAGAGAAACAAAAACCCTTTGATTATCCTCGAAAGTGCTGACAAGCAGCTTCTTGGTCAAGTGTGTATGAAGATCCGATCATTCAGAAAACCTGAACCGTACAAGGGTAAGGGTGTCAAGTTTGTCGGTGAGCAAATTCGCAGGAAGTCTGGTAAATCTGCTGGAAAATAATCGTAACTAAGTATTATCATGGTAACGAAAGAACAAAGAAGACAAAAAATAAAGGCTCGTGTACGTGGCAAGATTAGCGGAACACAGGAAAGACCACGCTTGACCGTTTTCCGCAGCAATAAGCAGATATATGCGCAATTGATTGATGATATTGCGGGTAGAACCCTTGCTTCTGCATCATCTTTGAAATTAGAGATGACAGGATCTAAAAAGGAAATTGCGGCCAAGGTTGGTGACGAAATAGCAAAAGCAGCCACTGAGGCAGGTATATCCACTGTAGTGTTTGATCGTAACGGCTATCTTTTCCATGGCCGTATTAAGGAATTGGCTGATGCAGCCCGTAAAGGCGGCCTCAAATTTTAATCGATATGGCTATTGTATATAATCGAGTAAAATCGACAAACGATCTGGATTTGAAGGATCGCTTGGTTGCAATCAATCGTGTGACCAAGGTTACAAAAGGTGGGCGCACCTTTACTTTTGCTGCTATTGTTGTCGTAGGTAATGAAGACGGTGTTATCGGCTGGGGCCTTGGAAAAGCCGGTGAAGTGCCTGCTGCCATAGCAAAAGGGGTTGAGGCTGCTAAAAAGAATTTAATCCGGGTTCCGGTGCATAACGGTACAATCCCTCACGAACAAGCTGCTTCTTATGGTGGAGCCAGTGTGTTTTTGAAGCCCGCGACCACCGGTACCGGAGTAAAGGCTGGGGGTGCCATGCGTGCTGTCTTGGATAGCGTTGGCGTTACTGATGTCCTTGCAAAAAGCAAAGGCTCTTCTAATCCACACAATCTTGTAAAAGCAACGATTCAAGCCCTTGCAGAAATGCGTAGCCCTTTGATGGTTGCACAGAACCGAGGTATTTCTGTTGAAAAAGTTTTCAAAGGTTAATTGAGGAGGAAGATTAGTGATGGCTAAAATTAAGATACAACAAGTTCGTAGTAGAATTAGGTGTCCTAAAGATCAGAAGAGAACTTTAGATGCCCTTGGATTGAGAAAATTGAATCAAATTGTCGAGCATGAAGCTACTCCCAGTATATTGGGGATGGTGAATAAGGTGAGACACCTGGTTTTGATCGTTGAATGATTAACGCTAAAAACAAGAAGAACATATGAATTTGTCTAGTTTAAAGCCTGCAGAGGGGGCGGTCAAGTCTCGCAAGAGAATTGGTCGCGGTCCGGGTTCAGGCTTGGGAGGAACCTCTACGAGAGGACATAAAGGAGCGAAATCACGTTCTGGCTATTCTAAGAAGATCGGTTTTGAAGGAGGTCAAATGCCTATTCAACGCCGCTTGCCTAAGTTTGGCTTTAAGAATATAAATCGAGTAGAATACAAGCCTATCAATCTGTCTGTGCTTCAAACTTTGTCTGAGGCTAACTCTCTGTCCAAGATTTCGGTAGAGGACTTGATTGCTGCAGGGCTTGTTTCTCGAAACTCTTTAGTTAAGATATTGGCCAATGGTACAGTGACTACGGCTTTGACAGTAGAAGCTCATGCTTTCTCAAAGACAGCAGAAGAAGCTATTGTAAGAGCAGGAGGATCTGTTGTAAAACTATAAGCTTATGCGTGCGGTAGAAACAATCAAGAATATATGGAAGATTGAGGATTTGCGTCAACGCATTCTCACGACCATATTGTTCGTCGTCGTTTATCGCTTGGGTTCATTTGTCGTGATCCCCGGTATTGACCCCGCATCGTTGTCAGCACTCAAAGATCAGACTGCTGGAGGACTGATGGCTCTCTTGGATATGTTTTCCGGAGGGGCTTTCTCCCATGCATCTATTTTTGCTTTGGGTATTATGCCTTATATCTCTGCTTCGATTGTTATGCAGTTGGCAGCGATTGCTGTACCTGCAATGCAAAAGTTGCAGCGAGAAGGTGAGAGTGGGCGTATGAAGATCAATCAGTGGACTCGTTATCTGACTGTTGCTATTTTGATTTTACAGTCTCTTACCTATTTGGTGAACTTGCGAGTGCAAATGCAGTCTGTAGGAGCATCGATGCCCGGTGGCCTTTGGTTCCAGATAGTTGCGGTTGCTATTCTTACCGGTGGTAGTATGTTTGTTCTGTGGTTAGGAGAGCGTATTACAGACAAGGGTATCGGTAATGGTATTTCGTTGATCATTCTCATCGGTATTATTGCTCGTTTACCCCATGCATTTGTAGCTGAGTTCACATCTCGCACAACGAGTGCTGTTGGAGGTTTGGTTGCTTTTCTTGCTGAGATTGTATTCCTTCTTTTTGTCATAGCAGGTGCAATCCTTTTGGTACAAGGAACAAGAAAAGTACCTGTGCAATATGCGAAGCGGGTTGTCGGCAATAAGCAGTATGGGGGAGCACGCCAATATATCCCCTTGAAGGTAAATGCTGCCAATGTGATGCCTATCATCTTTGCTCAGGCGCTGATGTTCATTCCGATCTCTATTTTGGGATTTGCCAATGTAGATCAGTCTTCGGGGTTTCTGAGTGCTATGTCTAACAACACAAGTGTTTGGTATAATCTTGTATTTGCTATTTTGATCATTCTCTTTACGTATTTCTATACGGCGATTACGATCAATCCTAAGCAGATGGCCGATGACCTGAAGAGGAACAACGGTTTTATTCCCGGTATTAAGCCTGGAAAACAAACGAAAGATTATATTGATGCGATAATGGACCGGATAACGCTTCCCGGAGCATTGTTTTTGGCTATAGTTGCCATCCTGCCTGCTTTTGCGGAGATGTTCGGTGTTAGTTCAGCTTTTGCACAATTCTTCGGAGGAACTTCTCTGCTGATTTTGGTGGGAGTTGTTTTGGATACGTTGCAGCAGATCGAAAGCCATCTCTTGATGAGACATTACGATGGTTTGTTGAAGAGCGGACGTATCAAAGGTAGAGTTGGCTCTGTTTCCGCATATTGATGATTTACCTAAAGACAGATGAAGAAATCGCGCTGATGCGCGAAGCAAATCAGTTGGTTGGAAAGACTCTGGCCGAAGTCGCAAAAAACATTCGGCCGGGTGTTTCGACCTTGATGCTTGATAAGGTCGCAGAGGAATTTATTCGTGACCATGGAGCTGAGCCGGCTTTCCTTGGTTATGGTGGTTTTCCCAATAGTATTTGCGTATCGGTCAATGAGAATGTGGTTCATGGTATCCCTTCTGCTAAAGCTATCCTGAAAGAAGGCGATATTGTATCAGTCGACTGCGGTACATCCCTGAATGGATTTACAGGAGATTCTGCCTATACGTTTGCTGTAGGAGAAGTTGCTCCGGAAGTATTTCGACTATTGAAAACGACGAAAGAGTCGTTGTACGAAGGAATTGCTGTTGCCATAGATGGCAATCGAATAGGGGATATCGGCAGTGCAGTACAGAAGTACTGCGAAAGTTGTGGATACTCTGTCGTTCGAGAATTGGTCGGACATGGAATCGGTCGGCAGATGCATGAATCGCCGGAAGTTCCAAACTATGGACGACCGGGCACAGGGCCTTTGCTGAAAAATGGCATGTGTATCTGTATTGAGCCCATGATCAATCTTGGAAGTAAGAATGTAGTTACTGAAAGAGATGGCTGGACCATACGTACAAAAGATCGTAAACCTTCGGCCCACTTCGAGCATTGTATCGCAATCCAAGGGGGGAGAGCTCAGATCTTATCCTCTTTCGATTTTATTCATGACGTTTTAGGTGATAAAGAATTTTAGATATGTCTAAGCAGACAGCGATAGAGCAAGACGGAGTGATATTAGAAGCACTTTCGAATGCTATGTTCAAGGTTGAACTACAGAATGGTCATGTCATTACGGCTCATATCTCCGGAAAGATGAGGATGCATTATATCAAGATTCTGCCGGGAGATAAAGTCAAGGTCGAAATGTCTCCTTATGATTTGACAAAGGGGCGTATTTCTTTTAGGTATAAATAAATTAAAACCCAAGATAATGAAAGTAAGAGCATCAGTAAAGAAGCGTACTCCCGAATGCAAGATTGTCAGGAGAAAAGGACGCTTATATGTAATCAATAAGAAGAATCCCAAATACAAGCAGCGTCAGGGATAATTGTTTAATTAGCTACAAAAGACAAGCATAATATGGCAATAAGAATAGTTGGCGTTGACTTGCCACAAAACAAAAGAGGTTTTATCGCTTTGACTTATATCTATGGTATCGGCCGCAGTAGTGCTATTACCATTTTGGATAAAGCCGGAGTAGACCGCGATATCAAGGTTAAAGATTGGTCGGATGACCAAGCTGCTGCCATTCGTGATGTTATCGGTGCCGGATACAAAGTAGAGGGAGATTTACGTTCTGAGGTGCAGTTGAATATCAAGCGTCTCATGGATATCGGCTGCTATCGTGGTATTCGCCATCGTATCGGTCTGCCTCTGCGTGGCCAGAGCACAAAGAACAATGCCCGCACACGTAAGGGCAAGAAGAAGACTGTTGCTAATAAGAAGAAAGCTACTAAATAATAAAGATTGATATGGCAAAGAAAGCAGTCGCAAAAAAGAAAGTTGTAAGGGTGGAAGCAGTGGGACAGGCTCATATTCATTCTTCCTTTAACAACATTATTATTTCCTTAGCGAACAGCGAAGGTCAGGTTATCAGCTGGTCTTCAGCCGGTAAAATGGGATTTCGTTCTTCAAAGAAGAATACTCCCTATGCTGCCCAGATGGCAGCTCAGGATTGTGCCAAAGTGGCATATGATATGGGCTTGCGCAAGGTAACGGTCTACGTTAAGGGCCCGGGTAATGGTCGTGAATCGGCTATTAGAACAATTCATGGAGCGGGAATCGAGGTTATGGAGATTATTGATGTAACGCCTATGCCTCATAACGGTTGTCGTCCTCCTAAAAAGAGAAGAGTTTAAGAGAGAAGATCTTCTAACATTTCGGACGCTCTATTTTATGGGATCCGAATTCTTTCGGTGTATGGATTGCCTATAAACTATCAATCTCTCACATAGCAATCGCGGCTGTACCGGAAGCATTCTGTTCATAGAAAAGCATCTGACACAAAACAAACAATAATGGCAAGATATACAGGCCCTAAATCCAAGATCGCGCGTAAGTTTGGCGATCCTATCTTTGGTGCAGATAAAGTTCTTTCCAAGAAGAATTATCCTCCAGGTCAGCATGGCAATAACCGTCGTCGTAAGACGAGCGAGTATGGCCTCCAGCTTCGTGAAAAGCAAAAAGCAAAATATACTTACGGTGTATTGGAGAAGCAATTCCGTCATTTGTTCCATCGTGCACAGCGCGCAAAGGGTGTAACGGGTGAGTTGCTTATTCAGTTCTTGGAAGCACGTTTGGATAATGTGGTGTTCCGTTTGGGGATTGCCCCGACGCGTTCTGCTGCACGTCAATTGGTTTCCCATCGTCATATTACCGTAGATGGCAGTGTTGTCAACATTCCTTCTTATTCTGTTAAGCCCGGTCAGGTGATCGGCGTTCGTGAGCGTTCTAAGTCCTTAGAGGTTATTGCTGATGCTTTGACAGGTTTCAATCACAGCAAATATCCTTGGATGGAGTGGGATCAGTCGTCATTGTCCGGTAAGCTGCTGCATATGCCGGATCGTACGGACATCCCTGAAAATATTAAGGAACAGCTGATCGTTGAATTGTATTCGAAATAATCCATAGATCCCATGGCAATATTAGCATTTCAGAAACCCGAAAATGTATTGATGATGGAGACGTCGGACTCGATCGCCAAGTTCGAGTTCAAACCTTTGGAGCCCGGTTATGGTATTACCATTGGCAATGCGCTTCGTCGAATACTCTTGTCTTCGCTTGAAGGTTTTGCGATTACTGCAATCAAGATTGAAGGTGTAGAGCATGAATTTGCTACTATTCCGGGTGTATTGGAGGACGTTACTAATATTATCCTCAATCTCAAACAAGTTCGTTTTAAGCAGATTGTTCCTAATGCCGATGTAGAGAAAGCTACAATTGTTATCTCTAATTCGGAGGTGTTCCGTGCCGGTGATTTGAATGCACAACTTTCAAACTTTGAAGTGTTGAATTCGAATCTTGTCATTTGCCACCTCGATAAGTCGGCTACGCTTACTATGGAGTTTTCCATAAATAAGGGGCGTGGCTATGTGTCGGCAGAAGAGAATCGCGCAGAGCATAATGAGCTTTCCACGATAGCGATCGACTCAATCTATACGCCTATTCGGAATGTCAAGTATGCGGTAGAGAATTTCCGCGTAGAACAGAAGACTGATTACGAAAAGCTCCTGATGGAAGTGACCACAGATGGTTCGATCCGTCCTGTAGATGCTCTTCGTGAAGCAGCTCAAATCTTGATATCCCACTTCTCTCTGTTTGCAGAGAATAAGATAGCGATAGAGTATGTGGATATAGTCGATACTGATGAGTTCGATGAAGATTCTCTGCATATGCGTCAACTATTGAAGTCAAAGCTTTCAGGTCTTGACCTGTCTGTTCGTGCCCTCAATTGTCTGAATGCAGCCGGAGTAGATACGTTGGGCGATTTAGTGAGTCTGTCACGGAGCGATCTGATGAAGATTCGCAACTTCGGAAAGAAGTCTTTGACTGAGCTTGACGAACTGCTGGCAACGCTGAATTTGTCGTTTGGGATGGATATCAGTAAGTATAAATTAGATAAAGACTAAGAACGATGAGACATAATAAGAAATTCAATCACTTGGGCCGTAAGGCTGCTCACCGTAAAGCGATGCTGTCCAATATGGCTGCTTCGTTGATCCTGCACAAACGCATTTTTACAACGGTAGCCAAGGCTAAGGCCTTGCGTATCTATGTAGAGCCTTTGCTGACAAAAACAAAGGAAGACACAACGCACTCTCGCCGAATCGCCTTCTCTTACTTACAGAATAAATATGCCTTGAAGGAACTTTTCGGAGATGTTGCTGCTAAGATTGCAGATCGTCCCGGTGGATATACCCGTATCTTGAAGACCGGTTATCGTCTGGGAGATAATGCTGCTATGTGCTTTATTGAGCTTGTTGACTACAATGAGAATATGCTTGGCGAAGCAGCGAAGAAGGCGACCAAAACACGCCGTTCTCGTAAGCGTAAAAGCGCAGACGTTGTAGTAGAAGCAGCTCCTGCAGAAGAAACTCCTAAAGCAGCAGAAGAATAAGTCGCTGCATCGGATATAAATAACTTTAATAGAGAGGGCGAGCTAGAACAGATGTTCTGGATCGCCTTCTTTTTTATGTCCGAAAAGAAACCGTGGTCTCTTTAAGGAGACCTTTGCACGGCAATTAGTGTGTATTTTGTTTGTTAATTCATTGTATAATAGGGAGTTATTTTGTATATTTGAGTATTAAAAACAGCATAATATTCCTCCCATGGCATACCAATCCAAGAATACCGATGAGCATGTAACATTTGCAGACGCACTCCTTTCAAAGCGTTATCGCAAAGCACAAAACGACTTCCTCAATCAGGTTGACACGCTTATCGATTGGCGTCCGATCAGGACGCTGATCAACAAGAAATACACGAAGCGACAAAATGCCATCGGTGCCCCGGCTTATGACGTGATTCTCTTATTCAAGATGTTGCTTTTGGAGACATGGTACAACCTCAGTGATTGTGCTCTGGAGGAGCGCATCAATGATTCAATCACCTTTTTCCGATTCTTGGGGCTGAAGATGGAAGAGGTATCTCCCGACCACAGCACCATCAGTCGATTTCGTTCGGCACTGACAGAGTTGGGTCTCATGGACAAACTATTGGCGTAGTTTAACAAACAACTTTCCCGCCATCACATTTCGGTAAGGGAAGGGGTGCTTGTCGATGCAAGCCTTGTGGAGACGCCGCATAAACCCAACGGAAGCATTACGATTGAAGTCGCAGACGACAGAGAAGACAATCGGAGCGAGGAGGAAAAAGAGGCAGAGGAGGATTATCAAAAACAGGTTGTCCGTCAGCGTAAAGGGACGGATGAAGAAGCCCGTTGGGTTTACAAACAAAAGCGTTATCACTACGGATACAAAAAGCATTGTCCGGCCAATGTTCAAGGCATTGTTCAAAAGGTGATAACGACAGCAGCGAACCGCAGTGACACGAAGGAGTTTATTCCGCTATTGCAGGGTGCAAACATACCTCAAGGCACAGCCGTCTTGGCGGATAAAGGATATGCTTGCGGGGAAAATCGTTCCTACCTGCAAACCCATCACCTTCAAGACGGCATTATGCACAAGGCACAACGCAACAGGGCATTGACCGAGGAAGAGAAGCAACGAAACAAAGCAATCAGTCGGATACGGAGCACCATCGAACGCACCTTTGGCAGTATTCGGCGGTGGTTTCATGGCGGACGATGTCGATACCGGGGACTTGCCAAGACCCATACTCAAAACATTCTTGAAAGCATCGCCTTTAATTTATACAGAACGCCGGGGATAATTATGTCCTCATCCGTAGGATAAGGCATAACCACCCTTGAGGAGCTCGTGCAAGTAGCTCCGCAAGGGGGATTTACAACTACTTTCACTCCTTACTGCCACCCCTTTTCCCTCCCCCCGTTTTATGTGAAGAATTCCTCTTCCCTCCATTTCCTTATTTTTCAAAGGTCTCATAAAAACGCTATCAAATTAGGATTATGTCCTATTTCTATCCGAAACTATAAGGCTCTATTGGACCTTGGTCGAAGAATCAAATTCGAACTAACGAAAACTAACTCTCTGCGGAATTTGGCTTTTTAAGGCTCTGCTGTATGCGAAGAAACTAATCCTTTTCAATTGGATTGTATGGTGTCACTGATCGGAGAATTTTCCCATCAATCTCAAAATATAGATTTTGATAACTTTTCTTGATTTCATGCCAAGATTTATCTCTTTCATAAAGGAATTCATAAGGCGTATTCACTCGATATATGGGATCATAATTTTTTATCAACAAGACTGCCATTGCAACAAAAACATACTCGTTATTAGAGTCTCGAATCTCCATGATCAAGCCGGGTAAGCCTCCAAAGACATATGGCCCCATAGGAATAGGAATATCTTCTGAATACCAAGCCTGATAAATCCGTCCTCTATAAGAACATGTAGCTTTTTTACATCGATATCCTTTGATATTCTTTTCTTCATTCAGTGAAATTTCCCAGTCAAACCGTGGGGCTATTTCTTCATAAGTGAAATATTCACCGAATTCAGTTCCTAATCTTACTGTATTGATGTCCTTTTGGGGATAATTTCTAAATACTTGGTTTCGGAATATAATTTTGGAATATAGAGAGTACTGGAAATTTGTCACTTCACTCGTGGCAAGCGAATGATTTTTTTTTCTTGCTGTTTCATCTCTAAGTGAATCTGTATAATGCTGATAGAAATCGATAAATTTACTCATTTTTGATCCTATCTGTAGCAGTGTTAACCCTCTATTAGGGAGATTTTGTGAGGTGTCCTGCTTAATTTCAGTTTGGTAGTATACCCTATAAATGCATTTATTAAGGAAAACCTTATCAAGAGTATCTGTTTTGAAAGCCTCCAATGTTATTTCCTGAGCAGAAGGGGAATAGATACCAACTATAGTAAGTAGAAAGTAAAATAAAATGCGAAATAACGTCATTGGATTTTCATATTATGTGAGGGTTGGGGAGCCTATAGTGAATACTATAAGGCTCCTTTACAATGATCACTTAATTTTTCTACCAGGGATGGGATTTGAAGATGTTTTGGGTTCTAATGTCTGAGGAGCTTCTGCGTTCAAATTTTGACTCACTTTAAAACATGGAAAATTAGAAGCGCAGAATCTCTTTGCTGCTTGCATAACTTGACTCATTACATTGTTGTAATCTGTCTCATCTCCCTGTATTTTCAAGATAAAATCACAACTCCTGCCGTCCGTACAAAAAACCATTACATGGGTTTCTCCTCCGTTAGGCGTTGAACAAGTGACTGCAGTAACATCGGCTGCATTTGCGATAGAAAACGCTCCTGCCAATAAGACTGTCAAAAAGAATTTTCTCATTTTCTTGTTTTTTTAAGATTATACATATTTAAAACTTCTCGCAAGCAAATATCGTGAATTCTTTTGATATATACAAACATTTTTGAAGTTTGCACATTCCACCCACCAGTGCAACATTGAGTAGCTAAATTAACGTCAGTTCGACGTAAGAAAAAGCCAATGGATTTGTTTTCTGATTAGTGGTAAACGCCCAAAGAACGTGGGCATTATGCTTAAAAAAGTAGCGAATTATTTGTATCTTAGCTGTTGACAATCAATAAGATACGAACAAACAAAACGCTACTTTATGAAGACAAATATAGTTGATGTTTTTTGCATCATAGATGATTTCTCCAAGCTTTTTGATGAAGCAATCAAGAAAAGGACCCTCGAAGAGGCAGACAAAAAACGCAGGAATAGAAAGTTTAAGATGTCGGACAGTGAGGTCATGACCATCCTGATCCTGTTTCATCTGTCAAGATACCGAGATTTGAAAGCTTTTTATCTTCAATACATCACCCATTCTTGTCGATCCGAGTTTCCACATCTTGTCTCTTATAATCGCTTTGTGGAGCTGCAAAGCAGGGTGGGTTTCAAGCTGATAGCATTTCTCAATATGTGTTGTTTGGGTCAATGTACAGGCATCTCTTTCATCGATTCCACCCCACTGAAGGCTTGTCATATCAAACGAGCTCATGGGCATAGGACAATGAGGGGATGGGCTCAAAAAGGCAAAAGCACCATGGGTTGGTTTTATGGATTCAAGCTACATATTGTTATCAACGACAGGGGTGAAATCATCAACTATCAAATCACACCGGGCAATTGTGATGACAGAGAACCTCTGAAAGACGGAACATTCACCAAGAATCTTTTTGGCAAACTCATTGCCGATAGAGGCTACATTTCCCAAAACCTTTTTGACCGGCTCTTTGTCGATGACATCCACATGATAACCAAAATCAAAAAGAACATGAAGAACTCCCTGATGCATCTATATGACAAAGTTTTATTGAGAAAGAGAGCCCTGATCGAAACGGTCAATGATATGTTCAAAAATCTCTGCCCGATAGAGCACACGAGACATCGCAGTGTCAACAATTTTGTCACCAACCTGATCTCCGGTATCATCGCTTACAACATCCTGCCTAAAAAGCCTGAACTCAATATTGAAATCATCAGAAACCCTAACTTTCCTATTTCCGCTTAGATCGAACTGACGTTAAGAAAAGACCAATGGTCATATCGCAAAAATGCCGTACAATGGTCTCTTATAAGTCCCTGGGCGATGTTGTACTTCTTCTCGATGGCATACTTGCTCCGAGGCTGCCGAGGTATTCTTCCACAATGTGAAGACGCTCGGAATCGGTCAAATGTTTCGACATGATTACTGCTTTTTTTGACCTCTCCGATTCCGTACACGTCGTTCGTAAAAATGGCGATTTAGCCTTTGGAAAAACGTGGCTCGGGAATTTTTTCGTTTTGGTTCGGGAAGTAAAAATTTTACGCGCCACAACGGAAAAATTCTCGCTCGTGAATCTCAGAAAACTCGAACCGCATTCCGGCCAATTCCGGAACCAAATTCGTGAGGAATCTGCTTATAGGCATCCTTTTCTGCGCATCGTAGTGAAAGTAATCTTGGCGAAACGCCTTCGACCTCTCCCGTACCTTACTTCCAAATCTAAGTGATTGTGTCTTATGTGGAATTCATCTCGTTTCCCTCTGTAATACAGCATTCGATGCGAGGATACGATAGGATTTTTTTATTTTTGAGACCAACAAAAAAGAATACCCCCTCGACTATAGAAAACACAAGGCGCGGAAAGGAGAGTTGTCCGATCTTCACCTTTCTGTATCCGATAGAGGGAGATTAGAGACCTGACTGTAAAAAGTAGATTTATGAAAGAAAAAGAGAAAATATACAGGCATTTGACCGAAGAAGAAATATCCGTGCTGGAAGGCAACTACTGCCAGTGCGCCGATTGGACGATGGTGGAGGTGGCCGATGGCTTTGACGCGAATCGTTGTCTGCATGTCATGTTCAGCGGACAGATCCGGATCGGATCCACGCGAGGAAGTCACCTGTTGCCGGGAGGCCTCCACGTGCCTACGGGTATCAATATCGCACGCCTGCACAACTGCATTGTCGGAGATGAAGTCGTCATCTTCCATGTCAATAGCTATTTGGCTAATTACAGAATAGGCGATTATACCCGAATCGAAAACATTGATACCATAGCCGTAACGGAATCCACCTCCTTCGGCAACGGCGTGGAGGTTACCGTGCTGAACGAAACCGGCGGACGTGAAGTTACGATCACTGACAACCTGACTGCCCAGACCGCCTATCTGATGGCCATGTACAGGCATGACAAGGTGCTGACCGAATCGCTTGCTGCTATGGCAAGAGCTTATGCCGAGTCGCGCCGGTCGGATATGGGAGCAATAGGCTCTCATGTGGTTATCCACGGATGCAATACGATAGAGAATGTTTGTATCGGAGATTATACCGAGATCACCGGTGCCTCGCATCTCTGCAACGGCAGTATCAATAGCAAGAAAGAGGCCCCCGTGTCGGTAGGCTACAATGTCGTCTGCCGCGATTTCATTCTCTGTTCGGGCAGCAGCGTTACGGATGGTGCTACCGTTTCGCACTGTTTTGTAGGGCAGGGTACTCATTTGGGGCACCTTTTCTCTGCACATGATTCGCTCTTCTTTGCCAACTGCCAAGGCGAAAACGGCGAGGCCTGTGCCGTCTTTGCCGGGCCATATACCGTGTCGATGCACAAGTCGAGCCTGCTCATTGCCGGTCTATACTCTTTCCTCAATGCCGGCAGCGGCTCTAACCAGAGCAATCACCTCTACAAGCTCGGCCCCATCCATCAGGGCATCGTGGAGCGCGGCTCGAAGACCACGAGCGACTCTTATATCCTTTGGCCATCCAGAATAGGGCCTTTCACGTTGGTGATGGGTCGACACGTACACCATATCGACAGCTCGGCCTTCCCCTTCTCTTATATCATAGAGGACCGTAACGAATCGTATTTGGTACCGGGTATCAATCTGCGCAGTGTCGGGACGATTCGTGACGCCAAGAAGTGGCCGGCGAGAGATAAGCGTAAAGATCCGGATTTGCTGGACAATATCAACTTCAATCTCTTGAGTCCTTTCACTGCCGGCAAGATGATGCGCGGCAGTCGGAAGCTGAAAAAGCTACGCAAGATACTGGGCAGTGAGGGACAAACCTATGTCTATCATGATATGCGCATACGCTCTTCTGCCTTGGACAAGGGGCTGATGTTCTATGAGATGGGGCTGAACAAGTTTTTCGGCAATTCCATCATCAAACGCCTTGAAGATTGTCCTTGCCGTACGGATGAGGAGGTGCTGAGTGCTCTCAAGCCGACTCACAATGAGGGAGACGGCAGCTGGGTGGACATCTGTGGCATGATCGCTCCACAACAACAGATCCACCGCCTTGCCTCCTTGATCAAAGAAGGCAAGATCAAAAGCCTTGCGGAGGTGAATGAGCGGATGAAGGAAATTCATAGCCGATACTACGACTATGAATGGTGCTGGGCATACAACGCTCTGCTCGAATGGTACGAACTGAACCCCGAGGATCTCACTCGATCCAAAGTGGCCGAACTGGTGCATACATGGATGCGTTCGGTGATTCGCTTGGATGAGATGCTCTATGAGGATGCCAAGAAGGAATTCCAAATGCACAGTCAGGTAGGCTTCGGAATAGACCTGGTAGGGGAGATGAAGCACCGCGATTTCGATGAGGTGCGAGGCGATTTCGAAAGCAATCCCTTCATCGTCGAGGTGGTGGAGCACATCCGGAAAAAGCGTGCTCTCGGCGAAGAGATGCTCTCTCGTCTGGAGTGAAAACAGCCATTCGACAGCGTCTATCGACGAATGGGGTATGGAAAATATGCTTTTCTTTGTAACAAACTGATAGAAAAGAATAATGACTGCATATAAACGAGTGCTGCTCAAACTGAGCGGTGAGTCGCTCATGGGTGCTCAGCAATACGGCATCGACCCGAATCGGTTGGCCGATTATGCTTCGGACATCAAGGAGGCTTGTGCCATGGGCGTACAGATCGGCATCGTCATCGGAGGAGGCAATATCTTCCGCGGAGTGAGCGGTGCCGCCAAGGGATTCGACCGTGTCAAAGGAGATCAGATGGGTATGCTGGCCACGGTAATCAACAGCTTGGCTCTCAGCTCTGCTCTTGAGGGGGTAGGGGTGAAGACCAAAGTGCTCACGGCCGTACGTATGGAGCCGATAGGGGAGTTCTACAACAAATGGCATGCCATAGAATTGCTCGAACAGGGTTATGTGACCATTTTCTCTTGCGGTACAGGCAATCCTTTCTTCACTACGGATACCGGCTCATCGCTTCGCGGCATCGAGATAGAAGCCGATGCCATGCTCAAGGGGACGCGCGTGGATGGTATCTACACGGCAGATCCGGAGAAGGATCCCTCGGCTACGAAGTTCGACCGGATCACATACGATGAGATTTATGCCCGAGGTCTGAAAGTAATGGATCTGACTGCCACGGCCATGTGTATGGAGAACAACCTGCCCATCGTCGTCTTCGATATGGATACGCCGGGAAACCTCCTCAAGGTGTTGAGAGGAGAGAAAATCGGTACTTATGTTTCAAATACGAGTGCTTGAAAGGAATAGCAAGACAAAACAAACACATATAGAGATATGGAAATAAAAGAACTGATAGCCAAAGCAACGGCTAATATGGAGAAGGCAGTGGAGTATCTGGACGAGCAGCTGTCTCATGTGCGTGCGGGAAAGGCCAGCCCCAAACTCCTTGATGGTATCATGGTCATGTACTACGGCAACGCCACTCCTCTGACACAGGTAGCATCCATCAATACGCCCGATGCGAAGACCATCGTTGTCACCCCGTGGGAGCGTTCCCTGATCAAGGATATAGAAAAGGCTATCATGGACTCTCCGCTCGGCATTACGCCCGAGAACAACGGTGAGCTGATCCGTCTGGGCCTTCCTCCTCTGACAGAAGAACGCCGTCGCCAGTTGGTGAAGCAGATCAAAGGAGATGCCGAGGACGCCAAGGTGAGTGTACGCAATGCCCGTCGCGATGCCATCGATGCGATCAAGAAAAGCGTCAAGACCGATGGTACTCCTGAGGACGTAGCCAAAGATGCAGAGGCAGAGATGCAGAAGGTTCACGATCGTTATATCAAGAAGATCGACGAACTCTTTGCCGAAAAGGAAAAGGAAATCATGACCGTGTAAGCGTGAAAAATCTATCCACTCAGCGATGAAGCAGAGTTTTTCGATTCTGCCTCATCGCTGTTTTATTACACCGCAAAGCCGTTTATGGATGGAGTCGTAATTAAGAATACGGGTAGTCAGTATCTGGTGCGTTGCACGGATGGTACGGAGCTATACTGCATGGCGAAAGGCAATCTGCGTCTGAAAGGCATCCGCTCCACCAATCCCGTAGCCGTAGGCGATCGCGTGGAGATTGTCCCCGCTTCTCAGGACGGACAGCCGGCCTACATCAAACGAATCCATCCCCGACGCAATTATATCATCAGGCGAGCCAGCAACCTCTCGAAAGAGTCCCATATACTGGGAGCCAATTTGGATGCTGCCGTGCTGGTCTGTACCATCAACGATCCGGTGACTACCACCGTCTTTATCGATCGTTTCCTCGCTACGGCAGAAGCCTATCGCGTACCGGTTATTCTTGCATTCAACAAAATAGACTGCTATACGCAAGAAGATCGCTTGCAATTGGACCGGCTGTCGGCTGTCTACACCGCCATAGGTTACCCCTGCTGCCACGTGTCGGCGATTACGGGCGAAGGCCTCCCGGATCTCAAATCCCTGCTCGATGGCAAGCTGACACTCCTTGCCGGCCATTCGGGGGTTGGCAAAAGCTCCTTAATCAATGCCCTGATTCCTCATGCCGATTTGCGCACAGGGGCTATATCCCAAGCCCATCATACCGGCATGCATACGACCACATTTTCCCAAATGATCGACTTCCCCGATCTCTCCCCCGGGTCAGCTCTTATCGATACGCCCGGGATCAAAGGCTTCGGTACGCTGGAAATGGGCGAGTATGAAGTCTCTCATTATTTCCCGGAGATATTCGCTGCAAGTAAAGGCTGTCGATTCGGCAACTGCACGCATACGCACGAGCCGGGCTGTGCCGTTCTGGAAGCTCTTCGGAGGGGGGAGATAGCCGAGAGCCGCTATATCAGCTACTTGAGCATTCTCGAAGATGAAAATGCCGAGCGGTATCGTCCCGAATACTGAAGGACGAACGTTTTCTTATCTTTGTCCCATAAAATTGGGAGAAGGGGTGCTTCCTGTAGCAATCGGAATGCGTGGATGGCTGAGAACAAACCCTCATCACCTGAACCGGATAATACCGGCGTAGGAAACTCTCCGTCTGACTATCTTCACGGCGAAGCAATCATTCCCCCTCTCTCTTCTTTGTCCAACTTCAATGATAAGAGATTTATGAAAAAACTTCACATGATTGCCGCCTTAGCCGTCCTGCCTTTCTGCCTGACGGCACAAGCACCCGTCTCCAACAGCGAGATAGATAGTCTTAGCAATGTGCAGCTCCAGACCGTACAGGTCGTAGCTACTCGCGCCACGGCGAAAACCCCTGTCGCTTACACCAACGTTCGCAAGGCCGAACTTTCCAAGTCCAATTATGGTCGTGACATCCCCTATCTGCTGATGCTGACTCCCTCCGTGGTAGCCACCAGCGATGCCGGTACGGGTATCGGATATTCCGGCTTTCGCGTGCGTGGCACCGATGCCAATCGCATCAACATAACTACCAATGGAGTACCCCTCAACGACTCCGAATCTCAGTCCGTCTTTTGGGTGAATATGCCCGACTTCGCCTCTTCCATCGAAGACCTTCAGGTGCAGCGAGGTGTGGGTACTTCCACCAATGGTGCCGGAGCTTTTGGGGCAAGTGTCAATATGCGTACGGATAATTTGGGACTGGCTCCTTATGGCCGTGTCGATTTGAGCGGAGGTTCGTTCGGCACATTCCGCCGATCGGTCAAACTCGGTAGCGGACGCATCGGTCGCCATTGGGCAGTGGATGCCCGCCTGTCCAAAATCGGTTCGGACGGCTACGTGGATAGAGGAAGCGTGGATCTGAAATCCTATTTCGCACAGGTGGGCTATTTCGGTAGCAACACGGCTCTCAGGTTCATCACTTTCGGAGGAAAAGAAGTTACGGGTATCGCATGGAACGGTCTTTCCAAGGAGGATGAAGCCAAATATGGCCGCCGATACAACAGTGCCGGTCTTATGTACGTGGACGCGCAAGGAGTACCGCACTACTACCACAATACCGACAATTACGAGCAGCGTCACTACCATGCCATCATGACGCACAGCTTCTCTCCTTCCGTTATCCTCAACCTCACGGCACACTACACGGCCGGATATGGCTATACGGACGAATATCGTACCGGACGTAAACTAAAGGAATATGCACTGCAGCCCTATGTGGAAAACAGTGTGACCGTGAAGAAAACGGATCTCATCCGTCAGAAGTATCTGGACAATGATTTCGGAGGACTCATCGGTTCGCTTAACTGGCACACCGGTGCATGGGATTTGCAGTTCGGGGCCTCGGGCAATATCTATAAAGGAGACCACTTCGGCCGTATCACTTACATCAAAAAGTACAATCAACCCTTAGCTCCCGACTTCGAGTATTATCGGAACAGCGCAGACAAAAGAGAAGGTGCAGCCTTTGCCAAAGCCAACTGGCAGATCACTCCGGAACTGAACATGTATGCCGACCTCCAGTATCGTACCATCGGCTACACGATAAATGGCATCACGGACGAATACGATGAGGTACAGGGAAGTATGCAGCACATCGATTTGGACAAGACCTTCCGCTTCCTCAATCCGAAGGCCGGTCTTACCTATAGTTTCGACGATGCTCATACTGCCTATGCTTCTGTTGCGGTAGCACACCGCGAGCCTAACAGAACCAATTACACCGAAGCCGGAATAGGACAGTATCCTACGCCTGAGCGACTGATCGACTATGAGCTGGGCTATCGCTATGCTTCGCCCCTCTTGTCGGCCGGAGTAGGTCTCTATTATATGCAATACAAGGACCAACTCGTGCTGGATGGCCGTTTGAGCGATGTGGGACAGATGCTCACAAGCAACGTCCCCGACAGCTACCGTATGGGACTGGAGCTGACTCTCGGTTGGCAGATCCTTCCTCGTTTGCTGCGTTGGGATGCTTCTTTCACTATGAGTCGCAACAAAATCGACCGCTACGTGCAATATACATCCGTATATGATGCGGACTACAACTGGCTCGAACTCAAGGAGGAGACCCTCGAAAGCACGGATATAGCCTACTCGCCCAATGTCATTGCCGGCAGCATGCTTACCCTCTCTCATGCCGGTTTCGAAATGGCTTGGACGAGCCGCTTCGTCAGCAAGCAATATCTGGACAATACACAGCGCAGCGATCGCATGCTCCCCTCCTATTGGGTGAACGACCTCCGCCTCGGCTATGTGCTGCCGGTTCACTTCGTTAAGAGAGTGGCACTGGGCGTACAGCTCAATAATCTCTTCAACCTCATGTATGCATCCAATGCCTACATCTACGATGCCGGTTACGTACAGGCATCCGGAGAACTAAGTGCATATGCCGATCTGCGTTATTATCCTCAGGCCGGATTTAATGCACTGGGTAGTCTGACAATCGATTTCTAATCCGATGATGACAGCGGTGATCCAATTCATTGTGGCTCATCCCATCGAGCTGGCAGCAGCACTCGTCAATTTTATTTGGGTCTATCTCGAATATAAGGCGAGTGTCTGGCTGTGGCCTGTGGGGATCGTCCTGCCGCTCTTCTACATTTATCTCTCGATCGAGGCGCAGTTCTACGGCAATGTGCTCATCAATGTCTACTATCTGATCACCAGTATTATCGGCTGGGTGATGTGGATTCGCCACCGCGAAGGGACGGAAGAGGGTGCCATCGTATCCATCTCCCCGCGTGTCCTGTGGATCAGCCTTGCTGCGGCTACGGTGGCTTTTCTCCCGATGTTCTATGTGTTGTCCCACTATACGGATAGTCTTGTGCCGTGGGCCGATACGCTTGCCACTGTAATCAGCTTTGTCGGGATGATTTGGTTGGCGCGTCGCATCCGCCAGCACTGGGTGTGCTGGTTCGTAGCCAATATCATCAGCTTATCCCTTTTCTATAAATCCGGCGACCATATCACCACTGTCGTCTTTGCCGTCAATACCGTTATGTCCGTTCTGGGATATTTCCGGTGGCGCAAGATGCAACGACAGGCCACAATCAGCATCGACCTATGATTTTCTTTCCCTCGCTTACTCCGGAGACAGCTCCGCTTTTTGTTATTCTGGCTAAGGGGGAATTTCCCCGTAAAATCCTCCCCCTTGCTATCCTCCGGCGAGCATCGGAGCATCCTGAAGGTACCATCGTCTGTTGCGATGGAGCCATACAGAATTTGCTGGACTATGGTGCAGAGCCGGATGCAGTAGTGGGCGACTTGGATTCTTTTACAGCCTCGCGACATATTTTGCCTGCAGAAAAACTACATCGCATAGACGAGCAGGATACCAATGATCTGACGAAGACAGTTACATTCTCTGCCGAGACCTATTCCCCTCGCGAGGTCTGTCTGCTGGGGACATCGGGGCGTCGTGAAGATCATTTTGTCGGCAATCTGGCACATCTGCCCGGATATACCCGCTTTTTCGAAAAGATCGTGATGCCTACGGATTACGGATGTTTTTTGGCTTTTAACGGGGAGGCTCGCATAGAAGTGGAGCGAGGGAGACAAATTTCTATATTCAGTTTCAGCGGATCAGCCGTCACGGCCGAAGGGCTGAAATGGCCGCTTCGCAATACCACTCTGCCGGAGTTGTGGTGCGGAACGCTCAACGAGGCAGTGAGCGATACGATCTACCTATCCTCTGCTGCCCCGTTGGTCGTCTTTGTAGCTGATGAAGTGAAAAACCGGTAGAATAAACTTCCTCTCTGCATCCCCTAAGAAAGGAACAAGCAGCTTCTGTCTGCCAAGCTTTAGTAAAGCAAGAAAGCGAAGTCAATGGCAGAGCCTTTGTCTTGCGATAAAAGGAGTGCAGGCTGTGATTACGACAGACCGAACTCGGCCTTGATCTTATTTACGTAATCCAACTTTTCCCATGTGAATAGCTCCACGATTCGCATCTGTTCCGTTCCGTGCTCATCGACAAAGGTTTTGTATGCTTCGTAGGGTTCGCGCCCGAAGTGGCCGTATGCTGCGGTCTCTTCGTATATCGGATTGCGGAGTTTCAGTCGTTGCTCGATGGCGTAAGGACGCATATCGAAAATCTTCTTGATCTTCTCCGCTATTTGGCCATCCGATAGAGCCACATGACTCCGGCCTTTCGTATTGACGTATATGCTTACCGGCTCTGCTACACCGATGGCATAGGCTACTTGTACAAGCATTTCGTCGGCCACGCCCGCTGCCACCATGTTTTTGGCTATGTGTCGGGCTGCATAAGCCGCGGAGCGATCTACCTTGGACGGATCCTTGCCGGAAAATGCTCCTCCGCCATGAGAAGCCCTGCCTCCATAAGTATCCACGATGATCTTTCGTCCCGTCAGGCCCGTGTCTCCATGTGGCCCTCCTATCACAAACTTACCCGTAGGATTGACGAATAGGCGTACTTTTTCGTCGAATAGGGCTGCGATCTCCGGTTTGTACAGCATTTTCACTCGGGGGATCAGTATGGTAGCTATGTCATGATGGATGCGCTCCTGCATCATCCGGTCGGCTTCTGCTTCTGAAATGCCGTCCGATGCTTGGACGAATTCGTCATGCTGGGTGGAAATCACGATCGTGTCTATCCGGACGGGTCTGCCTTCATCGTCATGTTCGATCGTCACTTGGCTCTTGGCATCAGGGCGCAAATAAGGCATCGGAGAAGAAGGCTCCTTGCGGATAGTGGCCAATTCGTAGAGGAGGTGGTGTGCCAGATCCACTGTCAGGGGCATGTAGTTCTCCGTCTCGTTCGTGGCGTAGCCGAACATCATACCTTGGTCTCCGGCTCCCTGCTCGGATCGATCCGATCGGTCGACTCCGCGGTTGATGTCCGCACTCTGCCCGTGAATGCTGGAGAAGATCCCACAGCTGCGAGCATCGAAGCCGTATTCGCTTTTAGTGTAGCCGATTTTTTCTATGACACGACGCGCTGTCTCCTGTACATCTACATAAGAGCGACTTTTGACTTCGCCGGCCAAAACTACCTGTCCGGTGGTTACGAGTGTCTCGCAGGCCACTTTGGAGTCGGGGTCGGTAGCCAGAAATTGGTCGAGGATGGCATCGGATATTTGGTCGGATACTTTGTCAGGATGACCCTCCGACACCGATTCGGATGTGAATAGATAGCTCATATCTTTATGCTTTTAATTTGTAAAACTTCCTTCGCACAGAAGGGCTTGCACACTCCATTGGAGAATAGCTGTCGAAGAGCTTTCTAAGAAGAAATGTTTTAGCATTTTTTCTCGTGGTTGCAAGCATTACAAATCCTTCCACGCTGATTGGTTCATTACAAAGATATAGCTTTTGGCGCAGGAAATCCCCATGAGTGGGAAAATAACCATTCCCTATGCCCCCGGCTCTAGTCCCCGATTCTGTTTTTTTGTGTTGTTTTTGATTTTTTCGTTACTTCCTGCGTGGTATTCAACTTCTAGCTTTCGTATACGACTGCAGCACCATAACCACCTGATTCTTTTTTTTGAGACAGAGTAAAAACATATAAAGTCCCAAAATAGCGCAACCTCGAACAATCCCCTCCTTTGAGGTATACTACAATTTCAATGAGGGAAGTGTTTAAAATAATCGCTCAACTCGTATTCTTTCATTTGTGCAACTCTGTAAACATATATCTTGTCATTTAGTACATAAAGGATTGTATTCATCTCTTCCAATTCTGGACAGAACAATAAATATTTGGGCTGTTTCCGCATAATTTTACGAAGCACTTTGCGAATATTCTTACCTATTGGCCTTGAAACAGTAGGATAGGTATCTTGGCCATAAGCATATTCTCCGTTATGGACAAATACATAAAAATTATTTTTTGAGTGTTTGCCTAAATAGAAAAGATTAAAGGGTAATTTCCCTGTGTCTACTTGTAATGTTTGTTTGTCTTGCGGTATTAAATTCAAAATATAGACAGGTGTTGTTGCTCTTACTATATCGCTAAATTCATTGATTTGTTCTTCTATCGTAGTTTTTGAACGAAGCGTTAGATTTTCCCAAAGGCTGTCAATGATTTGTTTTTGTCTTGGAATAGAATCAAAATAATTAAGTGCAGTTAATCCATCTACTCTTTCTTCATATCCTTTATACCTTATCACCCAATCACCTCTATATGATAATATTATATCTTCAATATAGGAAACAGAATCAAGAGTGTTGTATGCATTTTCAATCTGTTGAATTAAAGTTTGACTGTCTGAAACAGGAACAAACATAGCACTTAGCAATAGAAATAAAAACATCTTCTTCATAATTGCTTCAATCCGTTTAATGTATAGAACCACCAATTGCCATTTACAGAAGACAATCTATAACTTCCTATCCTGAAATTCATTACAACTTTTCCTGAATGATAGTATTTTTTTGAGCGTAAATTATCTACGTGCCCCATACCACCACTATGTGGCATATTTGTATGAATTAAATTGCCCGATTTTTTTATGCTTAATACTTGCTGGGGGTCTGCAAGTACCGAAACAGGGTCAGGCATTGATGCGCCAGTAAACTGTTTAGAAAGAACTCTTCCGTAAGCGTTTGGGCAATTTGAAGCCATTACTCCAACATCTTGCTGATAATTAGTAGTAGTATTATATTGCTCATAAGTAGTGTTGCCTCCAAAATAATCATCAGCCTCTGCAAAAGAAGTCGGTACGCAATCGTTTAAACTCTTTGAGCTAACATTTTTTATATCCCAACTAATGGTTTCGTATGGTTTTTCGGTAGTAAAGAATGACCATTGTGTTCTGCCGTGTTTGACATCACCACCCCACCACATATTTTTTCCGCCTTCTTTTGCAAGTTCGTAACCTTTCATGCCACCTGCAATACCGCCCGAAATGCCGCCTATTGCGCCCGAAATTGCGCTTTGTTGCCAGCCATTCCAAAAGTTTTGTCCGCCTATTACATTATTCAGTCCATTTAAGGTTACACTTGATGCTGCACCTGTAACTGCACCCGTACCTGCGCCAACCGCCGCACCTGTAATAATACCAGCACTTTGGGTAACCCCAGCAATCCAGCCGCCTAACGCGGCTGATCCTGCGCCAACTGCCGCACCCACTCCAAAATAACCTAATCCTGTCCAGAATCCTTTTGCTTTTATCATTTCCCAGTTTGAAATAACGTTTGCAACTCCTCCAACTACAGCACCAATAATAAGATGAATAAACTCCCCATTTTCATCCACATACACCAGCGGATTATTCAGACAATAGGAGTAGCGGTTGAAGTTTTGAGAGAAGTCCGGCATTTGCACATAGGGATCCGGCGAGAGGAAGCGTCCGATAGCAGGGTCGTACAGTCGGGCATTCATATTGACCAATCCAAACCAGGGAAGATACTCGTGCCCTGTATAACCCCGTCCAAGGAAGAACGTGAGTTCGATATAAAGGAATGGCACAACACATTGGTTATTAGTGTGTTTTATTTTCCACACAGTGTTTTTCAGACACTTATATTGCTTTCAGATGGCTTTTTATCTACATCTGAAGCCCAATGACTTGGAAGCCGCCCCTTCTTCCCGATCATTATGCAGCCGGAGAATCACAAAAGAGTATGATTTACAGCTACTTGTTATTTTTATGGTATGTTCGCTTAAATCGAACTGGCGTAAGGAAGAGAAGCCGGTCATAGTCGGTGGACAACTCTTCGCTTCGGGTATAAGGTGTACCATCCGTATGCAGTAATTTTCCCCATGGGCTGTATCGCATGCGGTGTGCCACCGTGCCGGAGGCATCGGTAATATCCGTCACGCTGCCTTGATAATCGCGATAGATATAATGCAACTTCCACTGTCCGGAATTGACCCGCACATAGACGAAACCATCTTCATCTACTCCAAAAATAATCTTTGCTACAACGGTTTCCATTTCATTCATAGAAGCGTAATTATTTGTCTGCAGATATAATTATAAACAAATTACACACAAATGATTTCCGGGGAAATTATTGGGTGCTCTGAATATTTCAAATAAAGAGGTTTTAGTTGACTAAGAGTGTATCCCCTCCGCCCGATAGCGAGACCATTTTAACCAATTCTTCTCGTGTCTTTTTCATAAGATTGTTTTCTGCGAATTGCTTAAATGCTTCATATATCTCTTCCTTGCCATAATAGTCGTTTTGAGTGGGTGAGTATAGAATACTGTCTGCGTCAAAGTTTTCGCCCAATAATTTGAGATTCAATATATAATTAATCATTGTAGACTGATATGATAAGCAATTGGGGCTAATAGTGTCAAGAATATTTTTATACAATAAATCTGCCTCCTTGTATTTTATCATTGCTCGTGTTGAATCTTTTTTATTTTGTTCGAGAAAGGCACCAAGCATTGTTTTTAAGTCAGGATTTTCAGGATTAATTCGTTCCATTGATTTTAATGTGGCAAAAGCATCATCCATTAATCCTAAACGATATTGAAATGCCAACTTATTCCAGTAAGCCGAATAGTAATCAGGCTTCATGGCAATGACCTTATTCAATAATTCGATTGCAACCATGATTTTTGCAGTGTCTCCCAATGAGCCGATTGCAACAGCACTGTCGTTTAATTGTCGTACTTGCTTATTAAAATTATCTTTTTCCGCTTTCGAATTGCAACTCAAAAGCAATAGGCATGAGATAATGAACGAATAAATATGTAACTTCATTTTTTTATAATTATTTAGAAGGCAATACCATTCTCTGCCGCTTCCAACAGCAATGCACTGAAGTCGGACATGATTATGCTTTATAGTATTCCCCTCTCTTTGAATCAAAACCTCTTATTTGTTGTTTTTTATTTGCGCACAATCTCGTTTCTTATAAGAGAAGAATAGAACCGCCTGCTGATGTTGGACCTAAACTTAATAATGCAGCCATATTTGTCGATCTATTGCAGTAGCAATTACCGATCTGTACCCGTTTGGCATACAATGTCAAATAAAAAATATGCATTCCTAAAATAAGTATTATTATAATTATTTATATAGATTGAGATTCCTCCATGCTTCTTTTTAAAAATTGAATATCGCTCTCGTTTTCCAATCGATCAATATACCAATTGTCATAAGTCCAATCAACTTAGCCATCATCTTTTAAATAAAAGACATCGCCCCCTAATACAGGAATCCCCAAGTTGTAATATAGTTCAAGAAGCCTAAGTGCTTCTTGTTTCTCAAGAGCAATATCTACAGATTATGTGTCATCACCACATCCTTTAATTTCCTCAAATCATATCCTTTCCCCTGAAGGGGATGCTTTTATTCAATCTCATTCATTTCGCAAGCTGTGTCAAAGATTTCGTCAAGACGCATTTTTCTCTACTTGCTTTGAATCTGATAAAGGATAAGAAATAATATTTTCGCCATCATCAGACAAACGAACAATTATAATTTCACCATTTTTGTAACAAAAATACATGCAGCATGATCCTGGGTAAAATATGTATTCAAATGTGTATTCAGGATTTATTCTTGTTATATACTCAATATATCTACTGTCTGGCGTTGTGCTGCCAAAAAGGAATACATTTGTTTTCATTGCCATCGCAATTATATTCAACGAGTCGTCGTATACGTAGCATCTGTAATCATAGAGTTTAAAGTTTTCGAAAAAATCATCGGCAATACTGTTCGCTTTGCTTGATAATTTGAAATTCTTGAGAAAATTGTCGATATCGCCGTTTTTTTTAGAAGAAAAATCCGATAATCCTATTGCAAAATACGTGAAGGCAAAAAGCTTTCGCTCTTTTTCTGTTTTTAAGAGCTTACGACTTTTTTAATCGTCCGTTTTTCTATTTTATTCAAGTCGTATTTGCTTATGTCCGTCAATATGTTTTGTGAAAGTGCAGACACGCTAAAAAATAACAATGTTGCCCCCCCCAAAAAAATAGTTTCTTTGCCATGAAATTGTGCGCTTTTTTAAGGATAGATTCGCACTACGATATTCATAGAATTTGCTCCTATGATTCTATATGCACCTCGCGCAGGATCCATCACCTGATAAACAACTTTATAGTATATGTCCCCTGATATTTTTTGGAAAGTCCGTACTGATACACTGTTCAAAGCCGTTACGTGTCCTATCGGTTGTCCCGCTGTAGTAGAACCTAAATAAAAATTATTACCTCTATTCATCATACCTGCCACTTGTTCTGCTCCTGTTTTGTCTGTAGGTAAAGTCTTAAGGTATGGAGAAACCTTCCTCCCAGTTTCTAATTGGATAGCGTCATTAAATTGCGCCATTGTTACATGATCTTTATTAGGATCTCCTCCAATTATTTTTCGGTATGTATCTTGTGAAACACCTGTAGTTGATTCTCCTGTCGCGGGACAGCAATTCATATCTCCTCTTTGTTGAACTAACGGCAAATTTTGGTTAGCAAGAGATTGTTCATCTATCATTCTTGCTCCATTCCGAAACTCCCTCCCATCTCTTACGGCACTAATACCACCTACAAGTCCACCAATTAGTGCGCCAGACCCTAAACCTATTGCGCCATAAATGCCACCCTGTCCCAGAGCTTGACCAAAGTTTTTACCGTCAATCAAAGCGTTTCCAAAACCTGTGGTAAATCCGCTGCTAAAACCTGCACCACCACCAACGAGTGCGCCTGAAACAAAGCTTGATGTCGCCGTTGTTGCCGCGCTTGTTCCCCAAAATCCTGCCACAAAACCGCCCGATGCTTGCCCCACAATAGGCAATGCAGAACTAATGCCTGCTCCGATGCCCGCTCCTAATGTCCCCGCCAATGCTCCAACTCCAAAATAACCCAATCCTTTTGCATTGAATTGGAATCCGTGAGTTGCCCAATTTATTACTCCTCCAATCACCGCACCTATAATTAAGTGCCAGAACTCGCCGTCTGGGTCGGTGTAAGTTAGCGGATTATTCAAACAATATGCATACCTATTGAAACTTTGCGTATAGTCCGGCATCTGTACATAGGGATCCGGCGAGAGGAAGCGTCCGATAGCAGGGTCGTACAGTCGGGCATTCATATTGACCAATCCAAACCAGGGAAGATACTCGTGCCCTGTATAGCCCCGTCCGAGCAGGAGCAGCCGGTCATAGTCGGTGGATAACTCTTCGCTTCGGGTATAAGGTGTACCATCTGTATGCAGTAATTTTCCCCATGGGCTGTATCGCATGCGGTGTACCACCGTGCCGGAGGCATCGGTAATATCCGTCACGCTGCCTTGATAATCGCGATAGATATAATGCAACTTCCACTGTCCGAAATTGACCCGCACATAGACGAAGCCGTCTTCACCTACTCCAAAAATAATCTTTGCCACCACGGTTTCCATGTCATTCATAAATACGTAATCGCCTGTTAGGGAATTTATTAAGAAAAATCTGACTTAATGCTTCTTACTCAGTCTTTTAACGACTTCTTCTGTTGGAAGTGAAAATTTATTCCAATAAGTAATAGTAGCATCATATCCGTCATTTTCCACTTTTTGAGTAGCATCAAAATATATAGACTACTACCTCCAACGGTTTTAAAATTACGGTCAGTGGAGCGTGTGTCGTTGAAATAATCTATTTTGTTTCCCCAAAAGCCGACTTTTTTCCCGACAAGATTAAAATCCTGAGGGTCTATATTGAAAATAAAATTCAAATATCTCCCCTCATATTCATTGAGAATTGACGAATTGTCCACGCCCATTTTATCTATATTTTCCAGCAAATCCTTTGGAATTTCCGAAAAATTATGCACTTGCAGTTCGTGTATTTGTCCCAAACTCATATTATTATCGTTAGAGTTACTTTTGAGAATAGGAGAACAGCCGAACATAAACATTTCTAAGCACGCTATTAAAAATAACTTCCTCATGTTGTTCTCTTTTTTTTGTCAACACAAAATGCAATTACATCTGTTGGTAATTCCCCATTAGTGCAAAAGTACTGCTACGATGAATATCCTCTCTCTAATAAAGTCATTTTAGCACTTTGGCATAATAGATTTTCTTCAGTCTGAACTGCTTCATCTTTTTTTCTGTCTCCAGTCCGACAATGATAAGAAAAAACTTTTTGCCCTTATCCCCGAATCTGACATCCGATCGGCAGATGAAATCATTGGATTCTATTTCAAAGCTATCTTTTTTAGAGTCGAGCGGAGATGAAACAGAATCAGCAGAGCCACAACAATCATGACGACCGCTGAAGTTTATCTTATCGGGATCCAGTTCGAATACATTCTCTACAGAAAAGAAGTAATAGCCGGGATAATGTGTTAGTTCGGTAAAGGACAGCCCCGGATAGCCATTTGCATCGCAAAAATCCTTGAAGGGTTGCGATACTATATTGTAGCCGTCATACGTGTACATAAAGGTCGACTTCCTGTTCAGCCTATAGTGTAGATCGTAGACATCTTTGATCCTGTTCCCACAAACAGGGCAGACATCCGGCCGGTCTTTCGAACCATAGACGAAACCATCTTCACCTACTCCAAAAATAATCTTTGCTACCACGGTCTCCATATCATTCCCGTATTTTTGTAAAAATCATATCGAGCATCCCAATATTTGATCGGGTGACTATCGTAAAAATTTTTAAGGGCGTTTATGCGTACTTGAGTGTTGAATTTCTTTTGAATTTCTGGACCTGAATTTCCTCTCTGAGGTCTCATATGATTTCCCAATTCATCCCTCTGTTTATATAAAAAATCATTCATATCCTTGTGTAAATTCCTATGTCTGGATTCACTCATAGGAGTCAATTTTTGATCCAGTTCTCCCCCAAGAAACTTGGGAAAAGAATGGTGATTATGTGCTTTCTCCCCAGTCCATGGGCTTATTTTATTGTCTCTTGCGTATTTGATGCCTGAAATCGTTCCGGTCATTGCACCAATGCCTGCACCCATAAGGAATCCGTTTCCTCCGGCCTTAAGTGAATTTTCTAAACTTTCACCTTGCATTAAAGACATTCCTGTCCCGAGAAAAAAACCGGAGAGAGCTCCCATTGCTCCTTCAGAAATAGCCCCTCGCAACATTGGACTAGCGATATTGGATGTCAAACTTCCAATCGGCTTAGATAAAGCATTCCCCAAGTAGCCTCCGAGAAAAGAAGTCAAAGCACTCATTGCAGATGCCGACAGCGTTTCTTCCACGGAAATATTGTTCCATCCCTTTGAGAAGCCTTGATTGATAACGCTATTTGTCGCACCTAAAACAGCTGCACTGCCAGCAGGCCCAATGTATATTGTAAGAACTCCTGATGCTGCACCTGCAGCAAATAGTGCTGCACCATGAGCAAAGCTTGTCACATTTCCTTCAACAATATTGACAACAACGTTGATTGTTCCTCCAACAAATGCAGCGATCAAGTCGTCAATACCAAATAATTCCCCATTCGGATCCGTAAACTTGAGGGGATTATTGAGGCAGTAGCTGTAGCGGTTGAGGTTTTGAGAGAAGTCCGGCATTTGCACATAGGGATCCGGCGAGAGGAAGCGTCCGATAGCAGGGTCGTACAGTCGGGCATTCATATTGACCAATCCAAACCAGGGAAGATACTCGTGCCCTGTATAACCCCGTCCAAGGAAGAGAAGCCGGTCATAGTCGGTGGATAACTCTTCGCTTCGGGTATAAGGTGTACCATCCGTATGCAGTAATTTTCCCCATGGGCTGTATCGCATGCGGTGTACCACCGTGCCGGAGGCATCGGTAATATCCGTCACGCTGCCTTGATAATCGCGATAGATATAATGCAACTTCCACTGTCCGGAATTGACCCGCACATAGACGGCCGGAGCCGAATAGGCATCTCCGCCGATATAGTAACGCTCGATATTCTTTCTTTGCGTACCGTATGAATCAGCTTCATAGTTGCCGATGTAAGTTCTTTTGAAGAAAGGATCTTTGAGCATGGGGGATCTTATCGTCATCGTCGTACGACTATAGTCATCGGTATAGGTCAGTGTTGCTGTATAGCCGTTCCCTGAGATCGTAAGCGGCCGGTCGAAGGAGGCGTACGAGATGTTTTGTCCCGTACTATCAGCAAATGCTTCCGCTCCCATTTTCAGCCCCATATTCACTATTCGATATGGGCTTTGAGTAGAATATATGAATTTCCCAATGTTGCTAATTTCCGTGACATTTCCGTTAGGAGTATAGGAGAAAGACGTTAGTGTCGCTATGCCGAGGTCGCCGTTCAGTCTATGTTGCGCTACTCCGGTCAATCGATTAAGTCCGTCGTAAGAAAAGTTTTCATATCTACCGGAATTCTTATCGCTTCGCATCAGGAGATTTCCCGTTTGAGGATCGAAATCGTAATTGAATCCACCCACGCCGGTCGTAAATCGCTCGGTAGGCAATCCCACGGTCGAATACTTGTATTCGCGAGTGCGGCTGCCGGTCCTTACTTTAGTAGGCAGTCCCATAGCATTTTCCTTCAAAAGCTGCCAGATCAAGCTACCGTCCTGCAGCGTTTTGCGAGTCAGTGTACCACGCGTATACTGATAAGTTTCTGTCACAGTCGCTCCCGTCGGCAAAGTCGCTGTCTTGCCCTGAAGCTGTCCGAGGGTATTGTACGAGAGTTGTTCGATGAGATTTTTCCCTTCGACTGTCTCCTCTGTGCGAATGAGACGATCCAAATGGTCATAATCATATGTGCGCGAATAACCGCTGGTCGTTATGGCTGATTTGACCAAATCCTTGTCATAGGTATAATTGGTGGTGAATTCGGGGGTCACGGTTTTTTGGAGTCTCCCGAATTCATCGTACATAGATGTAATAACCTTTTTACGGGCATCTTTGCGGACGGTTGTACGGCGGCGGCCGGTCCACGTTTCAGTCGTCTCTATTCTGCCCGCACTGGGGTCGATGATAGCTCTCTGACGTCCGTATTGATCATACTCGAATAGGGTCTTGACATTGCCGGGGGCTTTTATCTCCGACGGTTGTCCGTCAGGTCTGTAATGGTATGTGATTTCGCCACCGGGATCGGATACCGATTCCAACAGTCCACTTGCATCCGATACGCGTGTAGTCGTGATTGCCTCCTTGGTTTCGGACACACGTCTTGGTGTATATGCCCATGTCTGCACTGCTCCTGATGGCATGGTTTGCTTCACAGGACGTTTATAGCGGTCATACTCACAGGTATTCCAATGTAAAGGCGTATTTCCTTTGAAAGGCAAGGACTCCCGCTTGAGCATGCCGGCCGCTGTATACTCTTTGGCCGTGTATAGCCAACTACCGTCGAAACGCAGCATCCCCGTCTTCACCTCACGACCGTACGCGTCATATTCTGCCAGAGTTTTTCCTCCATCGTTTGTTGATGTTATGACCTGAAGATTACGGGGATATCCGTTTGTCAGTAATTGGCGGCTATATTCTTCCTTGGATCCATCGGCATTCCTTATAGAGGCAATATTACCCCAGGCGTCATAGACTGAACGTATCTCATTACCTCGGTCATCACGAATAAGGCATGGGTGCCCATACGCATCATACTCCTCGTAAACGGTCTTCTGTCCGAATATATCAGTTTCGCTTGCAAGTCTACCCTTATCATCGTAGGTATAAGTCTTGCCTCGGAAATCGGTGGCATCGTATGGAGCACTCGTCTCCGTCGTCATATTGCCTGCATCATCGTATTCCCTCCTTATTTCCCCTGTTTTAAGGGTTCCGTTTTCACCGGTAAATGAGATGATACTGATGGGGAGAAGAGCAGCGTTGTAGGCAATCGATTCTTTCTGCATCCACTGGTTGCCATTCCTTTTATGAGTCGTAGTTTTAGTCAACGGCAATCCAAGGCGATAAGAATTGCTTTGCTTGATGTGACGGTAGGTTTGCTCAGTAATAGTCTGTACGCCTTCACCATTATCCTCTGTCGTCTTCACGGGGAAATCTTCGGAATCATAGGTGTAAGTCCTGGACAGCGTAGTGTTATTGAGCAGATCTGATTCCTGGGAGGAGATGAGTAGAGGCTTCTTCCACGGTCCCGTTTGTCCATTGCTCTGATAGATGAAGGACGATGCTTTGATTTTGTCCGAGCTATTGAAGCCAATTCTTGTTGTGGAACTAAGAGGGACTCCTTGCTGCAATGGATCATATTGTGTAACGGTTTCCACTCCATCTCCAAAAGCATAATCCCATGAGGTATAGGTTTTCGTCTCCTTGAAACCGCAAAATCCCAGACCGTGACGATTGATCACACCATCCGTGAAGGTGTATTCCGTCAATTCCCGATGCGGCTCCCCCTTTATACCCTTGGAAACCTTGGATACAGTCTTTAGCGGAAAAGAAAGGTAATTATATCCATCCGGAAGAGGCGGGAAAGTATAGCCGGACTTAGGAGCAGCATATTCGTTGGTTTCAATCAATCCGGTACTGCTTTGTACTCCGGTAATAAGGTGGCGGGTCTGTTCGTCACAGGAAACTTCAAAGTAATAACCAATATTTGATTTAAGTCCTATGATGGGGCAATTTCTTCGTGGGCTAAAATTATTTGATTGAATCAAATCAAAATCATTAGTGCTGTTGTCCGAAAAATCTTCAGATAAGATAAAATCAGAAGGGCTGAATTCCCCATTACGATTAAAAAAGATACGTATGAGATAATTTTTTTGACTGTGAATATGATCATATGGAGTTGGTGCTAAATCTTTGCGTCGAACTTTTTCTACTAGATCAGGGAGTCCATCCTTGTTGATATCCATTAAATAGAAAGAACTTAACAACATATTTCGAACTACTTCAATTTGTTTTGTAACAATTTTTTCCCCATCGAAGAATTCTATCTTCCATTGCTTCCCTTTGTCCAGTAAAAATGCCCCTTCACCTTCATATGGGTATAAGCCACTATGCGGATGTCCAGGGTGTGGGAAAATTGTATAATACGAAGCTGTTGGGGAAATGAGTTGATCGGGCTTCCCATCACCATTTATGTCTGCTATTAAAAATTTCTTTGAATTTGTTATAAAACTGTCATCCTCCTCATCTAATTTCGTCGAGAAAAGTTTTATATTTATTTTGTCTGAAGAGAAGTCTTTGACTTTTTCAATCCATTTGAATGTGTTATATCCTGATATGGTAGAACAGACTAATTCTGCTTTTTCATCACCAGTAATGTCTCTAAAAAAAAGACCTTTATCGATGTTATATCCGTAGAGATGATTCGATATGAAGGCTTTTTTTTGTTTGAAGTTAAGGAGTGTAAGATCGAATAGTATTTGATCTCCATTGTTCTTCCCCCCTTTCCCTTTCTCGGGAATAATTGCAATGGCGTCAATCGCCCCATCTCCAGTCGCATCTCCCAGGAGAAAAGAAATATTGGTATAATAAGATTTTGGGTATGTCGAATAAGTCGTTTCTTCTTTGTTAAACCTGATTCCATCAAAATAATAGATCCAGCAATAAGTTTTCTGAGCATCGTATAACCCTTTGTTCGCTTTGTCCTTTTTGCTATCCACACTTATACAAATGATCTCATCTACCCCATCTCCATTAATATCTGCTACCTGAATACTTCTTGTGTATTTTTTTACTTTCAATGAGATAGGAGCGTAAGCAAAATCTTCGCTTGGAATAACAAATATTGAGTTATTATCTTGTGCTTGCCATTGATCGAAAATTCGATTGGAGAAACAGATGAAGCCATCCCTGTCACTTCCTTTAAAAAACCGTCCTCTACTCGTTATTTTATCTCCAGCTCCAGTGTCGAAAAGAGGGACAACTTCTCCCGTTTTATATATCTTATCTTCTTGAGAGGAATCGAATCCATATACAAAAGACAAAGGACTTAAAGATCGCTTCCCAGTTTCACAAGAAATTTTTTGTAATTGGGATTTATTGTGAGATGCTTTATATAGTAGAGTATATTTACGTAGGAGCTTCCCTTGGCCGTAAGAGTGAATACTTTTAAGACGCATATTGCTTTCATATGGCTGCCCGGAGATATAATGGACAGTACAATTTTGTCTGCCTTCATATTCAAAATCTATATGATTAAAATGGCTGTCCGCTGTTCGCCCTCCGTAAGCGACTTTAGTAAGAAAATATACGTTCCCAGACAAACGATAAGAATAATCCACACGGTACCCCAATGCATCGGTGTAAGATAAAATTGGATAGGAAGCTTGGGGCGTCGTATTATCTGGCAGTCCAAATGTTGCCCTTCCCCCATCTGGCATAAGAGCATCAAAGGAAATCAAAACATTGTCATTGTTGTACTTAGGTGTTATTCTCACCTTGCCCATTAAAGTTGTTCCACTTATTGCTCTATCTCCGTCTAAAGAGAGGGCGTATGTGTTTGGGTTAGAGAAGTCTACAGCACAGATGTCGTTGTCAAAATAAAGCGTTCGATTAACAAGATTAATTGCAGATGCTCCCACGATATTCCATCCAACACCAGCTACACCCTCCTGAATTGATTGGCTGTTATACGAAAGAGCTATTGTTGGCTTCGCTCCGACCGATGGAGCAGTGAAGATCGGTACAGAATAAGTCTTGGCTCCCGAACGGCTCACTCCGGATTGATAAGAAATCTCTCCCGGATCCACATCCATATAGATGGGGAGGTTGTCTAACCCAGATATGGTTGCTGCTGCGGCATCCGCTGCTGCTTGAGCCTCTCGCAGTTCACGGATAGAGGTCGCTTTTTGTCTCTGCGATAAGGAGTCAAGAACTTCCAGCGAGAGGATGTCGGCTTTGGATGTAAGCGGAGAACAGAGAAAAAATGAAGAAAGGGAGAGAAGCGAGGCGTAAAGCTTTTTCATACGTCTATCCTAAATGTTAAAGTAAAAAAGTTTTATTTCTTAATGATTTTCCATGTGGACTGCTCTTTACCGATAAAAAGGCGCATCGCATAGTTGCCGGCAGGAAGTCGACTCATATCAACCTTCGTATCTCCATGATTCAACGATCCCTGTAGGACTAAGGAGCCATGCATATTGAAGATAGCGTACTTCCCTTTATCCTCGAGAGAGCCGATGGATATGGTCAAAATAGATTCTACCGGGTTCGGATACAGTCTTATCTGCGTGTCTCCCAAAATCTCATTGAACTCTTTAGGTTCGTCTCTTTCTTCTTCGCTCGGCTCTTCACCTGTCGCAATTATGGAACTCATAATGATAACTCTTGCAACCCGATTGCCGGATGCATCATAAACAAAAGAGAGTGTCTGCTGCGCTTTCGCTCCCAAGCACCCCGGAAGAGAAAGCAAAAGCGTGAGTAATAAATGCTTCATAACCAATTATTGATGATATTTTGCTGCAAAGGAAATATATTTTTCATTATTACAAGCAAGATCGTCTTGATTTTATGTGTTTGGGGATCCTTTTCTTTTTGGCTTTTTATGTCGCTCTGTGATAACAGCCTGAATGTCATCCTGTGATGGGAGTGGAATGAATGAGTTTTTAGGGTAAAAGACAGCCCAAAAAAGTTTTCAACAATGAAGGTGAGCTTGGAATCATTCTAAATAAGCAGCTGAAAGAGTGGGGGACGCGAGGTGAAAAAGAGGAGAAAACGGACTTTTGCAGATCGATATTCGCTTTTTAGAGGAGAGCCTGACGATCTGTATATAAACCATTTTCGATTTATATATAGATCGTTTCCAATTTATATATAAATCGTTTTCAATAAATATATAGATCGTAAACGGTTTATATATAAAACGCAGGCCCCAAAAGGCCTTTTCGGGGCATGATAATAAAGAAAGACACCCGTCAGGTTCGTGACAGAACCTGGCGGGTGTCGTATAGGATAGGAGCGAAAGAGACCTGCTCCTTATCGATGCTTTATCGGAAAAGCTTGGGGGCTTTGGCTGATTTGAGAATCAGGGCAGGACTTTATTTCTCAATTTTGAAAGGCATAAAGGCTGTTAGATCGCCGAATTCAAGCACCCGCGGACTCGGTTTGTCGAAAGGGTTGGGCTTGCCATCGGCTTCATACTTATCCCCTTTCAGCAAGTGTACAAGCAGTAATCGCAATTGGGCGTCTTGCACTTCTTGGTTCACTCGAATATAACCCGTAAATCCGACCGGCGAATCTAAAAGATGTCCATCGATAAAATCCGAATAGTAATAGCTGATCCCTTTGTCGATTACGCTCTCATCACTCAACAGGTTAAAGAAAAACTGATGTTTTTCAATTTGGTCCGGCTTCAGGAATTGTTGGTTGAGAGGGTTGTTTTTTCCATCGAACAAGAATATCTCCATCTTATACCATACTCCTTTTTTGAATTTTAGAGGAGCATTGTCCGGCAGGGGGAAAAAGTTCCCATAGAAGTCGGTATTTAAGTGCTGAATAAAAGGATCTGAGGAGTGTGCAACGAATGCCGAGGGATCTACATTGATACTGCCGTTTCCCGGTTCGGTAAGTACTCCTTCCGTGAAGCGACAAACCAATTGAGACGGGATGTCATGACCCAAGTCGTTCTTCTTGGACCAGCATGACCCCAAGAGAATGGTCAGCGCTAAGAGTCCGAAGATTGTTTTTCCGATTCGTAACATAAGCTGTTATTCGTTTTTTTGTGAGTGTTCTTGTTCTTTTCTTCATGTGACATTCTCCTCCCGATTCATAGGGTATTGGGTTCGCATGGACGGAGAATGTCCGCGAACAAAGATATACCAATTGTCCGATGAGCGGTTTCTCAAGGATAGATAATGTGGCGCGTGGCCACTTGAAGCTGCATGATCCGGTACATATTGGAGATGGTACCGATGCGTAGTTTGTCTTTTACCTCGTAGTAGTCGGCGCAGGTGCCGCATACGATGATGGGGATACCGTACTTCTTGTTCAGTTCGGCCAGTGTTTCGGCCGTGTCCGTGCCCTCGACGGCCAGCAGCACACCCGTATTGTAGAGAATGATATGCGAAGGAAGCCGATCCAGCTCGCCGATGGCATTGACGAAAGCGCGCATCAGGATGCTGCCCAATTCGTCATTTCCGGTGCCCATCCGATTGCTTTTGGCCACGATGAGGTAGTCGCCTTGTGCCACTGTATGCGGATGCTCGGCCGGGCAGGAAGTCGGGGCCGCTTCTTCGATATGGGTCGATACCCGAAAGGTGAGCGTTGTATAGTCGCCCTCTTCGGATTCGATGGCGACGGCTCCCAGTTCGCCGATATAATCGCGCAGGTTGCATTTTGCCGTTTCATTGTCGGTCATTACGGAGATTTCTTCTCCGACGGGAGTGCCGTCAACAGCTTTCTTGAGTAAAATAAGAGGGAGGGGGCAGAGTTTCCCCCGAGTATCCACCACTTTCATGATTGTAAACCTTTTATATGAGATAGTTCCAGTAGTTTGATGGCTGTTTCGTGAGGTGTATCCGTTTCTACTGCCAGTCGAGCAGAGGAGCTTTCCCTGAATTCGGCCAGCGAGTGTGCATAGGCCTTGTCATAGTAATCGAGAGCCAAGGATACGGCCTCTTCCAGTCGTCCTTCCTTGAGGGCTTTTATGGCTTGTGTCGTAGCAGCTCCTCCCATCCGGCGAGCGATATGCTCGAAAGAGTTTGCCAATGCCTCTGCATCGTACACGCCGTACTCTTTGGCAATATGGGCGATGCGTACGGGACGGGGAACAGACAGCTCGATCAAAGGAGCTTGACGCATGACTTTGTAGAAATCGTCCGGAAGAAATACGCGCCCGATAGTCTTGCTCTCGCTTTCCACCCATATCGGACGGCCTGGATCACAGGCGGAGACAGCATCGTGCAAGAGATTCATGAAATGCTCGGTGGTCGGCTGCTGCTCTTGCCCCAAGGCTCCGAAGGCAGACCCTTTGTGGTTGGCCAATCCTTCCAGATCGATCACCTGTTCCCCCATTTGGGAGAGTTCGTTCAGGATGGGAGTTTTCCCTGATCCCGTATAACCGCCTAAGACGATGAAACGCCACGGGTAAAGCTTTAGAATATCGGGGAAATGCCGGCGGTATGCTTTGTATCCGCCACGGAGACGACGGATGCGAAGTCCGGCTACGGATAGCAGCCAAGCGACACTCTCGCTTCGCATACCTCCTCTCCAGCAGTAGAGGATGATGTCTCTGCCGGCAGCAAGGGAGCGAGCTTCTCGCACCATCTCGGCCATACGCGGCCCAACGAACTCCAATCCTCGCTCTACGGCCGCCTGGCGACTATGTCTGACATAGAGCGTACCTACCTCGGCTCGTTCCGCATCCGAAAACAGGGGGAAACTCTCTGCGCTGGGAATATGTCCGCGGCGGTATTCTTCCGGAGAGCGGACGTCCAAAACGAGAGAGTCGGAGCGGTTGGATAAGAAAAAATCGGTGTCAATCAGCATCGGAAAGAGTCATTCCCTTGGTTCTGAGCGACAAATATACAGATTATCCTTTGCTGCCTTTTCCGTAAGTTTGTGTCCATGAAAGAATTTATCATATCGGAGGCACGAACCGAGCCTACCGTCCTTGTCGGACTGATTACCCCTCAGCAATCGGAAACTCAAGTGCGAGAGTATCTCGATGAGTTGGCTTTCTTGTGCGAAACAGCCGGAGCGCAGCCGATAGCCCGCTTCACCCAGAAACTGGATCAGCCCAATTCCGTAACCTTTGTAGGCAAAGGCAAATTGGATGAGATACGCGCCTATGTGCAGGAGAACGAGATCGGCATGGTGGTGTTCGACGACGAACTGTCGCCCAAGCAGCTGCGCAACATCGAAAAAGAACTTCAGACCAAGATCCTCGATCGTACGGGTCTTATCCTCGATATATTCGCCCGACGGGCACAGACGGCTCATGCCAAAACGCAGGTAGAGCTGGCGCAGTACCAGTATATGCTGCCTCGACTGACGGGGCTATGGACCCACCTCGAAAGGCAGCGAGGCGGTGTCGGCATGAGAGGTCCGGGAGAAAAGCAGTTGGAGACAGACCGCCGTATCGTCTTGGACAAAATAGCTCGGCTCAAAGAAGAACTAAGGGACATAGACAAGCAGAAATCCGTGCAGCGCAAGAACCGTGGCAAGATGGTACGCGTTGCTTTGGTCGGCTATACGAATGTCGGGAAGAGTACGTTGATGAATGTCCTCTCCAAAAGTGAGGTCTTCGCCGAAAACAAGCTGTTTGCCACGTTGGATACGACGGTGCGCAAGGTGATCATAGACAATTTGCCTTTCTTGCTGAGCGATACGGTCGGGTTTATCCGCAAGCTGCCCACACAGTTGGTCGAATCCTTCAAAAGTACACTTGATGAGGTGCGAGAGGCGGATTTGTTGGTGCACGTGGTGGATATGTCGCATCCGGCATTCGAAGAGCAAATAGAGGTGGTGAACCAGACTCTGGCGGAGATAACGGCAGGGGAGGAAAAGCCGATGCTTCTTCTCTTCAACAAGATCGATGCGTTCTCTTTCACACCCAAAGACGAAGACGACCTTACTCCCCGAACAAAAGAGAACATAAGTGCCGAGGAGCTGCAACAGACCTGGATGGCCAAACTCGGGAATGACTGCCTGTTCGTCTCGGCGAAGAAAGGCACCGGGATGGATGCTCTGAAAGCTCTTTTGTACGAGAGAGCTAAGGCAATCCATATCACGCGCTTCCCCTACAATGACTTCCTGTTCCAGGACTATTCGGAGGAGATGGAATAAACTTCTCTTCTGGGGAGGACGTGAAAATTCCTTTAGGGTTCTCCATCGGCTTGCGCGAAATTCTCTATCTTTGATAGATTGTTGATCTTGAGACCATAAGTTTTTGTGGCTCTGTGCATCGACGACTTCGATCATCAATAACAATAAACGATCAGTAGCACTGTGGACGTATCTGCATATCCTTTTTTTCGTCGCGATATGAGTTGGCTCTCCTTTAACGAACGCGTGTTGATGGAGGCTGCCGACCGGACTTTGCCGGTTTACGACAGGATCAAGTTCCTGTCCATCTTCTCTTCCAATCTGGAGGAGTTCTATACCGTACGGGTGGCCTATCATCAGGCCGTCCTACAGAAACGGCGCGACAGGAGCGAGGCCGAAGAGGATTCCGATGCGGATGCTCATATCCTGCAAGCTATTCGGGAGACTGTAATCAGACAGGACGAACTGTATTATCGGATTTTTTACGATCAGATCCTGCCCACCTTGGAGGAACACGGTATCCGACTGCGTACGCATGCCCCCACTCATCCGGATCATAAAGCCTACCTGCGTCGTTTCTTCCACGAGGAGATTTTCCCTCTGCTCTATCCGATGCTGTTGCTGCCGAGCAAGGTGCGTACATTTATCCGTTCGGGTAGGGTATATCTGGCTGTTCGGCTCAAAGAAAAAGAGACGGACGAGGCCTACAGCTATGCACTGCTCAATGTGCCTACCGACGGCCTTCCTCGCTTCGTAGAGCTGCCACGGCTCCAGACCGACACATTTTATTACTACTCTTTTCTGGAAGATATTATCAAAGAGCACCTGGATGTAGTCTTCCCCGGATACGAGGTGATGGACAGCTATTCGATCAAAGTGTCGCGCGATGCCGATTTGCTGTTGGATGCACAGCGTCCTGAAGATCTGCCGGGAGAGATCCGCAAGAAGGTGAAGACTCGCAAGCTCGGTGCTCCTACGCGATTCATGTATGACGGGCGGATGCCCGACGAGGTGCTGCGATACATCTGCAGTTCGTGCGACATCGATCCGGAGGAGGCGATTCGGAGTGGAAACTACGTCAATCTGCAAGATCTGGCTATGCTGCCCAATCCGTTTGCCCCCAGACTGGAGACACTCACGCCGGAGCCTCTCCTCTCGAAACATTTGGAGCAGGCCCCTTCTCTGATGGAAGGCATTCGTAGGAAGGACTACCTGATTCATGTGCCTTACTATACGTATGATTATGTCGTGCGCCTGCTGATGGAAGCGGCCATCTCACCGGATGTGTCGGAGATACGCCTTACGCAGTATCGCGTAGCTGAAAATTCGTCCATTATCAGTGCATTGGAAGCGGCTGCACAGAGTGGAAAGAAGGTATCTGTCTTCGTGGAGCTGAAAGCCCGATTCGATGAGGAAAACAATTTGCGTTTATCAGAGCGTATGCGCCGTTCGGGGATTCGGATCGTTTACAGTATGCCCGGACTGAAAGTCCATGCCAAAACGGCTCTCATCCTCTATCATACACCGGCCGGTGAACGTCCGCAAGGCATCGCTTTGCTCTCTACGGGGAATTTTAATGAGACCACTGCTCGCATTTACTCCGACACTACGCTGATGACTGCCAATACGGACATTGTACATGATGTGTACCGCCTTTTCCGCATTTTGGACGGAGATCCCGAACCGGCACGTTTCAGTCGTCTGCTCGTGGCTCGCTACAACATGGGTGAAGCCATTACCAACCTGATCGAACGCGAGATAGAAAACGTGAAGCGCGGTAAGCGTGGCTATATGCTCCTGAAGATGAACGGCCTGCAGGACAAGAATGTCATCACACAGCTCTATCGGGCTTCCGAAGCCGGTGTGGAGATCGATCTGATCGTGCGAGGTATCTGCTGTTTGGTACCCGATATGCCACAGAGTCGCAATATACGTGTCACTCGATTGGTGGATATGTATTTGGAGCATAGCCGTATCTGGTGCTTCCACAACGGGGGGAAAGAAGAGGTATTCATCTCTTCGGCCGACTGGATGAAGCGCAATCTATACAACCGCATCGAGACTGCCTGCCCTGTGCTGGATCCTACTTTACGAAGAGAGATTATCGACATATTGGAGATCCAGCTTCGCGACAATATCAAGGCTTGCCGGATCGATTCTTCTCTCAACAACATTTACAAACACAATAGCGATGAGAAACCGGTGCGAGCACAAGCTGCTATCTACCGCTATCTCAAAGGCAAAGAAGAGACCACTCCTGCTGCAAAATAAATGATGAATAAGACCCATTTTCTCCGTATCCTGCTGTCACTGGCAACCGTTTGTTTCTTGTCTCTATCCCTCGTGGCTCAACGACATTCGGAAGCCTTCGAGCGTTGGCATCGTGACAAATTCAGCCTTTTCATTCATTACGGCCTCTACAGTGAGCTTGGAGGGGTTTGGCAAGGAAAACCCGTAAAGAACGGATATAGCGAACAGATCTACTCTTTCGGAATACGCGATATGAAGCAATACGAGCCGGTGGCCAAGCGGTTCCGCCCCGACAGATGGGATGCCGATGCCATAGTAGCCTTAGCTCGGAAAGCAGGGATGAAGAGTATCGTGTTTACTTCCAAGCATCACGATGGCTTCTGCATGTATGGCTCGGCTGAGACTCCATTCAATATCGTGGAGGCCACTCCTTCGCGTCGCGATGTGATGAAAGAATTGAGCGATGCTTGTCAGCGTTCGGGTATGAAGTTCGGCGTTTATTTCTCTCTTATCGATTGGCATTTCCCGGAAGCCAGTCCGATCAGCGATCACAATGCTGATCGGATTACTCCGGCACATCACCAATACAATATGCGTCAGGTCAGAGAGATCCTCACGGGCTACGGCCCTGTCAGCGAGTTGTGGTTCGATATGGGATCGCTTACGCCGAAGCAGAGTGAAGAGTTGTATTGTTTGGTGCATGAGCTACAGCCCGATTGTATGGTTAGCGGACGCTTAGGTAATGACCGAGCGGACTTTGCCGTCATGGGAGACAATGAACTTCCTACCGAACCGATTGCCATTCCTTGGCAGACGGCGGCATCTATGTTCCCGGAGACATGGGGCTATCGCTCATGGCAGGAGAGAGGCTCTATTCGGGACAAAGCTCGCGAGAAGTTCGAAGATTTGGTGCGAGTGGTGTGTCGTGGGGGTAATTATCTGCTGAACATCGGTCCTGAAGGCAATGGCTCCATATTGCCTTACGAATCCGAAGTGCTGCGAACTATGGGCGAATTTCTCGATATGTATGGAGAAGGTATTTACGGTACGGAACGCTCTCCTTTTCCTGAACTCTTGCCCTTTGGCGAAGTTTCGGTTCGCGATTCCATGCTCTATCTGTTTGTTCGTCCGGATATGGCCGGCAAGGAGATATTCATTCCGGTGAATGGAGAATTTTTGGAGGAGGTGAGCAATTTGACCAACGCTTCACCGCTCAATATGGACATTCGCAAGACGGGGGTTCGTATCCGAATGCCTGCAAGTATGCCTGAGTCTTTCCTTGTGCTGGCTCTGGCATTCAATAGAAACGATTTTGTGTTGGCAGACCGCCCACAGAGTTATCCCTTGCATACGGCCAATAGCTCCCGGATATACGGCCATAGCTGCTGGGACTACTATACGGGCTTCAAGAGTATAACGGGCATGAAATGGCAAGCGGTTTCTGCTCCGCGTGCTATTATATATACGGACATGGAAGCCGGCAAGACACTACGGCTTTCTGTCGGGAAGGAAGAACGAGAAATTACATTGGAAGGAGGCAAATCAGAGGAAGTGTCGATTTCGCACGACGGCTTGTCATGGGGCAAACCCTATGTTCGGCAAGTGGGTGGGGTATTCGGTATGATTCCAGACAATATCCTTCGAGGCGACTCCATCCCTCTACCCTTACCCAAAGGGTGGGAAGAAATGCCTGTAGGACAAGTGGAGAAAAAGCCTTGGGGAGAGATTAGCTCCTGTCTGCTGGTGCAGGATATTGTATCGGATAGAGAACAGACCGTGGCATGCCACCTCACTTTCGGCAATGGCATATATGTAACACTCAATGGGAAACAAATCACAGCCGAACTGATTCGGGAGACAGGCCTGGCTCATGAACTAACCGTTTGCTTGCCGTTGCAAAAAGGGAAAAATCGATTGGCTGTGAAGTTTATGAATAGATTCGGGGAAGAATTGATAAGAGGTGTCAGCTGGCCGAAGTCATATACACGCTACTTGCTGCCCATTGAAGGGTTCTCTTTAGAGAAAGCCGGAAAAAAGGGGATTTCCATCGAACTCCGTCCTGCATCCGTTCGGTATCAGGGTGCATCTGCTTCGATTCCGAATATAGCCCTCCTTTGATACACATAGTGCCCTAAAGCTTTTTAACGTCAGTTCGACGTCTTTATAATAACGTGAGTTCGATATAAGCGTTATGGTGCCGACTCTCATAAGTATTTGTCGATCAATCCTTTGTTGGGTTAACTATAACCGATCAGAAAATGAAAGGGAAAAAATTTGACGTCTCATCGGATGTCGAAGTCTCCCGAAGCTGAAATCTCTCAACCGAGAAATGAAATACGTTGATAAACAGCATATTGCATGTTTTTCTTGGATCGAATCCGCATTGTTTTATAGCCGTTCGGAACATACTCCGAAAGAGGGTCGAGCTACGCCCTACAGCGACTCGGGCTACGCCGTAGAGCGTACCGAGCTGCACTCTACAGCGTAGCTCGAAGAGCTGTACGGGATAGCTCGTCATCCCCTATGGAGTACCTCCATGTGCCCTATGGTATAGCCCATCTTTCTGTACGGACTGTAACATTCGGTCAAAAAAGCAATCCGAATTTCAATGTTGGTTCGATCCAAGCAGAAGCAGGGTACCCCTATTTGTCTGAGAATTTTAGGGCATTAGCCTCTGATCAGGAAAAGAATTATTCATTGGCGTTTTCTTACGTCGAACTGACGTTATAATACGAGGCTGGTTCAAACCTACAGCCTGCCGGGTGTAAACATCGGAGAGGGGGAGCCGTCATTGGAGCCGGAAGCGTAGTCACACATCATATTCCGGCAGGGATGCTGGACTATGGGAATCATGCCGTGTGATACGTCCGGCTCGCTGAAGCTTGTCGGCTCCGAAAGTTTGCAAAGTAAGTTGCCTGTTTGTCTCTCAGAGCCTTCCTACAGATCCACGTCCTGCTCGTGAGCTGTTGTCTGATTGACTACAATAGAAGCAGGTAAATAACCCTCCTTTTCGACTGTTTCGGTGGCCGAAACAGGCGGAACAATCGGCGAACCGGCTCCTGTAATGGATTTTACCGAGAGGACATACTCATTATTTCGTACGAGACCGAAACGCCCGTAGGAATCTTTGTTAGGAGCTTTTTCATCATCGAAATGGCGAATAGGGATGGCATAATAATTCTGCGATTTGTAGTAGAACTGTATTCCATGACTGACGAACCCACCTGTATAGACCAATGAATTGTCAGCTTTCGCCTTCTTGATGCTGTCGGCCAGAGCCATACCGGCAGAAACCGGATTGTCTACGTATTTTTTGAACTGCTCCAGACTCATCTTTCTACCCTGAAATTCGATCCAGCCTTCATCCGGCTTCACGCCGGGGATGCCATGAGGAACGTATTTTGCACGCAAGACTACTCTCGGTACATAAGCTGTAAAGTAGTTTTTAGGATTTACGGTCGATTCTTTTGTATAGATCGCTGCTTGGTTCAGATTGAAGTCCGTCTTTTTCTCCTGCATTTTGGCTGCTGCCACAGGATTGTCAAACATGTCTGCCTTGACATACCCATAGACGTTGTTGTATGCTACACCGGCGGCTATCGATTCCTCTGCCCAACTTGAGGCATAACGGTCAGCAAGAGGCGAATTGTCTCCATAGGCTTCATTAGTGCCACTGGAGAGTTTGGCCAAATGGCGCAAGGGGTATATCCTTTGTGGTACTACATCAATGACATAGCAAGAAACATCGCCTGTGTACTCTCCGCCCGATATTGTCGGTTTCCCTACGACCAATACACGTGCCAGACACGGTTCCACGTTTACGGACAACCGTGATGCCTCGGAAAGCTGGCTCTTTTTGTCTACGATCTGAGTAGACAGCAATTTGATCAACCCCTGATCGTTGGCCATGGTAACGGAATGTTCCGACTCGGATGTAATATTACCGGTCTCATATGCAGCGAATGACTCCAAAAGCGTCTGACTCGTAGCTTGAATGGCTGTTGTAGGTAATAGAATTTCCGGAATAATCGCTGCATAGGAAGTTCCACTATTGACCAACACAGCCAGACGATAGTTCTGTTTCGGTATTTTGAGATCGAAGTAGAGGTCACTTGTCGGTTCAACGGTTCGACTTAGCAGCAGTTTTGAATCAGTCTCATGAAAGAACAAGAAGGTAATGCGACGAACAGACCGAAGTGGATCATGTGTACCACCCTTTCTGGAGAGGTGTAGGTTGGATCTAAGATCAAGGGTGATATAACCCGAATCCAATGGTTGTTCAACATCGTCGGCATTCGTCAATACCGGATGATTGGAGCAAGAAAATCCAATACAAGCCAAAGAGCAGCCAAGTAGCAGTGTTTTTAGTTTCGTAAGCATTGGTGTTAAAATTTGATATTAAAAAGAGGGGATTAGTTGTAAAAAGTTTTGTCGAAGGCTCTGAACTCTTGGTGTCCCAATACATAGCATCTCCAGCAAGCAACCAGAAATCCGCTACCGTATCCCCATAGCTGCACGAAAGAGGCCGGTACGGCAAGAATGGCTATGCGTAGGGAGCGATTGGTATGCCACGCATCCAATAAGAAAAGCAGTGCCAAAAGTAACAAAGGAAGCAATGACCATGGACAAAAGAACTGTCCGACAGCCAGTATTACAGAGCCTAACGTAAAGAGGGCCGGCAGTATGTGTACGGGCTTCATACTCCCGGGATGCCGTCTTTGCAAATGAATACGGGCAATACCGGAGTTGTACACCTGACGGAAGAACTTCTTAAAATCGATTCGCCGTTTATGGAAAACAAAGGCTTCCGGAAACAAGTATACGTTGTATCCGGCCTTAAAGAGACGCAGACTAAAATCAATATCTTCACCGAAGCGCATCTCTTCCGAAAACCCACCGAGTTGCCGATAGATCGAAAGTTTGCAGCCCAAATTGAAACTGCGAGGATAGAACTTGTCCAGTCGTACTCTTCTACCCCCGCGAATGCCTCCGGTCGTGAAGAAAGAGGTCATCGCATAGTTAATGGCTTTTTGTATGGGTGAGAATCCTTCTGCTGCTGCGTCAGGGCCGCCGAAAGCATCTGCTTGCATCTGTTCGATCCTTTTTTTTACTGCGGCTATATAACTGCTCGGTAGTACTACATCCGAGTCCAATATCAACAGATATTCGCCCACAGCCATTTGTGCACCAATGTTGCGTGCAGCAGCCGGTCCTCCATTAGGCACTCTTACATACTGTATTCGGAGAAGTTCTCTGACGCGATCCACTTCTTTGTCGCAGCACACAGACGAACCATCTTCTACGATGATCACTTCGAAGTCGCTATTCGTCTGAATAAGCAGGCTCTCCAGCAGCTCCCGCACTTCGTCGGGGCGATTATAAACGGGGATAATAATAGAGAAGGCCGTGGGAGGTGTATCCATTCCTGCCGATTTATTTGTTGACTTTTTCTTCGCTGTTATTGTACCACTCCAAATATGACTGAGTATATGAGCGGCCGGATTCCAGCAAAGCTTTCTTTTGGGCATCGCTGATGGCAAAATCCGTAGTCTTTACTCCCAGCGTATCGATGTAAATGGTGCGTTGCCAGTCGTCACTGTGCAGGTGTACATCGTCTTGAGCAGAGAGCAGAGTGCCGAATAGCGACACGGTATAGTCAAAGAAGCTGTCGATATCTCGATGAGGAGGTTCTGCGTTGTCCCTGAAGAAGGCTATCTTCTCTTTGCTGTCGAGTCGGAAGCCCAATGTTTCTTTGTTGTATACGTAATCGGCAATCTTCCTGGGGCGTTTCTCCAGCTTCTTATTGATAGGTTCATAGTAGCCCGTTCGTGTAAAGTTCTTGGTTACATACTTGGTACGATCAAACACCTTGACGGGATAGTTGTTCAGCATACCGCCGTCCACATATACATCGTTTCGGAAGTTGCGCTTAGCAGCGAAAAACAGCGGAATGGACATAGAGATACGAGCAGCATCGGCTATACAGACGCGAGGTGTATGTTCTGCCGAAAAGATCTCTGAGAATCCTGTAGAAAGATTGGTGCCGATGAGAGAAATGTCGAGAAATTTGTTTTCTCCTTTCATTGCAGCCAAATCCGCAAAGGTCGATTCGCTGTTGCCGGTCTTGGCCTTGATCAGGTCGCCAATCCAATTGCGGAAGAAATCGCCTTTGTACCAACCGAACTTCTCGATCAGCCGTTTCGTATCTTGAATGATACCCCATGAATCGTCCATGAAATTCTTGAAATTGAGGCACCACATTATCTCTTTGATCTCACTCGGTGTATAACCCAGTCCGATGAGCACAGCCATGATGGCACCGGCCGATGTGCCGGCTACTCGTTTGATCTTGGGGAAAATCTTTTCTTCCTGCAGCACTTCGAGGGCCCCGATATAGGCAATGCCTTTCACACCACCCCCTTCAAAGACGAGATTTTTAAAGAAATAAGCCATATGTATATTAGAAATTAGATGGTAAGTCGAGAGAGGTTATGGCTAAGAGGTCAATTCAATTTCCACTCTGCACCGTCTTTCGTGTCTTTTATCGTAAATCCCAGAGCCGTGAGTTCGTCACGGATCTTATCGCTTGTCGCCCAATCCTTACGAGCTTTGGCTTCGGCTCGGATACTTAGGAGCAGATCCATCGCTTTGCCGAAGGCTTCGCTGCCACCGGCTGAAGACGCCCTTTCATCGCACATACCAAGCAGGTCGAACAGGAAGAGGCGGAATGTGGTACGCAGTTCCTCCAAGTCGGAAGGAGTAATGGTACCTTGTCCATTGTGTACAGCATTAATTGCGCGCGCTGCATCGAAAAGAGCTGCTATTACCATTGGACTGTTCAGGTCATCGTTCATGGCATCGTAGCAACGCTTACGCAGGTCGCCAACCTCTACGGAGGTCGTGTCGGCAGTCTTCAATCCATCGAGTAAGGCTGCTGCATCCAGCAAGCGCTCCAAACCCTTCTCTGCCGCTTCCAGAGCTTCATTGCTGAAGTCTACAGTGCCTCGATAGTGGGCTCCGAGAATAAAGAAGCGTATGGTCATGGGTGAATAAGCTTTGTTAAGACTCGGATGCGCTCCGGAGAAGAACTCTTCGAGTGTGATGAAGTTGCCCAAGCTTTTACCCATTTTCTGCCCGTTGATGGTTATCATGTTGTTGTGCATCCAATAGCGCACGATAGGGTGCCCCTGTGAGGCAACGGCCTGTGCTATCTCACATTCGTGATGGGGAAATACGAGGTCCATTCCTCCACCATGTATATCGAACTCTTCACCGAGATACTTGCGCCCCATGGCCGTACATTCGCAGTGCCACCCTGGGAATCCCATACCCCAAGGACTCGGCCAACGCATGATATGCTCGGGCTGAGCAGCCTTCCAGAGGGCAAAGTCTACGCCGTTTCGCTTTTCGTCCTGCCCATCGAGTCTGCGGGTATTATTGATCATCTCTTCTATGTTCCGACCGCTCAATACTCCGTAGCGATGGTCCTGATTGTATTTTTCCACATCGAAATAGACCGATCCGCAACTTTCATAGGCGTAGCCCGCTTTCAGTATTTGCTTGACCAGTTCGATCTGTTCGATGATATGACCCGAAGCCATCGGTTCTATACTCGGAGGCAACACATTGAGAACTTCCATGGCATGGCGATAACGCGTGAGGTAGTACTGCACTACTTCCATCGGTTCAAGCTGTTCGAGGCGTGCCTTCTTGGCGATCTTGTCTTCCCCTTCGTCTGCATCGTGCTCCAGATGGCCTACATCGGTAATGTTGCGTACGTAGCGCACTTGATAGCCCAAATGCCGGAGATAGCGGTATAGGAGATCGAATGTGATGGCCGGACGGGCATGTCCCAAGTGGGCATCTCCGTAGACCGTAGGGCCACACACATAGAGTCCGACATGAGGTTCATGAATAGGCTCGAAGCGCTCTTTCTTGCGATGGAGCGTATTATAAATTTCCAAGGGATGTTCCATTATAATTGTGGGTTAAGCGTGCATATATTACAAAGGTAGCACAGTTTTTAATTAACTTTGCGTAATAGCGTCTGTAAAGCAGATTGGCTAAAGATGTTATTTGAGTCTTTCTTTGCGGATCGAAAAAAATATGAAACAGACTTTTCGCTTTATCAAACCAATTGAACGGATTACTCACCTGAAGCCGAATGCTACGATGATGTTGTTCTTGGCTTCGGTGTTGGCAGTCATCATGGCTAATAGTTCGTTGAGTACTATCTATCATGAAATTTTAGAGTACCCTATCAATCTTACGATCGGAGGTCATGAGGTCTTTTCTCATCATGGAGAGACCATGACCTTGCTCCAGTTTGTGAATGATGTGCTGATGGTCATTTTCTTCCTTGCTGTCGGTTTGGAGATCAAGCAGGAGATTTTGGTCGGCGAATTGTCTTCTTTCAAGAAAGCTATGCTCCCCATTGTAGGAGCCATAGGAGGGATGATCGTCCCTGTCCTTTTCTTCCTGCTGGTTGTTCATGAAGGCCCTGGTGCAAGAGGTGCTGCCATCCCTATGTCTACGGATATAGCTTTTGCCTTGGCGGCCTTGGCTGTTTTGGGAAGTCGGGTTCCGGCAAGCCTCAAGGTATTCCTGACGGCTTTGGCTGTTGCCGACGATATAGGTGGTATTATCGTTATTGCGCTCTTCTATAGTTCCCATATCAACATCGGGATGTTGGCCATTGCCTTCGGTATCCTATTCATCATGTATTTGATGGGGCGTATGCATGTGAGCAACTTAGGACTTTACTTCGTCTGTACTTTCTTTGTTTGGCTCTTTTTCCTACAGAGCGGTATCCATACCACAATAGCCGGTGTGCTGGCAGCTTTCATGATTCCGGCCCGTCCTGGACTACATGCCAAGAATCTTCGTGCCGAGATGCGTTCCCTTTTCGAGGCAATGCCCAATGACAAGATACGACAATCAGGTAGCTCTCTGATCTTGAGCCATAACCAAATCAACGTAATCAACTCCATGCGTAAGATTGCACGTAAGGCTATAAGTCCTATGCAGCTCATGGAAGAGTATCTCAGCCCGATAGTAGGCTACTTCGTCTTGCCTCTCTTTGCCTTTGCCAATGCTGGCATCACGCTCGGAGGAGTCACGGCAGATGCCTTGTGGGGCGTGCCGATGGCTGTATTCTTGGGCTTGTTTGTCGGCAAACCTTTGGGTATTTACTTTTTCACCTATGGTTTTGTCAAGATGAGGCTCTGCCCTTGGCCAGAAGGAATGAGCCGTCTCAACCTCATGGCAGTCTCCTTATTTGGAGGTATCGGTTTTACTGTTTCCCTCTTTATCGCTACCCTTTCTTACGCCGGAGCCGAGCATTTGCTCTTCCTCAACGAGGCCAAGCTCGGTATCTTCGTTGCTTCGATTTTCGCTGCTGTGGTCGGTATCGTTACATTGCGATATGAGCTGAATCTGGAAAACGCCAAGGCGCAAAAGAGTTGAGAGGTATTTGAAAGGATCACCTCTTCCCATGCAAGAGAAGCAGCATATTCATATTGGAGAAATTATCCAACGGCTGAGTGGCAGGAAACTCCCACAGCCGCTTATCCGTTTGCTGGAGCGCCTGATACATCAGGACGAGATAAACGATATACTCGACCGGTACGGACATCTTGAGGGTGTGGACTTTATGACTGCTTTGGTCGGATATTTTCACGTCGATATAGATTGGAATGGAGCAGATAGACTGCCGTCCGACAAGCGGTGCCTTTTTGTCTCCAATCATCCGCTTGGCGGGTTGGACGGTATTTGTCTCAGCCACCTGATCGGTAGTCACTATGATTCGGACGTGCGCTATATCGTCAATGATATCCTCTTTCATCTACGCCCCCTCCGTAAGATTTTTGTTCCTGTCAATACCCGTGGCAGACAGAAGCGTGAGAGTATAGATCGGCTGCAGGAAGCTTTGGAGAGCGATTTGCCGGTCATCTCTTTCCCGGCCGGCTTTTGTTCCCGTCTGATCGAAGGTAAGGTCCAGGATACCCCGTGGAAGAAGAGCTTTGTCCGTCAGGCCTACGCCAGCAAACGGGATATAGTTCCACTTTTTTTCGATGGACTTAATTCGACGCGTTTCTACCGGATAGAGCGTCTCCGTCAGCTCCTTGGTCTTAAGTTCAATATCGGGATGGCTTTGCTGCCGGATGAAATGTTTCGGAGCAAGGGACGCCATTTTCGCGTATTCGCAGGCCGGCCTATTCCATGGCAATCTCTTGCGTCTGCCCCCCGAGATACGGCTGAGCAGGCACTTCATATCCGTTCACTGGTATATGACCTCAGCCCGTCGGCCTTAAAGAAATAACCATTAAACCCATGTGCCTCGAACCCATTATTGCTCCGATCTCACCCGAGTTGCTCAAACAGGAGCTGACTGCCGATCGTTTTCTGCGGACGACAAACAAAGCCGGCAATGAGATCTATGTTTTTACGGCCGAAGAAGCTCCGCATTGCATGAAAGAAGTAGGCCGACTGCGAGAAGAAGCCTTTCGGCATTATGGCGGAGGTACTGGCAAGGCGATCGATATAGACGGGTTCGACATCATGCCCGGGAGCTACAAACAGCTGATCGTATGGGATCCGCAAAACAAGGCTATACTCGGAGGCTACCGCTTTATCTATGGGCGGGACGTTGCTTTCGATACCGATGGCAAGCCTTTGCTGGCAACGGCAGAGATGTTTCGCTTCAGTGATGCTTTTTTGCACGATTATCTCCCCTACACAGTCGAATTGGGACGTTCGTTCGTGTCGCTCCAGTACCAATCGACACGGATGGGCACAAAGGCCATTTTTGTGCTGGACAATCTTTGGGACGGTATCGGAGCACTCACTGTAGTCAATCCTGAGGCACTCTATTTCTATGGCAAGGTGACCATGTACAAAGACTATGATCGGCGAGCTCGCAATCTGATCCTGTATTTTCTTCGCAAGCACTTCTCCGATCCGGAAGGCTTGGTCAAGCCTATTCATCCCCTACCGATAGAGATCAGTGCGGAGGATGAAGCCTTGTTCTCCTCATCCGACTTTGACACCAATTACAAGACTCTCAATATAGAAGTGCGCAAGCTGGGTATCAATATCCCTCCTCTCGTGAGTGCATATATAGCTTTGTCTCCGGAGATGCGTGTTTTCGGCACTGCAGTGAATGAGTCTTTCGGAGAGGTGGAGGAAACCGGCATATTCATTGCTGTGGGTAAGATCCTGGAAGAGAAAAAACAACGGCACATAGAGAGCTTCATCCTCAGCCGGAACGAAAAAAAAGGTCTCGACAGTAGCAATGGCCGATCATAACGACCGCGGACGCCAAGGCGAAGAGATCGCGCTGAAACACCTCAGGCAGCAAGGCTATCAGATAGAAGCCCTGAACTGGCAGTCGGGGCGGCGCGAGCTGGATATCGTGGCATCCACGTCCAGAGAACTGGTCGTTGTGGAAGTCAAGACCCGTACCGAAGGCTTTCTACTGGCCCCCGAAGAGGCTGTGGACGCACGCAAGCGGCGACTGATTTCCGAATCTGCGCATCACTATGTGCGTATGTACGCCATCGATCTGCCGGTACGCTTCGATGTTATATCTGTAGTTTTGAGTGCTGATGGTTCCTGCAAACGCATCGAACACAGAGAAAATGCCTTCCCTCTTTTGCTGAAACGTTCACAGAGAAGTACACCTCGAAGACGCAGATTATAGCCCGGCCGACTTCGTCGATTCCCGTTCTCTGAGGATAAGGGGTTTCCATAGCCCTGCATACATATAGGACAGCCACCTTGTTCGCTTTGCAAACGAGGTGGCTGTCTTCGTTTTTGTTGGTTCGCCATAAGGCTTTCGGAGCTTGCGATTGTTATGCATATTTTTCGTATGAGTCGATAGCCTATTTGCCGAGTCTTTTTTCTGTATGCAAAGTTGTGATTGGCACCGTATTAGAGACTTTTTTGGCTCGGTGTTCGAAAAATGGTAATTTGGCACCGCCTTAGCGATGGACACTTTCTCTAAGGCATGATACTGACTACAAATCACAAAATATCAAATAATGAAGTTCACTCTGGACAATACGCTGCCTGCTTATCCCAAGTTTGTAGCAGGTATTCGCCGCGCTCCTGACCGCGGCTTCCGTCTTACCCCTTCACAGACACGCACGGCCTTGAAGAATGCATTGCGTTATATCCCCGTGGAGTTGCATAAGGAGCTTGCTCCCGAATTCCTCGAGGAGCTGAGAACCCGTGGAAAGATCTATGGCTATCGCTTCCGTCCCGAAGGGGATCTCAAAGCTAAAAGCATCGACGAGTACGAAGGCCGATGTATAGAAGGAAAGGCCTTTCAGGTGATGATCGACAATAATCTCTGTTTCGACATCGCCCTCTATCCCTACGAACTCGTTACTTACGGAGAGACCGGGCAGGTATGCCAGAACTGGATGCAGTACCGTCTCATCATGAAGTACCTCCGAGAGATGACCAACGAGCAGACACTCGTGATCGAAAGCGGTCATCCTTTGGGACTCTTCAAGTCCAAGCCTGATGCTCCGCGCGTGATCATCACCAACTCCATGATGGTCGGCTTGTATGACAATATCAAGGATTGGGAGATCGCTGCCCAGATGGGTGTGGCCAATTATGGACAGATGACTGCCGGTGGCTGGATGTATATCGGGCCGCAAGGTATCGTACACGGTACGTTCAATACCCTGCTCAATGCCGGTCGTCAGAAATTGAATATCCCCACGGGAGGCAATTTGGCCGGCAAACTATTCGTTACCAGCGGTCTCGGCGGTATGAGCGGTGCGCAGCCCAAGGCTGCCGATATTGCAGGAGCTGTCAGCATAACGGCCGAAGTGGACAGCAGCCGTATCGATACCCGTCACGGACAGGGATGGGTCAAGTTCCGTACCGAGTCGAAAGAAGAGGCTTTCCGTATGGCTGCCGATGCCCGGAAGAAGGGCGAACCTTGTTCTATCGCCTATCATGGCAATGTAGTAGACCTGCTCGAATATGCTTTGAGCGAAGGTATTCATATCGATCTCCTTTCCGATCAGACCAGTTGCCATGCCGTATATGAAGGCGGCTACTGTCCGGTGACACTCTCTTTCGAGGAGCGTACACGCCTGCTCAAAGAGGATCGCGACGAATTCTGCCGTCAGGTCGATCTCGGACTTAAACGTCATTTCGAAGTGGTGAAAGCTCTGGTAGCACGCGGATCTTACTTCTTCGACTACGGCAATGCTTTCATGAAGAGCATATACGATAGCGGTATTATCGAGATCAGCAAGAACGGAATCGACGATAAGGACGGATTTATCTGGCCGAGCTACGTGGAAGACATCATGGGCCCCGAGCTGTTCGACTACGGCTATGGCCCCTTCCGCTGGGTATGCCTTAGCGGTAAGCATGAGGATCTTGTCAAGACCGACCATGCAGCCATGGAATGCATCGATCCGGACAGACGCGAACAAGACCGCGACAACTGGATCTGGATACGCGATGCTGAGAAGAATCAGCTCGTCGTAGGTACACAGGCACGTATCCTCTATCAGGATGCACTCGGACGAATGAACATAGCACTGCGCTTCAATGAAATGGTACGCCGTGGCGAGGTTGGCCCTATCATGCTCGGACGTGACCATCACGATGTGAGCGGTACGGACAGTCCTTTCCGCGAGACCTCCAATATCAAGGACGGTAGCAATGTGATGGCCGATATGGCCGTGCAGTGTTTTGCCGGCAACGCTGCTCGCGGAATGAGTCTTGTGGCTCTGCACAACGGTGGTGGTGTAGGTATCGGGAAGTCTATCAACGGCGGATTCGGCATGGTGCTCGATGGTTCGGAACGTGTGGATGCCATCTTGCGTTCGGCTATGCTGTGGGATGTAATGGGAGGAGTGGCCCGACGCTCATGGGCGCGTAACCCCAATGCCATGACAGTAAGCGAAGAGTTCAATACGACTCACGCGGACGGATACCATATCACAATTCCATATCTGGTAGACGAAAGTCTCCTCGATTCGATTCTCTGACCGACAGGTTACGAATCATAAAACTACAGCAGGGGAAGGAACGCACCGGACGTCCTTCCCCTGCTGTCTTTTTTGCTCTTGGGTTCAGTTTTTTAGGACACATCCGGATTAGATCGTTTGCCGTCGTTTTTTACAAGGAGTCGGTATCGATCGGGAGAAACGGGAAGAAAAAGGGCGAAAGAGGGCTGTGAAAATCACCATTTTTAGCGATTGTATGCTGTGGACAAACCCTATATCTTTGTGTATCAGGCATAGAGCAGTTTTTAACAATCGAAATCTCAGGATGGATTTTTCTTCCTATACAATCCTTTGCCTTAATCGGCTCGATGCATGGATACCGGCTTTCGGTATGCCCAAGTGATCGCATAAGGGACAGAATGTCGAACAAAATCAAGAATGGATATGAAGCAGAAAAACGCCTACAACCGACTGACAAACCATTACGACGATGTCCTGACCGGACGGAAATGGTGGTCGTGGCTCTATATGCACTGTCTCTGGAAAACGGACGACAATATCATCGCAGGCTCGGTGCTGGACATGATTCCCGACGGCTTCGAGGGCAGAATACTCGACGTCCCCGTAGGAACAGCCATTTTCACCTATGACAAATACAGGCGGATGCCCCAAGCCGAGATTGTCGGGCTGGACTATTCGCAGGAAATGCTCGACATAGCAGCGATGCGCTTCAGTGCAGAGCAAATAACCAACGTATCGCTCCGGCAAGGCGATGTCGGCAGCCTGCCTTTCCCCGATGCGGCTTTCGACCTCGTGCTCTCTATGAATGGCTTTCACGTCTTCCCCGACAAGGACCGTGCCTTTGCAGAGACTTTCCGCGTGCTAAGAGGAGGTGGTCTCTTCTGCGGGTGCTTCTATGTCAAGGGGGAACGCAAGCCCGCCGATTGGTTTGTCCGCAAGTTTTTGGACAAAAAAGGCTTGTTCCGTCCGCCCCATTATACGAGGGAGGAAGCTATCGAAAAGCTCCGTTCCTTATATGCTGACAATGTGGAGATTCGGGATGCTCGCTCCCTGTTGGTGTTCAAATGCGTCAAACCTCGATAACCGCAATCGGATTACATCGGAATCAATAACCAAAAACATATTATCTATGAGCGTAACGAACATCATCGATGACGAAAGGGTTACTATCGTACAAGGCGTAAACGGCATCCTGCTGTGTCAGGAATCGTGGATGGCAGACAAAAGCCACAGATGGGACCGGAACCATCCCAATGCGATTGGCGACACGGAAGCCGATGAGCCGAGTTTAATATGAACGAGATCAGACAATAAAACCAACCCTTAAAAAAGTATGCAAACCATCATCACCACATTCATCCTTTTCTTTTGCTTGCGACTGCTCTCCCTCTCCTATTCCATCTTCAACGAGAAGCGACTGCTACGCAAGGGCGCAGTACAGTATGGCAAGCTCAATTCGCTTTTCCTCACCCTGGCTCACATAGCCTACTACTTCACTTCCCTGTACGAAGCGTATGCCACGGGAGTCGAGTTCAATACCCTATCCGTCTGGGGCGTAGCGATCTTGGTTTTTGCCTATGCCATGCTCTTCTTCGTCATCTATAAGCTGAGGGATGTGTGGACGCTGAAGCTCTATATCGTACCCGATCATCGTATCGAAACGAGCTTCCTGTTCAAGACGGTACGCCATCCCAACTATTTCCTCAACGTCATTCCGGAGCTTATCGGTATCACTCTGCTTTGCAATGCTTGGATTACCTTCTGTGTCGGAATGCCCGTCTATCTCGCTATCCTCTTCGTTCGTATCCGTCAGGAAGAGCGCGCCATGAAGCATCTATGGGCGACGGTACGATAGAGAATGATTTCAGGCAAAAAGGCCTAAAATACAGACCGAAAAAGTTTTCAACAACGAAGACGAGTTTGGAATCATTCCAAATAAGCACCTGAAAGGAAGGAGACTCGGAAGTAAAAAAGCAGGAAAAGCGGACTTTTTCAGTTCGGACAATGCTTTCAAACTCTTTGCAAAGCGATCTGTATATAGATCAAAAACGATTTATATACAAATCGTTTTCCATTTGTATACAGATCGTTTCTGATTTATATATAGTTCGGACGGCTCAAAAGGCCCATTCCCGAGCTGATATAAAAGAGGCACGCACCCGATTCCACCACGAATCGAGTGCGTGCCTTATCTGTTTGTAGGTCTTGCGAAAAGTTTTATCGCCTATGCTTCATGCGCCCTGTGTCTCTTCCTTCGGATAAGCGGGTAGTATATAGATGAATGCGCCGGAGCGATTTGTTCGGATGCGTTGGTTGTGCGGGCGAAGTCGGAGTAGATGTTGCTGTTCATTGAGTCGTTTCGTTATGCTGTTCTATCGGTGGAAAAGCTCTGATATATAGCTGTTTATATTTTGTGTGGAGCTTTCCTCTGCTTGCAAATGTAGCAAAAAAGCCCACATCCGATGAATCGAAATTTTTGGAGAACAATCTCACCCTTTACGGGATAATCACATTGCTTCTGTTGGCTTGCAAGAGCTTGATTTATAAATGCTTGATAGCCAGCCGATGTCTTTATTGTATTTCCACTGAGTAAAAATACGCACTCTATTGAGTAAAATGTATGGGCATGGATGCAAGAGCTAAGTACCGCTATTGACCTTTTTCCTTTCTGTTCGGATTATTATACCTTTGAGGGAGTTACTCTTTTATACACATCTGACGATATGAAAGCCAAGAAACCCCAAGCCATTTTAGACTTAGAGAAGACCTATAACATTGATATTCCTGATCTTTCCTCACAAGAAGGGATAAGCTGGTCGGTAAATAGGTATTTCAAGCAAGATTCCTCCGGTGCAGTCGTTGAGCTTCGTCTTAGAAGTTGTCACATAGATGGCAAGGCTTGGCTTGTCGATTTTCCTGCTGTAAAAACACTTGACTTAAGAGGTAGTCAAGTCCGTAAGCTTGAGGGTCTTGAACGTCTTACGTCTTTAACAGAGCTTTATCTATCAGGTAATCGAATCCGTAAGCTTGAGGGTCTTGAACGTCTCACGTCTTTAACGGAGCTTTATCTGTCGGGTAACCAAATCAGCAAGCTTGAGGGTCTGGATCATCTAACTTCCTTAACAACGCTTTTTCTATCGCATAACCAAATCAGTAAACTTGAGGGTCTGGATGGTCTCACGTCCTTAACAGTGCTTGATCTATCGCATAACCAAATCAGCAAGCTTGAGGGTCTGGATCATCTCACGTCCTTAACGGAGCTTGATCTAAGGGATAACCAAATCCGTAAGCTTGAGGGTCTGGATCATCTCACGTCCTTAACAGAGCTTGATCTAAGGGATAACCAAATCCGTAAGCTTGAGGGTCTGAATGCTCTCTCCTCCTTAACAGAGCTTTATCTATCGGGTAACCAAATCGCTAAGCTTGAGGGTCTGGATCATCTCACGTCCTTAATAAATCTTTTTCTGTCGGGTAACCGAATCAGTAAGATTGATGGTCTTGCTTCTCTCACGTCCTTAAGAATGCTTTATCTATCGAAGAACCAAATCGATAATCTTGAGGAATTAAAAGACCTGACGCAATTGCAAAAACTTGATGTTTCGGGCAATAAGATTCAATCTGTTGATGATATTAAGCTATTGGCTCCGATTCTGGGACAAAGATTGAAAGATCTGAAAATCCATAATAATCCATTTGTTGCATCATCAGGCTTGATACTTTCTCCTTATGAGAATCATTTGCCGGAGATTAAAGCTCTGCTTGAGAAAGAAGCGCAGAGCAAAGTATTGCATGATCCTTTTTGCAAGGTAATGCTGTTGGGAAATCATTGCTCCGGGAAGAGTACATTCCTTAAAAAGTACGATACCGGCTATCAATGTGAGGGAAGTACGCATGTATTGTCGGTACATCGAGCTACAGAGCCTAATGCCATCTTTTACGACTTTGGGGGGCAAGACTATTATCATGGGATTTACCAAGCCTTTTTTACCACCCAATCGTTATACCTTCTCTTTTGGGATGCTAAGAAGGATCGAAATTTTGTGAGCGTAGATAATAGGGAATATCAGACTCTTAACTTCAATCGCCCCTATTGGTTAGGCCAAATAGCCTATGCCTGCAATCGTTGGATGTCCGCCGGAGGAGAACAAGACAACGAGGACAAACCACAGGCTATAGACGATACAATTATCATTCAGACTCATGCCGATGAAACGGGTGCTAAGCAGCAAACCTTAGGCTGTGTAGCCGGTGATAGCGTATTGGAAGAAATCTATGTATCCTTAGAGCCCAAGGCGAATAGTGCCGTACATGCGCTCAACTATCTGAATGAGCGGGTGCGAGAAGTTGTTGCAAGCAGGAGTAAATCAATTCAGATCACTGAAAAAGATAGAGAATTGTACGAAGCTCTTCCCACAATCGCCGGTGATAATAAACACATCCCGATCTCTCTCGAAGCTCTTGCGGCTCAATTGAATAAGGGAAGAGATGAAAAAGATCTTTACACCATAGAGTATCTACAGACCGAATTGAACCAACTCAGTCTGCGAGGGGAGGTGCTTTACTATCGCGAGAATGAGAAGCTGAACAATTATGTCTGGTTAGATCCGGCAACTTTTGTCCAAATGATCCATCGGGAAATCCTTAAGAAGAAGAGCGTCGAGAAAGGAAAGATTCGAAAAGACACTTTCAGAAAAAAACTGGACAAGCTTTGCTCTGACGGTCAAACGGGCGTTGGAGAGAACAATATGACTTTGCAGCTATTATTGGAAGAGCTGATCGTATATGAAGATAAGAACTGCTATGTGATACCCGGCTACCTCCCTTTGCATTCCGATGACGAAGCCGATGAATTGCGTACTTTGAGATTCGATAGGCCCAATTTTGTCCTCAAATTCGAACGCTTTATCCCCTTTGGCCTGATCAATCAGATTATAGCCTACTATGGACGGGAAGAAGGTGCTCTAAAGCGATATTGGCGAGATCAGGTCATCTTCACAGCAGGCCGTGAGATGGATAGGCGACAGATTGAACAAGAAGAAAAGAAAGAGGGTTTGCCCAAGGCGAATGCCGAAGATTATCTGATCTGGATTAAGCTCGACTTTGCCAACCTAACCATATCCGTATTAATCAAAGAGCAGAAAAAGACGTTCGCTAAGGATATGCAGCAGAAAGAAGTTGCTATCCTCAGTGATATATTGGATATGTATTGGAACAATATCCCTCCGAGGGAGCAAATAGGAGATAAGGGTGCGGAAGAAACACGAAGTTCCATTCGTGAAACAAACAGAAAGAAGAGACCCATCCAAGATCTCTACCTCTCCTATGCCGAAGCGGATAAAGATTTGACGGAGTCTCATTATATCCATTTGGGCACGCTGGACGATGAAAGCAAGACTACAGCGAGGATTGCAGCCTATCCGTTGAAGGACGGAGCTATCGATAAAGAGCGGGTGCGAGAAGTATCGACCCGTCCCTACAAACATCTTTCCATCAATAAAAAACTATCGGGAGTAAAGCGCGTCTTCATATCGTATTCCAAGCATGACCGTGAGGAGCTTGAGCAATGTCTTATATTCTTCAAACCCTTGGAGATAAGTGGTCTGATCGAGATCTACTATGATGAGTCGACTAAGTTTGAAACACCCATTCACCCTGAAATAAGAAAGCGTATTGTCGAAGCCGACTGTATAATCGCTTTGATAAGCCAACGCTATCTGACCACGGACTATATTCGATACTATGAATTGCCTGAATTTCAGGAGTATAACAAGACCATAGTGCCGATATTGATCAAGCCTTGTACATTCGAAGACGATGAGTTCCTTCGGGAGAAATATTTTGCTCAGAAAGCTCAAATAATCAATCTTGGAAAAGAGGGAAAAACCATTAAAGCTTATGATAGTATTACGGCATCAGCCCATCGTGATGAAAATTGGGTAGCTGTAGTCAGAGAGTTCAAAGAAAAGATATTAAGAATAACAAAACAGGAGGTAAATACAGATGAATAAGGAAGAATGTAAGCGTCAGCACTTGGATCATGTGCAGGGCGTCATTACCCGTATGGCGGGCAATTCGTTTCAGATCAAAGGTTTTTGTATGGCTATGGCCACCATTCTCGGAGCCTTATATGCGGCGAACTTCCGCTGTGAGTTGATGATTGTATTGGCACTGATAAGCGCGGCATGTGCCTTGGTGGATGCTTTCTACTTGCAACTGGAAAGGAAGTATCGCGAGCTATACAAACGAAGCGTAGCAAAAATGGAGGAAGACCGTCCGCACAAGGAAATCTACGATATGGATGTTCGTAAGATCAAGATGAACTATTGGCGTTGCCTCTTCTCCAAGAGTCTTTGGATGCCTTATGGGATCATACTGGCTCTTTTATTGATTTGGCTTTTCCTCTCATGCTTGCATCCTTGCGGACTGCCGACTATCTGCTGCAAATAAGCCGGAAGTGGAATGAAGAAGATCGTGATAGCCATAGACTCCTTCAAGGGTTGTCTCTCCTCTGCCGAGGCAGGAGAAGCAGGCGGTATGGGAGGTGGGCTGTTGGCTTCACACCCCGAGCGATTATCCCTCGGGGTATTTTTTGTTTATAGGGTGTTGCATTTACTATTGGAAAATACATGATAATCTCATCCTTTACGGGATAATCACATTGCCTTTATTGACTTGTAAGAGATTGATTATGAATCAAATGTCTTTATTATATTTGCACTGAGTAAAAATACTCACTCTACTGAGTAAAATGTGCGGATATGTATAAAAGAGCAGAGTATCATGTGATTACAGATCGTCTTAAAGATCGGAGGAGATTCATTCAAGTCGTAATGGGGGCTCGTCAAATCGGAAAATCAACGGTTGTCAAGCAGGTGCTGAAGGACTTGGATGCACCCTATCAGTTCTTCTCAGCCGATAATGTTCCGACTGTGAACGGTGCTTGGATTTCCGATTGTTGGGCTGCTGTCCGTAGCCTGAAGGAGGCCAAGGAGTGGGAGAGCATTATTCTTGTGATCGACGAGATACAAAAGATTGCTAATTGGAGTGAAGTCGTGAAAAAAGAGTGGGACGATGATACGTTCCATGACCGTAATATCAAGGTGTTGCTGTTGGGCAGTAGTCGTGTGTTGTTGGAAAAGGGGTTGTCAGAGTCGCTGGCCGGTCGATTCGAAGAAATACGCATGAGCCATTGGAGCTATCAGGAGATGAAAGACTGCTTCGGTTTCTCGCTCAACCAATATCTGTTTTATGGGGGATATCCCGGTGCCGCTTCCCTGACCGATGATGACGACCGTTTCAGCCAATATATTCAAGCTGCCATTATCGAAGCAACTATCAATAAGGACATTCTGATGGGTACACCGATAGGTAAACCGGCTTTGCTTCGCCGGACTTTCGAATTGGGGGCTGCCTATTCGGGAGAATTACTTTCTTTGAACAAGATGTTAGGCTCACTCCAAGATGCCGGTAATACGGTGACCTTGGCCGGATATATCAATCTGTTGGATGAAAGCGGATTGCTTTGTGGACTTCAGAAGTTTGGTTATGATATGGCAAGGAGGAAGGCAAGTATTCCCAAACTGCAGGTCTATAACAATGCATTGAAGATGGTGTATAGCCCTTTTACCTTTGAACAAGCGATGCTTGATCGCAAGTCCTGGGGGCGAATCTTCGAATCAGGCATTGGAGCCTACCTCGTCAGTCAGGCTTTTGTTCATCGTTTCGAGGTATTTTATTGGCGCGAACGAGACGATGAAGTCGATTTCGTCCTGCGCAAGAAAGGTTCTGTTGTTGCCATTGAGGTGAAAAGCAATGCAGAGAAAAGGACAGACGGGCTGGACAAATTTTCCCATTCCTTCAAGCCCCAATCGGCTTTTATTCTCGGAGATGGAGGTGTCAGAGCCGAAGACTTCCTTTCGATGGATATACAAAAGTTATTCTGAGTGTCGCTGTTTTTTTGCGAACAGCACAATAAAAAATTGATGCACTTAAAGAGTCCTTTCCGATAGCAATCTCCACCTGATACCGAAATTTGTCTTTTCCGGATACAGGTTTACAGAATGAGAGCAAAAACCTAAGAGCCATTCGAGTTAGTTTGTCTATCGTTTTTTCTCTTGGGTTTTGGAATTTTTGTTTGGATGCTTTGCAGTGCTTCCGGATTTTGTTGTAAACTAAATGCGGAATGAAGAAGATCGTGATAGCCATAGACTCCTTCAAGGGTTGTCTCTCCTCTGTCGAGGCAGGAGAAGCAGCTGCTGAGGGCGTACGGGCAGCCTGTCCGATTGCAGAAGTAATGGTACTGCCCGTAGCTGATGGGGGAGAGGGGATGCAGGATGTACTGATAGCTGCCACAGATGGGCAGCGCATAGCCGTTCGTGCACACTCCCCTCTAATGGAAATGCGCGAGGCTTCTTATGGTATATCCGCTGACGGACAGATGGCTTTCATCGAAATGGCGAGCATCAGCGGACTGCCTCTCGTGCCGGAAGACCGGCGCAATCCTATGCAGACTACCACGTTCGGAACGGGAGAGCTGATCAAAGATGCTCTGGATCGAGGTTGTCGTAAGTTTATCGTCGGGATCGGTGGCAGCGCCACCAACGATGCCGGACTGGGGATGCTACAGGCATTGGGCTTTCGCTTTTACGATCGGGATGGGAGAGATATAGGGGAGGACGCGGCCCTATGCGGCGGTTTGCTGTCGGAGGTCTATCGCATCGATGGCTCTTCGGTACATCCGGCTTTGGCCGATTCGCTTTTTACGGTGGCCTGCGATGTGCGCAATCCTTTCTGCGGCCCCGAAGGTGCCGCTTTTGCCTTTGCTCCTCAGAAGGGAGCAGATGAGGAGATGGTGGCCCGATTGGATGATTCGATGCAGCATTTGGCTGCCGTTATACACCGGCATACGGGGCAGGATATAGTCCATATCCCGGGAGCTGGAGCTGCAGGCGGTATGGGAGGAGGGCTGTTGGCTTTCCTCGGAGCGGTGCTGAAGCCCGGCATCGAGCTGCTATTGGACGCTTTGCATTTCTCCGAAAAGATACGGGAAGCCGATTTGATTCTGACCGGTGAGGGCAAAGCCGACCGGCAGACCCTGATGGGCAAAGTGCCGGCCGGTGTGTTGGCTGAGGCCATGAAGCAGGAGATACCCGTGGTATTGCTGGCCGGCAGTATCGAGGATGCTGTGGCCCTTAACCGCGCCGGTTTCCTCGGCCTCTTTCCGATTACTCCTTCTCCCGTCAGCCTTAGAGAGGCAATGAATCCGGCTTATGCACGGGACAACCTCCGGCGCACGGCCGAGCAGGTATGCCGTCTCTATGCTTTCGCCTCCGCACGGCCTTAGTCGGGCTGCTTTTTTTCGATGGGAATCCCCCTATATATAGGTATGGGCCTATTCTTTTTAGCTATTTGTGGTGATATTACAAGTCGTTGATCTCCTCTACTTTTGCGTAGGTCAAACCAATATAAACTATTCAAAAACATGAAATCAATCGGAATCTTCTACGGTTCTTCTACCGGAACGACGAGCGATCTGGCTCAAAAAATTGCTTCTGCATTAGGCGTTGACTCCGCTAATGTAATGGACGTGGCAAATGCCGACGCTGCCGCTGCAGCGAAATACGATGTACTGCTTCTCGGCTCTTCCACATGGGGATTGGGCGACTTGCAGGACGACTGGGAATCATTCCTGCCGAAACTGAAAGGCGAAAACCTGAGCGGCAAGAAGGTAGGTCTCTTCGGCTGTGGCGATGCTTCTTCTTATAGCGATACTTTCTGTGCAGCTCTCGGTACGATCAAAGCCGAATTAGCTAATACGGGCTGTACTTTCATCGGTGCTTATCCTGCTGAAGGCTATAGCTACGACGAGACGACTGCCGAAGAAAATGGCCAACTCATCGGCTTGTGCGTGGATGACGCTAACGAATCCGACCAGACCGAAGCTCGTATGGAGCGTTGGATCGCTGCCATGGGCTTGTAATTAATGTTCTCTAAGAGCCGGAGATCGAGATCAGAGGGAAACTGCTTAGCGCGAAATAAAAGCGTATTTGTCATCAAAGCTTACTCCTCTTCTCGGCCTTCGGCTCTCTCGTTACCACTCTTTTCCTCTTCCCCTTCTTTCCGTTATTTATTCGACTCCTGACGATGGACACGCAAACACTCAATAGCGATCTGCGCGTATTCATGCACCATATATACGAGTTTGAAAAAGGTGTGCGAAGCATGGTACTCGCCACACTGGCTAACGACGACATCCCATATGCGGAAGAACGGCTGCGAAGCCGGCAGATCCCCTATTTCGCCCAGCCTACTCCGAATACGGAGCGTACCAATCTCTTTTTCGGCTGCAAGGAGTGTATGGAGGCTATCCGTCTTTTCGTGAGTGGACGCTCTCTGAACAGCCTGACTCCGGAGGAAGATTTCATCATCGGGGCTATGCTCGGATACGATATTTGCAGACAGTGCGAACGCTATTGTCGCCGCAAATCGAACTCTTAGGAAACAGCGTTGACTTTCAACTATTTGCCTTACTTTTGTTGTCGGTTATTAAGCCAATCCGTTTTCTCGATAGATAGACAATGGCTATGACGACAAATGAAGTCAAGGACAAGCAGTTGGAATTGGACAAACGCTATCTGCGCATGGCGCGCATTTGGGCGGAGAATTCCTACTGCGAACGGCGCAAAGTGGGTGCTCTTATCGTCAAAGAGCAGATGATCATTTCCGATGGGTACAATGGTACACCGGCCGGTTTTGAGAATATCTGCGAAGACGAGAACAACGTCACCAAGCCCTATGTCTTGCATGCCGAAGCCAATGCTATCACCAAAGTGGCCGGCAGCACGAACAACAGCTCCGGTGCTACTATCTATATCACGGCAGCTCCCTGTATCGAGTGTGCCAAGCTCATCATCCAGAGCAAAATAAAACGGGTGGTTTATTCCGAGAAATATCGTCTGGACGAAGGTTGTCGCTTGCTGGAGCGAGCGGGCATTGTCGTCGACTTTATAGACATTTCCGATATTCAGGAATAAGTTTTTTATGAAACGTTCATCCGGTTCCGGCAGCACCCTCTCATACATCCTTATCGCTGCCATCTTCAGCGCCGTTGGTGCTCTTGCCTCACATTTCTATTTCACTCACAAGAATCCGAGCGATCTGAACGAAGTGTTGAATCTGATCGACAGAAACTATGTCGATTCGGTAGATGTGCGGAAGTTGCAACACAATATGATTCCCTATCTGCTGGAGCAGCTCGACCCTCACTCCGTATTCCTTAGCAAGGCCGACAACGCCGAGGAAGCTGCCACGCTTAGCGGCGGATTCTGTGGTATCGGCGTTTCTTTCAATACACTGCTGGATACTATCGTGGTTACACAGATCGTACCGGGAGGCCCGTCCGATCGTGCAGGTATCCGAGCCGGCGACCGTTTGCTTCAGGCCGGATCGCAGAAACTGTACGGCAAGGGTGTCGATATGAACACTATCGACGATGTGCTTCGTGGAGAAAAGGGGTCGGTGGTGAATATCCTGATACGGCGCAATGGAAAGGAATCGGTGCATCGGGTGGTACGAGACGATGTCCCTCTGCCCTCGCTCAATGCTTCCTACCTGATAGAACCCTCCATAGCCTACGTGCGAATCGATTCTTGGACTGGTACCACACATGCGGAGTTCATAGAAGCCTTGGGACGTTTGCGCAAAAAAGGGGCTACGAGCCTTATCCTCGATCTGCGAGAAAATCGGGGCGGTTTGCTGGAGCCGGCTATTGCCATGGCCAATGAATTTTTGGGTAAGAATCTCCCCATTCTTCAGATCGAAGGCAAAGCGTATCCGCGTGAGGAGATTTCGTCCGATGGCAAAGGTATCTTGCAGCAAATTCCTCTGGTAGTGCTGGTGGATGAGTTCTCGGCAAGCAGCAGCGAGGTATTTACCGGTGCCATGCAAGACCATGACCGCGCTCAAATCATCGGTCGCCGGACGTTCGGCAAGGGACTGGTGCAACTGCCGTTCGATTTGGCAGATGGTTCTGCCATCCGCCTGACCGTAGCACGCTATTATACGCCATCGGGACGCTCCATTCAGAAGCCGTATTCTTCCGGCGTAGATGAAAATTACTATCAGGATCTGAGGAATCGCTTCAATCACGGAGAGCTATACTCGGCCGACAGCATACCTTCACTGGGAGGAAAGATATTCAAGACAGCCGGTGGCCGCGAAGTCTATGGTGGCGGTGGCATCATACCGGATATTTTTATCCCACTGGATACAGCCGGTCTTAATTCCTATATGATGAAAGTGGAGGATTCGGATTTGATCCCTCGCTATGCTTTCCTGTACAGCGATGCGAACAGGGTTTCCTTGAGTCGTTTTAAGACAGTCGAGGAGTTGGGAGCTTATCTGGATCGTACTTATCTGATTTTCGACTTTGCTTCTTTTGCCCAGCGTTACGGTATCCCGATGCGTACTTCTTTAATCAACGAAGCTCGCAACCGCATAAAAAAATATATCAATGCATACATTGCGATGAATTTCTTCGATTTGCAGGGGTATTATCAATTGCTGCTGCATGATGATCCTTTTATCCTCCAAGCCATTTCTCTCATCAAAGAGGGCAAAACTTTTCCATTGATTTATGACCAAAAAGGAACTCAGAGCACAGATCCGGCAGCGTAATCGGGAGTTGCTTGTGGCAGAAAACCGTGAGAGATGGTCGCAGTCCATCATAGAGCGGATTCGCCGGCTCGACATATTTGCTGATGCCAAACGTATAGGACTTTATCATGCTTTGCCGGACGAGCCGGATTTGGCCGGCTTATTACGGGAGTATGTTCAAACCAAACAGCTTTTTATCCCCAGAGTAGAAGGGGACGACATCGCTTTCTATGCCTATACCGGCGAGGCTGATCTTGAAGCCGAAGGGGCTTATGGCATAGCCGAGCCTACAGCCGATGCCGCTACAGCCATTCTTCCCTCTTCGTTGGATCTGCTGCTGGTACCCGGTGTAGCTTTCGATCGCAAAGGCAGTCGCATGGGGCGAGGCAAAGGCTATTACGATCGTTTCCTGCCGGCGACTCAAGCTCGGCTTATAGGTGTCACGTTCTCCTACCGTCTTTTGGAGGAATTGCCTACCGATCCTTGGGATCGCCCGATGGATGGAGTCATCACCGAAAGCGAAACACTCTTCTGCTGACCGTTTTTTCCTTTTCTGTTGCCTTCGTATGTAGCCCGAAAGGGCGAATGTATCGGTGAAAGAGTTCTCTCGGGGGATTCCTCCGCCGGTTGTTCGGGGTGGAGCCAAATCCTGTTGTGGTCTGTCTTGGTATAGTCTTCCGGTGGTAGCTTGTCGGTTGTATGAAAAGCCCTACTTTTGTAAGAAACCAATAAATATATACACAATGAAGTTTGAAGTAGCCAGCAACGTCCTGTTGCAACACTTGCAATTGATTGCCCGCGTCATAGCTTCACGCAGTACACTTCCAATTTTGGAGTCTGTACTTTTCGAGCTTGAGGGAGATCAATTACGTCTTACCGCTGCCGATATGGCCAATCGGATGAGTACGGAACTTACCGTGAACAACGTAGGGGGCGAAAACGGTTCTTTTGCCGTTCCCGAGAGGATCTTACTTGAACCACTGAAAGAATTGCCCGATCAGCCGATCTCTTTTGAGATAAATATGGAAACCAAAGCCGCTGAGATAGCATACAGCAACGGGCATTACAGTTTTGTGGTACAGGATGCTTCGACCTATCCGGTGGCAGCTTCTTTGTCTCCCGAAGCAATCGTTTCTGTCATTCCGGCGGAAGCCTTGCTCAGTGGCCTTTCGGCTACGCTCTTTGCTACCAGTCAGGACGAACGCCGGCCGATCATGACAGGGGTCTATCTGGATTTCTTCGAGGACAAGCTTGTTTTCGTAGGCTCGGATGGACAGATCTTGGTGAAGCAGGAGGATGCTAATGTGCAGAGCCGTCGGCGTAGTGCCTTCTGCCTGCCTCGGAAAGCCTGTCTTCTGCTGCGCAATGTTCTGCCCCGATTGGAAGGCGATGTGACACTCACGTATGACAGCAACTATCTCCATATAGAACTTGGCAATTATACGCTCAGAGCACGGTTGCTGGAAGGTCGTTATCCGAATTATAATAGTGTAATACCTACCAGCAATCCTTTCTCGGTGAAAGTGGATCGTGCTCAACTCCTATCCGGAGCCAAGCGCGTATCTATCTTCTCCAATCCGGCTACGAGTATGCTGCGCATGGAGTTTACTCCTGCAGGCATCCGCTTATCGGCTAATGATATAGATTTCTCTGTGGCTGCTGAAGAACATGTGCCGGCAGAATGTCCGGCCGACATCAACATGCGCATCGGATTCAAGTCGGATGTCTTTCAGACAATTCTGCAAGGAATGCCATCGGAAGAAGTGATAATGACTTTGGCTGATCAGACTCGTGCCGGTCTCATACTGCCGGCAGAGAATGCACCGGGAATAAGCTTGTGCAATTTGCTTTTGCCGATGAAGTTAATCGGCGAATAAAAACGAATTCGAATGAAATTGAATCTGAAAAACCCGCTGATCTTCTTCGACCTCGAAACGACGGGTGTGGATTTGGTACGGGACAGAATCGTCGAAATCTCCATACTGAAAGTCATGCCCGATGGAAGCGAAGAGTGCAAAACAAGGCGTATCAATCCCGAACGCTCTATTCCTCCCGAATCGACAGCCATTCACGGTATTACGGATGAGGATGTGAAGGACTGTCCGCCATTCCGTTCAGTGGCCAAAAGTCTGGCGCAATGGATAGAAGGGTGTGATTTGGCAGGCTTCAATTCGACACGATTCGATGTGCCGATGCTGGTGGAGGAGTTCCTCCGTGCCGGAGTGGATATTGACCTCCGCCACAGAAAACTCATAGACGTTCAGACGATTTTTCATAAGATGGAACCTCGCACATTGGAGGCAGCTACTCGTTTCTATTGTAATAGAACTTTGGAAAATGCGCATTCAGCTGAAGCCGATACGCGTGCTACATACGATGTGTTCAAGGCCCAATTGGATCGTTATGAGGGGACATTGGAGAATGACATGGCTTTCTTGGCCGACTTCTCCCGCCAGTCTCGCAACGTGGACTTTGCCGGTCGATTGGTTTATGACGACAACGACAACGTTATCATCAATTTCGGCAAGTATCGTGGTCGTAAAGCTCTGGATGTATTGCGTACAGATTCCGGTTATTACGGCTGGATCATGGATGCGGATTTTACGCTGAATACAAAGCAAGAATTTACTCGCCTGCGTATGTCTCTGAACAATCCGGAGACCAAATAAACAAGTACAAGAGAACTTCGTGCAGATGAAATCATCTTTGGCCGGTAAGCACATCGTCCTCGGTGTCACGGGGAGTATCGCAGCCTACAAGGCTGCCGTTTTGACCCGCCTGCTCATCAAAAAGGAGGCTGAAGTGCAAATAGTCATTACTCCTGCCGGCAAGGAGTTCATTACTCCCATCACCCTCTCGGCTCTGACTTCCAAGCCTGTCATCAGCGAATTTTTCTCCGGACGGGATGGTACATGGAACAGCCATGTGGATCTCAGTCTCTGGGCGGATGCTATGCTGATAGCTCCGGCCACAGCCTCTACGATAGGCAAGATGGCACATGGCATAGCCGACAATATGTTGGTAACCACTTACCTTTCCGCCAAGGCTCCCGTATTCGTGGCTCCGGCTATGGATTTGGACATGTTCCGACATCCGAGTACGCAGCACAATATGGAGATACTACGCTCTTATGGCAATCATATCATAGAGCCGGGTGAAGGCGAATTGGCCAGTCATTTGGTAGGAAAGGGGCGGATGGAAGAGCCGGAGTGCATTGTGGAGATATTGGAGGCTTTTTTCAAGGAGAACAATTGTAAGCCCCTCCTTGGGAAGAGAGCATTGGTTACAGCCGGCCCTACATACGAGAAACTCGATCCTGTACGTTTTCTCGGCAACTACTCTTCTGGAAAGATGGGCTTCTGCATAGCAGAACGTTTGGCCGAATTGGGGGCTTCGGTTACGCTTGTCACCGGCCCTACCACTATGCAGACAACTGTCGAAGGGATAGACCGTATCGATGTGGAAAGTGCCGTAGAGATGCTCGAAGCCTGTCGGAAACCTTTTGAAAAGGCCGACATAACCGTCTTGTCCGCAGCCGTGGCTGACTATCGTCCGGCAGAGCAGGCAGAGAAAAAGATGAAACGAGAGACCAAGGGCGACTTCGATCTTCGCTTGACTGCTAATCCGGATATAGCGGCTACGCTCGGAGCACTCAAACGTGCAGGACAGCGGTTGGTGGGTTTTGCCTTGGAGACGGACAGTGGGGAGCAAGAGGCTATGCGCAAGATGAAAGCCAAGCACTTGGATGCGATAGTACTGAATTCGCTTTCCGATGCGGGAGCCGGATTTGGAGTAGGTACGAATAAGATCACCATATTCGACAGTGAAGGCCGACCGTCGGACTATCCGCTCAAAAGCAAGGTCGAGGTGGCCGAAGATATTGTGGACTATATAATCGGATTGGTATGAGAAGGAGATTGTGGTGGGGCCTGTGGATCTGCCTGTTTTTCTATACGGCCTCTGCTGTAAGTCAGGAGTTGAATGCCAAGGTAACTATCAATAGCGAACGTCTCGGCAGTAATGCCAATGCGGAGACATTCAAGACATTGGAGCGTCAGCTCTCAGATCTCCTCAACCTGACTCGATGGACAACGGCCACATTCAGTTTTGCAGAGCGTATCGACTGCACCTTTTCCATCAACCTTACCGAAGTGAAAGACGAAAGTCAATACAAGGCCGAACTCTTTGTTACTTCTCGTCGCCCTATTTACAATTCCTCCTATTTTTCTCCTCAGCTTATTTGGCGAGATCAGGAACTGAACTTCGAATACAACCAGTTCGATCCCATCGAATATAATGAGACGGATCTGCAAAGTAATCTGGTTGCCTCCGTCGTATTCTATGCCTACTTTATATTGGCGATGGATTTTGATAGCTTCAGCCCTTTGGGAGGCAATTCGGCCCGTTCTATGATGCGTCAGATCGTAGCCAGAGCACAGGCCAAACAAGACTGGAGCGGCTGGAAAGCTTTTGAGAGTACCAAGAATCGCTATGCCCTTGCCGAGGCTATGAATGATGCCGAATTGGAGACTTTGCGCCGGTTTTGGTATGATTATCACCGACGAGCATTGGATGAAATGGTCGGCAATCCCAATCGTGGGCGCACTACGGTATTAGAGCTGTTGCCTCAGCTGGAAGCTGTTTACAAGGTACGTCCCATGTCGCCACTGCTTTCCATCTTTGCGGCTGTCAAGCTGGATGAGATCGTGAATATATTGTCGAAAGCCAATGCTTCGGAAAAGCAGGATGCGTATAAAGTACTGAATAAGGTATTTCCAACTGAAGGAAACAAGCTGAATCCGCTCAAAAAATAATCCTCTTTTTCGGGATGTTAGCCTCTTTGCATATTGCCAACTACGTTCTGATCGACCGGCTTGATATTGATTTTGCCCCTCATTTTTCTGTGATCACAGGGGAAACCGGTGCAGGAAAAAGTATTCTATTAGGTGCTTTGGGACTGCTTGTCGGGGGGCGTGCCGATACTTCAGCTATTGCACCCGGTACAGATCGCTGCATAGTAGAGGGGCGTTTTACCGGATTCGTTCCGGAGATGAAAGCCGTATTGGATCGCTACGACTTGGATTTCGATCCGGACGAATGCACTATCCGTCGCGAAATATCCTCCAAAGGCAAAAGTCGCGCTTTCGTAAATGATACGCCTGCTCCATTGACGGCTCTTCGCGAGCTGGCCGACTTCCTGATCGACATCCATTCTCAGCACAAAAATCTCCTGCTCGGCGACAGTTTGTTTCAGCTCAATGTGCTGGATGCATATAGCGGAAAACCCGACTTATATGCCCACTACAGCAAAGCTTACCGGGTGTATGCCGAAAGAAAACAAAAGTTGGAAGACCTTCGTAAGGCAGCCGCTGCGACAGCGTCGGAGTATGACTATTGGCAGTTTCGTTTTGAGCAGTTGGATAAGGCCGGTCTCGAATCGGGAGAAGAAGCTCGTTTGCAAGAAGAACAGGCTATGCTGACGCATGCCTTGGATATTAAAAGAGAGCTGGGGCATTCCTATAGCCTTCTCTCCGACGATGAGAGAGGACTACTGTCGGGTCTGAACAAAGTAGAGGATGCTTTGGCCACCATAGAGAGCTATTATCCCGACTCGGCTTCTTTTCGGCAGCGAGTACGCGATGTTCGAATAGAGTTGGCTGATATTGCATCGGATTTGGGGCGGCGTTCGGACGATGTCTCCTACGAGCCGGAAAGATTGAACGCTGTGACAGATCGGCTGGACGAAATTCTCTCGCTCCTGCATCGTTACAATGCCGATAGCAGCGATGCTCTCATTGCCATACGAGACGATCTGGCCGAACGCCTCTCAAGGATCAACACCGATGAAGAAGAGATAAGCCGACTTGAGCAAGAAGTCTTGGCCTTTTATAAAGAGATTGAGGCCCAAGCATCGTTGCTGACCGAAGAACGCATTCGGGCAGCCTCCGCTCTGGAAACCTCTTTGTGCGAATCCTTACGCAAGCTCAATATGCCTCATGTCCGTTTTGTCGTTGATATTCGCTCGACAGAATACGGCCCTCACGGAGCAGACAAGGTCGTTTTTTTGTTTTCGGCGAATAAGCAGATGGAGCCGGAGCCGGTATCGGAGATTGCCTCAGGAGGAGAGATTGCTCGCCTGATGTTGTGTCTGAAAGCTCTCATTGCGGACAAGCGTTCTTTGCCGGCCATCGTTTTCGATGAGATAGATACCGGCGTATCGGGTGAAGTGGCTGACCGCATGGGAGAGATAATGGCTCATATGGGACAAGGTATGCAAGTGCTCGCCATCACGCATCTGCCCCAAATAGCAGCTCGAGGGGAGCGGCACTACTTTGTCTATAAAGATGAAACAGGCGAACGGGCACGCACCTTCATTCGTGAATTGACTCCCGAAGAGCGAATACGAGAGATAGCCCGTATGCAAAGCGGAAACAACCTGACGGATGTGGCCTTGGCCGCAGCCAAAGAGCTTTTAGCAAGATGAAGAATGACAAAATGATATTCGGCCTGCACTCCATATCGGAGGCTTTCGAAGCAGGCAAAGAGATCGACAAGATCTTTATTCGGCGTGGTCTCAAGACTGAGCAGACCGAAGCAATCATTCGAGAGGCCGTAGAGCGGTGCGTACCGGTGATGCATGTGCCGATAGAGAAGCTGGACAGGCTTACCTCCAAGAATCACCAAGGGGTGGTGGCCATTCTTTCGGCTATCGAATATACCCGTTTGGATCAACTCATACCGATGCTCTATGAGGAGGGTAAGGCACCCTTCCTCTTGCTACTCGATGGTATCACCGATGTGCGGAACTTCGGGGCTATTGCTCGTACGGCGGAGTGTGCAGGGGTAGATGCCATCATCATTCCCGAAAGAGGAAGCATTTCGGTAGGAGGAGATGCTATCAAGACCTCTGCCGGAGCTTTGCATCGTATTCCGGTTTGTCGCGTGACTTCCATTCCCGGAGCCATCCGCAGCCTGCAAGAATACGGTATACGCATAGTCGCTGCTTCAGAGAAGGCTGCAGATCTATATACCGATGTACCCATGAAGCTGCCTTTGGGTATAGTCATGGGGGCGGAGGATGTCGGGCCATCACCTGATACGCTTAGGATGGCCGATGGCATAGTAGCTATTCCGCAGATGGGGGCTATAGGCTCATTGAACGTCTCCGTTGCGGCCGGCATTGTTATTTACGAAGTAGTGCGACAGCAAAGACTGCAATCATCAAATTAATAATCCAAATAAAAAACAGTACGTAATGAAAAAGGTAATCAACACGAAGAATGCACCGGTCGCAATCGGACCATACAGCCAGGCTATCCTGATGGGTAATATGCTCTATACTTCCGGACAATTAGGCCTTGATCCTGCCACAGGGAACTTTGTACCCGGCGGAGTAACAGAGCAGACCGAACAAGTATTCAAGAACATTCGAGCTATCCTCGAAGAAGCAGGACTCACAATCGCCAATGTGGTAAAGACCACTTGTTTTTTGGCCGATATGAGTGATTTTGCAGCGATGAATGCCGTTTATGAGAAACAATTCACCGGCGACTTTCCGGCTCGTTCTGCTGTTGCCGTTAAGACCCTGCCCAAGAATGGATTGGTGGAAATAGAGATCATAGCGATCAAAGACTGATCTTAGATCTCCCCCTCTGCATGGCGAGAGGCTGTGACGAAAGGAAATTCTCCTTCGCCATAGCCTCTTTCTTTATGCCAAAGCATCACAGTATAAGGGTGCTTCCGCTTATTCGGATGCCCCGGGGCTGATGCATTCAAACAGCGTTCTATAAGTTTTATAGTCGTTGAATGAGCCGTCAGTCATGTATTCAGTCTCTATCGGAAAGTCTCTTCATTGTCTCGGCTCCACAACGCAAAAAGTGTATCCTCTTGAGGCCTTTGCACAATAAGCAGGCATTTTATCCATTCATTTTATTGTGTGTCGGCCGATTGTTTTGTGTGTTTAACGTGAGTTCGATATAAAGGAATGGCACAACACATTGGTTATTAGTGTGTTTTATTTTCCACACAGTGTTTTTCAGGTACTTATATTGCTTTCAGATGGCTTTTTATCTACATCTGAAGCCCAATGACTTAGAAGCCGCCCCTTCTTCCCGATCATTATGCAGCCGGAGAATCACAAAAGAGTATGATTTACAGCTACTTGTTATTTTTATGGTATGTTCGCTTAGATCGAACTGGCGTGTGTTTATGGTATGATCAATGACACAAAACGATGGCACGACAAGGAAAATCATCCGACGAGAAGAGGTCTCATTCAGAGACGTCATGTCAGCGAATCGATATAGGAAAGCCCGGAATGTATTTTCGAGCCAAGTCGATATGCTCATACGAGAGGATACTATGGTCTCGCATGAGAGGATACTATGGTCTCCTATGAGAGGATACTATGGTCTCCTATGAGAGGATACTATGGTCTCACATGAGAGGATACTATGGTCTCCTATGAGAGGATACTATGGTCTCGCATGAGAGGATACTATGGTCTCCTATGAGAAGATACTATGGTCTATTGATGGAAGATGCTATCTGCTCTGTGTCGGATGGCAGGTTCGGGGAGTGGGAGGTTCCGTGTGAGCTGTTAAACCGATAGATGAGATTGTCACACGGCATTTTCCGGGAGATTTCATTGTCAATCGACTGTTTTTCTGTGTCGTTATAGATATGAATACCTCAGCTCCTCTATGACTTGTGCGACACGCTCTACGGGTGAAAACGATACCGAAAAGATACTTCTTGATAGCCTTCTCTTTTTGCAAAGGGCTCCAATAGTGAAAGCAACACACACTACAGAAAATTCCCCGAAGAGGCCGGCCTCTTCGACAGAGGGCTATTGTATTTGAAAGGTTGTACTCCGTATCCTTGGTCTCTTCCTTCTACAATTGGGATCTCTAACACATTAATTCGGGCTTATTCCGGACGGAGCATCATCAGGCCTATATGTGTGTTAACACTTCAAATGCGATCGCCCTGCCGGATGGACGATATTTGGGACTCGAATGGGTAGATATTCTTATATTTGCGACCATATGAGAAAATCACTCACTATTAAAAATCAAAAACATAGAATGAAGAAAACGCTTTTGCTCGCTGCGGTAGTTGTTTGCAGCGGTTTCGTCGTACAAGCTCAACAGAAGAGTGCAGACGTTGTAGAGAATCAGTTCACTACTATTAAAGAAGTGCCCATTACGCCGGTGAAAGATCAGGCCAACTCAGGTACATGCTGGTCATACTCTGCATTAGGATTCCTCGAAAGCGAAATCCTCCGTATGGGAAAGCCCGAAGTGGACTTGGCCGAAATGCACTCCGTAGCTCAATCATACAAGGACAAAGGCGAGAAGTATGTACGTATGCATGGGAAGCTGAACTTCGGACAGGGCGGTTCCTTCTACGATGTTCTCTATGTGGTGAAGCACTACGGCGTCGTTCCACAGTCTGTCATGCAGGGCTTGAACTATGGCACGAAGAAGAATGCTCACAGTGAATTGGCAGACGGTGCTCTGGCCTACCTCAAGGCTATCGTGACGAATCCTAATGGCAAGCTCACTCCTGCATGGAAAAAAGCCTATGATGGGATCATCGACAGCTACCTCGGCACATGTCCTGAAACTTTCACTTATGAAGGTAAGACCTACACGCCGAAGAGCTTTGCTCAGTATCTCGGTCTTAATGTCGATGACTATGTGTCGCTGACTTCTTATACGCATCATCCTTTTTACACACAGTTTGCCCTCGAAATCGAAGACAACTGGCGCGGCTCTCTCTCCTATAATATGCCCATCAACGAGCTGATGGAGACTATGGAATATGCCATCAACAACGGCTATTCCATCGCATGGGGTTCGGACGTAAGCGAAGTGGGCTTTACGCGTGATGGTATCGGCGTATTGGCCGACGTAGAAGGTATCGAAGCCAAAGGGTCGGATCAGGATCGTTGGGTAGGATTGAGCCGTGCCGAGAAGCAGGCAGAGATCATTCGTACGGTTAATAGTGCCGATTGTCCTGAAATCAACCCCACTCAAGAGTTCCGTCAGAAAGGTTACGATGAGTATAGCCTCACCGATGACCACGGTATGGTTATCTACGGTATCGCCAAGAATCAGAATGGACGCAAGTTCTTCATGGTGAAAAACTCATGGGGCGAAACCGGTAAGTACAAGGGTATCTGGTATGCTTCTTACAACTTCGTAGCCGGTAGGACAATGAATATCATCGTACACAAGAAGGCCATCCCTGCAGCCATCGCCAAGAAGCTCGGCATTCGCCAGTAAATCATATCCCCTGTATTTCAGACACAGGTTTCCAAAACAGGATAAAAACAGTAAGCCCGAAAGCGACACGCTTTCGGGCTTACGTTTTACGTGGTATTGAGACCGCATAAATGAGGCTAAACCAAGCCGGTACGCTTCAGCAGGGGAGCAATGTCCGGCTCATGTCCACGGAAAGCTACATACAGCTCCATGGCATCGGCCGTATCGCCTCTCTCCAATATCTCACGGCGGAAACGACCGGCTACCTTGCGATCGAAAATACCCACTTCCTTGAAAGCTGCGAAAGCATCGGCATCCAGCACTTCCGCCCATTTGTAACCATAGTATCCGGCTGCATAGCCTCCCGAGAATATATGACCGAAGGCCGTGCTCATCACGGCATTCGGGGGCGAAGGAGGTAGGATAAGGGCTTTCGACCAAGCAGCCTCTTCAAAAGCCTTGATGTCTAATTTGTCATCCACCGGAGCAGACAATCCATGCCATGCCATGTCGAGATAGCCGAAGCTGAGCTGACGGCATGCACCGCTTGCTGCGAGGTAATTTCGTGCCGAGAGGAGTTTTTCCACCAATTCGGTAGGCATAGGTTCGTCCGTTATATAATGGTGGGCAAAGGTGTCGAGGAACTCCTTCTCCGTCAGCCAGTTTTCCATTATTTGGCTGGGAAGTTCCACGAAGTCACGGGCTACCGAGGTGCCGGACAAGGAGCTGAAGCGGCATTTGGACAGCATGCCGTGCAGGGCATGACCGAATTCGTGCAGGAAAGTCTCCACCTCACCTGCTGTCAGGAGCGAGGGTTTGTCCGCCGAAGGAGGGGTGAAGTTCATCACGATGATGATGTGCGGGTGCTGATGTTCGGACTGGTCTCGGAGGTTGTTCATCCATGCTCCGTTTTGCTTGCCTTCGCGTGGAAAGAAATCCGTGTAGAGCAGACCGATATAAGAGCCGTCTTCGTCCGATACTTCGTACACCTTTACATCCGGATGATAGACCGGCACATCCGTCCGTTCGGAGAAATGAAGTCCGTACAGCCGGTTGGCCAAGCCGAAGATACCACGTGTGACGCGCCCTAATTCGAAGTACGGGCGCATCATCTCATCGTCCAGATCGTAGTGGGCCTGTTTGTACTGTTCCGAGAAGTATGCCCAATCCCATGGTTGTATCGTGAAGTTATCGACTTCGGATGTCTTGTCGGCAGCCCATTTGCGGATCATCTCCAATTCATCTGTCGCTTTGGGCTTGTATGCATCCAGTAGTTTGTCCAGTAGTTCTTGGACAGCCTTGGGGTTCTTGGCCATCCTGTCATGAAGAGCAAAGTGGGCGAAGGTATCGTAACCCAGGAGTTGTGCCTCCTCGAGACGGCCGTTTACCATTCTACGGATCAGAGCTTCGTTGTTATACTCATTGTCTACGAAGCCGACACACATTTTCGCTTCATACATCTGCCGGCGCAGGTTCCCATCGGGACAATGCTTCATAAAAGCAAAGTAGCTCGGAGCAGAAAGGTCGAAAAGCCAACCCTCCGTATAGCCCTCTCGCCGGGCTTTCTCCGAAGCAAGAGCAAGAGCCGTCTCGGGCATCCCGACCACAGCCGCCGGATCGCTGAGGTGGAGTTTGTAGCGTTTCTCGTCCTTGAGCACATTCTGTCCGAATGTCAATGAGGCCATACTCATCTCTTCGGACAGGGTACGCAGCCGGTCTTTTTTCTCTGTGGGGAGTAGTGCTCCGCTATCGACAAAGCCCCGATAGCAATTATACAGAAGGCGTTTTTCTTCATCCGAGAGCTTTTCTTTCTCATCGCTCTCCCATACGGTTCGGATGCGCACGAACAAGGGTTCGCTCAGGGCTATATCCGTACTGAGACGGGTCAGTTCGGGCATTATCTCCTGGGAGAGATTCATCAGTTCGTCGTTGCTGTCGGCGTGCAGGAGATTAAAGAAAGCTCCACAGACAAGCTCCAGCTTTTCACCGCAAAGCTCTAATGCCAAAATCGTATTGGCAAAAGTCGGCGGTTCGGTACTGTTGATGATGGTATCTGCTTCTGCCCGTTTTTCCGCTAAGGCATGGGCAAATGCTTCCTTGAAGTCTGCTATCGAAATTTTGTCGAAAGGGTAACTGCCGAAAGGCGTATCAAAGGGTTGTAAGAGGGGATTCATTATTAGGGTTGGGGAATTAGAAGTGAAATCCGACACGCAGCTGTATGTCGCCGGTATCGAATGATACGTTAGGGTAGAATTGATAGGCTGTTTTGCGGATGAAACGGCGAGCGACGATGGCTACATGCCAGGGGCCAGGATGAAATGCGAACTCGGAACTCGTCACCAGTAGGCGTGCCTTGCTTTCGTCCCCCTGCACCATAAAAGAGCTGACATCGGTATTTTTCTGGTGCGGCTCTTCATATCCGATCCATGTGTAGAGCCGATAGCTTTCGACTCCCAAGAGCCAGCTCCACAGATCATTGTACGTAGCGCCAAGGTATAGCTTGCCGCTCAATCCGCTGCCGAGGTTATAGTCCCGATTGTCCACGTTGTAGTGATCCGACAGACTGGCTCCCATTGGGACGACATTCAGGTAGGTCTCGGCATATAGCTCCAGAGGACGTCGTCGAAATTTTCCGTGGTGCTGGAAGATAAGACCGCCTCCCAGAGCTGCCACTTGCGAGATACGGTATGGGGTGACGAGTACCTCCTCCGAATTTTTGCTTATTCGTTTTTCCGAATTGTAGTAGTCGAAGTGCTGAAAGAGACCTCCCACCAAAACCGTTCGTTCGTGTGCGAGCAGTTGGCATCCGCTTAGGATTCCGATCAGATTGATCTGGCTCAGCAGAGGTTGCGATTCGGAGAAACTCAATCCGGCTTTGAATTGGAAGAAATCGTATGGAGAGAAAGTTTCGCTTCGGAATGGATCGCCGTAGTCGAATCTCAGATTCAGGGTCAGAGCCGTGGCACCGGTTCGGGCATGCCGCTTGTCTGCCAAAAAGCGAAAGCCGGCATCGACGACTATGTTTATGGGGACAGACTGAAATATCTGTCCGCTGCGACTCGCGACAGAAGTCACCTCTCCTGCTGTCAGACGGTTGAGAAAGCGCATCGGATTGATCAGAGCGATAGCCACCTCGCGCCCCGTACGTTCCCACCCTGTGGTACGATTGTCGATGAGCAGGTCCGACAGCCTGTGCCCCATCTCCCCCAAAGCTATACCGCCTATGGTGGTGGCACAGAGGTCGTTGATACTCGGTGGCTCGTTTTCCATAAGCAGCTCCCACATGAGACTGCCAAAGAAGGCAAACGGAGCAGAGTGCCTGAAGCTCAAACCGTTCGCCCTCGCTGCATTGAAATAGAGCGATCCGTGATAAGGATGTGCGAAGAGGTTGGTGACAAACTTGTCATTGTCCCAGCCAAAGCCTGTTTGGAAATTGCTCTTGATAGTCTGCCAACTGATGTCTGCAAAGTCCTCGTTCATGATGAAATGATCGAAGCCCCATACGGCCAGATTGACGCCTATCGTTTTACCGATGGCGCGCCAAGGACGCTTGGGCAGAGAGAAAAGCGAATCGGTGTCCAACTCGATTCCCTGCACCATCGGAAACCGCTGAGCAGAAAGGCTGATGGAAGAGAGTATGTACAGCAGTAACAGCGATAGAAACCTTCTTTTCATCTTTGTTCTGGTGCCGGCTCGTAGTCGAACCGCTCTTCTCGGCTGTAACCGAGTATCTGCGTAGGAACATTTGTTCCGGAGGATACGAGGACAAACCCTTCCCGATCGCCTATGTCAAAAGCGGATGCAGGGATGGCCGGAGGAAGTGCTGATCGGGAAAGAGTGAGAGTCTCTCTGTCGGGAAAGAGCTGTCTTGTATATTTTCGTTTCATAAGAATAGACGAAGATAAACAAATCTATCTCAGTTTTCGGTGCAACTTTCGGTTGGAAATACGAATGAAAGGACAAAAGAGAGTGAAAAACTTTTCCCCGATGTCGATTCCCCCAATCACTGTTGTGTACTGAAAAAAGTTGACTGTTGAATTGCTCGGGACTCATTCTTCTATAGTGTTTCGGAGCAATATTCCAAGCCACTCTTTATTGTGCATATAAAGAAATATATTTGCGTATATAAGGAAATTTATTTCCGTATATACGAAAATTTATCGGAGTATATACGAAAATATATTTCTGCATATGCGGAAATCTCGCGACCTTCGTGGTGCGATAAAAACGCGCTACTGTGTACTGAAAAAAGTTGACAGTTGGGATGTGCGGGATTCATATAAGTTTACACACATATCCGGTTAGTCCTATGCAGGGGTTACAACTGTCGGTCGGTATTTCCCCTTGGGTTTACACAACAACGCCCCCCCAAAAAACATTTAGGACACTATTGGGTTTTTAGTACCTTTAGCCTGTGATAATATTCAGATCTGCTACATGAAACAATCGGGGACGGCTGCACACAAGCTAACGATATTCTATGTCGGTATGCTTCTTCTCTTTTTGATCGGACTTTGGCTTTTCGCCACTATCGGGAAAGAGTTGGAAACCAATGTAGTCGACAAAGCGATGTCCCTTCGAGGGCGAGGTGGATTGGTCGGTGCTTTCGATTCTTTCAGCGAATCGGTACATCACCATTTCACGGACACTATCGGTGTCTTGTTGTTGCAGATCATCGTTATTCTTACGGTGGCGAGGCTCGTGGCGTGGTTTTTCGGGAAAATCGGCCAGCCCACTGTAATCGGTGAAATCGTGGCGGGAATACTCCTCGGCCCATCTCTCTTGGGAGCGGTTTGGCCGGAGGCTTATGAAGTCCTTTTCCCCTTGTCCGCTTTGGCCAATCTGGAGCTGCTCAGTCAGTTCGGCCTCATCCTGTTTATGTTTGTCATTGGCATGGAGCTGAATATCAATGACATTAAGCCTCGCTTCAGCCAGTCGATGATCATCAGTCATGCAGGTATCTTTATCCCCTTTCTCTTAGGCTTGCTGATCAGCTATATGACATATAAGGATTATGCAGCCGATACCACGACTTTTCTCCCCTATGGCCTCTTTATCGGTATCTCGATGAGCATCACGGCTTTTCCCGTATTGGCCAGAATCATACAAGAGCGTCAATTAGGGAAAAGCCATCTCGGGATGCTTTCTATCAGTACAGCTGCAGCAGGGGATATTTCTGCATGGTTGATGCTCGCCGGAGTAATGGCCATTACGCAGAGTGGCAGCTTTCTCAGTGCCATATACAACTTTCTCTTCCTCATCCTGTACCTCTTGGTTATATTCGGACTTGTGCGACCTTTCTTCAAGGTGATCGGACGACTTTATGACAATCAGGAGGTCGTGAGCAAGACGATGATCGGCTTTATTTTCGTTTTGCTATTGGCAAGTGCCTACGCTACGGAACTATTGAGTATGCATGCCCTTTTCGGAGCTTTCATGCTCGGATTGGTAATGCCCGAGAATGTCCAATTCCGCAAGATTTTGACAGAGAAGGTAGAAGACGTTTCTCTCACCCTTTTTCTCCCCCTGTTTTTTGTCAGTTCCGGTTTGCAAACGAAGTTGGGGTTGCTGGACAGTGCCTCCCTGTGGCTACTGACAGGTGCTTTCACCTTGATTGCCATTATCGGCAAATTCGGCGGTACGTATGTGGCTGCAAGGTTCTGTGGAGAGAGGAAGAAAGCATCGCTTTACTTAGGGGCGTTCATGAATACGCGTGGCCTGATGGAGCTTGTCGTACTGGCCATCGGACGCGAGCTTGGCATCCTCCCCCCGGTTATATTCACAATTCTGGTGATGATGACCCTGATCACCACTTTCATGACGACTCCCCTGCTCCGACTCATAGATCTTTTCTTCAAACGCGAGACCGAGCTTGAGAATGCAGCACTTCAGAAAGAGAATAGCGGGGCCGTATTGCTTTCGTTCGGAAGGGCTTCGAGTGGTGCACATTTGCTTCATGCCACAGACCTCTTGATGCATCGGGGCGATGAGAAACCCTCTGTTACGGCTCTTCATATCACTGTCGGGAGCGACACGAATCTGACTTCTTCGGAAGTATATGAAGAAAGAGCTTTTGCTCCTATCCGAGAAGAAAGCGATCGCAGACGACTCCCCATCAGAACACTGCATCACCACATGTTCGAGCATCCGGAGGCTGAGGTAGTACGTACGGTCAATGCCGGTGGATATAGCTTCTTGCTTGTCGGTGCAGGGATCAATTTGTCCGATCGTAAGAGTGACAGGGAATTGCTGTATTTCCGCAAAAAACTGCAGAGAAAGTTAGGCCCTATCTCCATAGCCACTCCGGAAGCTCTCTTGAATGCGCATGAAATGCTGAGAGACAAGATGCACTACTTCATCGAGCAGACGCAATGCAGTGTGGGTATTTTTATTCATCGTGGATTCAAGCATGCGGGTAAGGTCTTGCTCCTGATGGAGAATGAAGGTGACGAAGAACTCCTCTCTTATGCTCGTTCGTTGGCTCGCAACAATGGCAGTGTGCTCGATGTACTACCCGAGACTGATGGTTTACCGCCGACTCTATCCATGGGAGAAAACAGACTGAAAGCCGGATTGCCATCGACAATCAATATCAGCAGCTACCACTTTATGCTCGTCAGCTACCGCTATTGGTTGCGTTTTGCCGGTGAGTGTCCGAGTGTGATCGAGCACTTGCCCTCTACCATCATTATCCATCATCGAAATGACCGCTCTTCGACATTGAAAGCTACAATGATATGAGAATAATCGAACAAGATCCTTGGCTGCGCCCATATGAATCAGTAATAGAAAGCAGACTGAAGTATGCTCGCAAACGAGAGACGGATTTGACCGGAGGAAGATCCGGCGGATTGAGCAACTTCGCCAATGGACATCTCTATTACGGTCTTCATCAGGACGGGGATTCGTGGGTGATTCGTGAGTTCGCGCCCGAAGCCACGGCCGTATATCTGATCGGCGAACTTTCGCGCTGGCGTAGATTGCCACAGTTTCGGTTTGCGCCTGTGGATGAAGCGGGTTCATGGGAATTGCGACTTCCATGCCGACTGCTTCCGCATGGCTCTCGCTACAGGCTCTTCTTCGAATGGCCCGGTGGCGAAGGAGAGAGGATACCGGCTTGGTGCAACCGTGTAGAACAGGATCCTGAAACTTATCTTTTCTACGCCCAAGTGTGGGTGCCGGATACTCCCTATGAAATGAAACACCCTCATCCTAACCGTAAGGACGAGCCTTTGCTAATTTATGAATGTCATATCGGGATGTCGTCCGAGGAGGAGAAGGTCAGCACATACGAAGAGTTTCGACGGAATATCCTCCCCCGTATCTGCAAGGACGGCTATAATGCCATACAGCTCATGGCGATACAGGAGCATCCTTATTACGCGTCGTTCGGCTATCATGTGTCGAGTTTCTTTGCTCCGAGCAGTCGTTTTGGAACGCCCGAAGATCTCAAGCGTCTGATTGATGAAGCCCACGCTCTCGGCCTCTACGTGATCATGGATCTGGTGCATTCGCATGCAGTCAAGAACGAGGTCGAAGGCTTGGGCTTGTATGACGGCACGCATACCCTTTTCTTCCATGAAGGCAATCGCGGACTCCATCCGGCTTGGGATTCGTATTGCTTCGACTATGGTAAGGACAACGTACTGCACTTCCTCCTTTCCAACTGCAAATACTGGCTGACAGAGTTTGGATTCGACGGCTTCCGTTTCGATGGTGTGACGTCCATGCTATACTATAGTCATGGACTCGGTGATAGGTTCGACAATTACGACAGCTATTACAACGGCCATCAGGACGGCGATGCTATTGCCTATCTGATCTTGGCCAACAAACTCATTCACGAACTTTGCCCCGATGCAATCACGATAGCCGAAGAGGTAAGCGGCATGCCCGGATTAGCTCTTCCCTTGGCAGATGGGGGATATGGCTTTGACTACCGTTTAGCCATGAATATCCCCGATTTCTGGATCAAGCTCATCAAAGAGCATCGAGACGAAGACTGGAATCCCGGCGACATCTGGTATCAACTGACCAATCGCCGTCAGGAGGAAAAGACGATCAGCTATGCCGAGAGTCATGATCAGGCTTTGGTCGGGGACAAGACAATCATATTTCGCCTGATCAATGCCGATATGTATTGGTATATGAACAAGCAGAGTTGTGTACATAGCGTGGACAGAGGCATTGCACTGCTGAAGATGATCCGTCTCTTCACTGCCACGACGATGAATGGTGGTTATCTCAATTTCATGGGCAATGAATTCGGACATCCCGAGTGGATAGACTTCCCTCGCGAAGGGAATGGCTGGTCGTACAAGTATGCCCGCAGGCAGTGGAGTCTGGCCGATAGTCCTTTCTTGCGCTATGCAGGTCTGCACTTGTTTGATCAGGATATGATAGCCATGATACGATCGGTGGAGAGCTTTCACAAACTCCCATTGCGCGAATACTGGCTCAAGAGAGAAGAGCAGGTGATCTGTTACGGTCGAGGCAATTTCTTCTTCGTTTTCAATTTTCACCCCGAACGTTCTTATTCGGATTATCCCATCCCTCTTCCGGCCGGTAAGTATTCGGTAGCGATGAGTACCGATGCACGGAAGTACGAAGGTTTCGGTCGTGTGGACGAATGGGTGGAGCATTTTACTCTTCCGGATGGGAGTAAAGATCGGTTTACCCATGAACAGTATTTGAACCTCTATCTGCCGGCTCGCTCTGCTCTCATCCTGAAGTTTACCGAATGACAGCTTCCACCTCTCCTTTTTTCAAATCTCCCCTCTAACTAAGATTCGATATGACCGAGCGACTTTTCCTTCTTGATGCTTATGCTCTCATCTTTCGTGCCTATTATGCTTTCATCCGTAGTCCGCGGATCGACTCTACCGGTCGTGACACCGGAGCTGTATTCGGCTTTGCCCTGACCTTATTGGATATACTGGAGAAGGAGTCGCCAGAGCATATTGCCGTGGTTTTCGATCCTCCGGGAGGTAGTTTTCGTCATCGCGAGTATGCAGAGTACAAGGCTCAACGAGAGGAAACGCCGGAAGGTATTCGCATCGCCGTTCCGTTGATTAAAGAGATGTTGGCCGCTTTCCGTATTCCTGCTGTAGAAGTGCCGGACTTTGAAGCAGACGACACGATAGGTACTTTGGCCAAACAAGCCGAAGAGCAAGGGCTTGCCGTCAGAATGGTAACGCCCGATAAGGATTTCGGCCAGCTGGTGTCGGAGCGAATCAAGATCTATCGACCTAAGTCGGGTGGTGGCTATGAAACATGGGGGCCGGCAGAAGTCTGCGAAAAGTTCGGACTTTCCATCCCCGGGCAAATGATAGATTACCTCGGCCTCGTGGGAGACAGCTCGGACAATATACCCGGATGTAAAGGCATTGGAGCGAAAACAGCTGAGAAGCTACTGGCTGAGTATGGAAGCATAGACGGCATATACGCCCACCAAGATGAATTGAAAGGAGCTGTAGCCAAGAAAATTCAGGAGGGGGAAGAGCAAACGCGCTTCTCGCGCTACTTGGCCACCATCCGCACGGATGCTCCTATTGTTTTCGATTCCGAAGCCTATCGACGTACTTCGCCCGATATGGCAGCCGTTCGTGAATGCTTCGCTGCACTGGAATTTCGCACTTTGCTGAAACGGTTGGAGAGTACACCTGCCGATGCCCCTGCGACAGACCTGTTTGCCGGCATGGTACAGGCACAAGAGCCTCCGACAGATTTGTTCGGAGAAGGCACCGATGCTACAGGACTTCCTCTAAAGAAACTGACAGACGTACCACATGAATATACGATTCTCGAAACCGAGGAAGAGATAGCGGATTGCATCCGAATGTTCTCTTCCACACCTTGTTTCTCATTCGACACAGAGACCGACTCGAAAGATGCACTTCGGGCCAATATCGTTGCCATCACGCTATGTGCCGAGTCGGGACGGGCTTTCTTCATACCGCTGCCGGAAGACGAAGAAATCGGAAAACGCAGATTAGATCTCTTGCGTCCGCTTTTTGCCGATACAGCTATCGGCAAAGTCGGTCAGAATATGAAGTATGACATCCAAGTACTCTCCCGATATGGTATAGAAGTACGCGGACAGCTATTCGATACGATGATAGCACACTACCTCCTCTTTCCCGATCTCCGCCACAATATGGATGAGATGGCGGAGACGTTGCTGGGCTATCGCACCATCCACTACTCGGATCTTGTCGGAAGCGACAAACAGGAGGTGCACATCCGTCAGGTACCATTGCAGAATCTGGCAGACTATGCCATGGAAGACGCCGATATTACTTGGCAGCTATATGAACGCCTCAATGCTATGCTCTCCGAGGCCGGGATGACCTCCTTATTCGAAAGTATAGAGATGCCACTCGTGCCGGTGCTTGTCGATATGGAACGCTCCGGCGTAAAGCTGGACACGGAGGTGCTCCGACGCACAGCTTCCAGACTTGGCGAAGAGATGCAGCGAATCGAAGATGAAATCTACCGTTTGGCCGGACACTCATTCAATATCAACAGTCCCTCTCAAGTGGGAACCGTGCTCTTCGAGGAACTGCAAATTACCGAAAAGCCCAAAAAGACGAAGTCCGGCAGCTACTCTACAAACGAAGAAATTCTGGTCAAGCTACAGGAAAAGCATCCCATCGTGCGTCTCATACTGGACTATAGAGGAATCAAAAAACTACTCAGTACCTATGTAGAAGCTCTGCCGGAGATGCGCTACCCCGATGGTAAGCTGCATACCTCGTTCAATCAGACCGTCGCTACCACGGGACGTCTCTCCAGCAGCAATCCTAATCTGCAAAACATTCCGATCCGGACCGAAGTCGGGAGGGGGCTGAGGGCTGCTTTCGTACCGGACAATGACGAATGTATTTTCATGAGCGCAGACTATTCTCAGATCGAGCTGCGGCTGATGGCGCATCTGAGTGAAGACGAGAGCTTGATACAGGCTTTCCTCCATGGAGAAGACATCCACCGAGCCACAGCCTCCAAAATATACAGGCTGCCTCTTGTAGAAGTCACGGATGACATGCGCCGCCGAGCTAAAACGGCCAACTTCGGGATCATCTACGGCATCTCTGCTTTCGGGCTTAGCGAACGGCTCAATATCTCCCGTACAGAAGCCAAGGCCTTGATCGAAGGTTACTTTGCCTCTTACCCGGGGGTTAAAGCGTATATGGATCGGAGTATTGCCGAAGCCAAGCGACAGGGCTACGTCACCACACTGTTCGGTCGCAAGCGATTCCTCCGGGACATAAACAGTGCCAATGCCGTCGTCCGCGGCTATGCAGAGCGGAATGCCATCAATGCCCCTATACAAGGCTCTGCTGCCGACCTGATCAAGCTGGCGATGATCAGAATACACGAGGAAATCACTGAGCGTAAGCTGCGGAGCCGAATGATCCTGCAAGTGCACGACGAACTCAACTTCAACGTTCTTCGTCCTGAAGCTGCAGAAGTTCGCGAGCTTGTACGCTCGTGTATGGAGGGGGTGATGCCCTCTTTGCGTGTTCCTCTGATAGCCGAGATCGGCGAAGGAGCCAATTGGCTGGAGGCGCACTGACGCCATTTTCCACCTGATATAATCCCGAATAGTCCCATGGACAGTTGTATAAAAACGAAAATCACAGCGAACCTCAATTCGCTGTGATTTTCGTTGGTTATACCCGACAAGCCTAATGCCTATCAGGTATACAAGATTACTCAGAATTAGATAGCCAGCTTGATGCTCTTAGCACCTACACGGAGGATATACATGCCCTTCTGAGGAGCTGCAATCGTTTCGCTAACGCCGGTATAAACAACCTTACCGTTCATGTCGAACAGAGATACCTGACGACCATTAGCTCCGGCTACATAGATAACGCCATTCTGAACATAAGCATTAGCCTTGTCGTTGGTGAGAACAGCCTCAACACCTTCACCCTTCTTCAAATGAACAACGACATAGATGTTATAATTTAAGGTAGGAACTGCTTGATGAAGAGATTCGAACGGAGGGAAAGAAGCACCACCATCTTCTGATATAGAAACCAAATCTCCATAACCATCAACAGCAGGACCCTTATCACATCCGATAGGATGTCCACCTGCGGTATTAGCAATATAACCAACTATGTAATTCTTGCCGGCTTCAATCTTGACACCAGTCTTGAGAGCAAGATTATTGATAGTCTGCATTACGGGATCACTATCTTCTGATTGGCCCAAAATGGTCATATCATCAGCCCATACTGTAGATGTGTACTTGCACGCTTGATGTCCAGGGAAGAAATCAACACTCATGATCTCCCAGCCTACATAGTTTTCGAGATCATCGGTGTCAAATTTCGCTGCAGCAGCTATGATTGCAGAATTACCTGTCCCAATGCAGTCAACTTGCCCTGCCAATTCTCCACAAACCTGAATAGTGGCTTCCTCACGAGGTTGCTGTACTGAATTGTTCTGTACTTTGATTGTGCTCAAAGACTGAGCACTTGCAAAACTGACTGCTCCCAAAAGAGCAGCACCAATAAGTAATGCTTTTTTTTTTCTTTCGTTTGTTTTTTGTTAAGTTATACTTATTAGACGAAGTGACGAAAGCCATGAGCTTCCACTACTTCTATTCTCTGTTTTCTTTTTTAGTTTGTCTTTATGCCGAAGACGAAGAAAAAGTTTATTCATCTTTTTTACCGGCACCGACTCCGCAAATATAGGAAATAATTCAAATGGACGCTTCGCACTCCTCTCAATATTGTTTCACAAACCATATTTATGTGTCAGATTATCCATGTTTGATTAGTTTTACACCGGAATTGACTTGCATATAGAAAGCCAGATGAAGAAACTTTTCCCATTATTATTACTCATAATGTCGATTTTGGTCGGATGTGAAAAAAAAGAAAAACACTCTGTAACTGAAATCGCCCGAGAGAAAAAGCGTATTACTGCATTGCTGTACGAAAAAGAACTTCCCACTGATTCTGTTAAACAGCTTTACGAGAACAGCGTACAGAACAAGAACCTTGTGGGACAAATGTTATTCGCGATCGAGGTCGGCAAACGGATGCGTAATATGTCCCAATACACAGATGCGATGCTATATCACCAAAAAGGGTTGAACGCTGCATTGAATCTAAGGGACACCATCGTAGCCGCACAGGCATGGAATCACCTCGGAACGGATAGCCGTCGTATCGGTGCTTTGGCAGAAGCTTCGGATTATCATTACAAGGCTCTTTCCTTGATAGAATCTTTTAGCGGAAACCAGAATAGGCCTGCGATCAAAGCCAGATCGGCGGCCCTGAACGGCATCGGCAACATCAATCTTGAGTTAGGATACCATGATGAGGCCGAAAAGAATTTCCTGAAAGCACTGCAAGGAGAGAAAGAACTCGACAGTCCTCTCGGGCAAGCTATCAACTATGCGAACCTCGGACGTATCTATCGACAACGCAAAGAATACGACAAGGCTCGTACCTACTTCCTCTTGTCTCTGGAGCAGAACAATATGGCAGAGAATCTGATGGGTATCGGACTCTGTAGCATCAATCTCGGAGAAGTAGACGAAGAAAAAGGGGATTATCAAAAGGCTTTGCAAGAGTATGCCACGGCATACAAACTGATGGAACAGTTGTCCGATCGATGGCACTGGCTGAATTCCTGTATCCCGATGGCACGTATCAATCTCAAACAAGGTAACGAAAGGCTCTACCAGCATTTCATTTCTTTGGCCGAAGGGACTGCGAAAGAAATTAATTCGACTTCACATCTGATAGAAATATACAATCTTCAATACGAGAATCTCGAGCGTAAAAAAGAATACAAACAAGCCCTCGAAACATTCCGTCTGAGCAAGACGTTGAGCGACAGCATGTCCATTGCGCACAAGGTCAGCAGCATACAAGAAACGCGATTCAACTACGAACGAAACAAGTCCCAAAAAGAGCTTGAAGAAATACAGCAAGTAAGCAAGGCGAAACAAGAGAAATCGAAGTTCATCCTCTTGAGCACTCTTTTTGCCCTTTTCATCTCGATTCTTTTGATTTCTGTTCTGACATATGCATACCGTCAGGGCAAGAAGCACAACAAGCTGATCAAAGAGACGGATAAGCTTCGCTCCGGCTTTTTCACCGGTATTACACACGAATTTCGTACGCCTATCACCGTCATACAAGGCTTGAATGAGAAGATGAGTTCAAGTCCTGATCTCCAAGCATCGGACAGAACCGAGCTGCACAAGATAATAGACAGACAGAGTAGCCATATGCTGAATTTGGTGAACCAGCTGTTGGATATTTGCAAGATCAGAAGCGGAGTATCCACGCCCGAATGGCGCAATGGCGACATCGTCTCCTTCGTACAGATTCTCATCGATTCGTTTGCACCATACGCACAGGCTCAAGACATAACCTTGGAGCTACAACCCGAGAGCAAACCTATTGTCGTGGACTTCGTCCCCTCCTACTTGCAAAAAATCATATCCAATCTTTTGTCCAATGCCATCAAGTATTCTTTAGCCGGAGGGAGAGTGGTCATATCTCTGGCAAAAACCAAGAATGAAAAAAATCTGATCATACGCGTTGCAGACAATGGCATAGGAATAGATAAAACTGATCAGGCCCATATCTTCGACATCTTCTATCGAGGACAGTCCGCTACCGAAAAGCATGGATCAGGCGTCGGACTCTCGTTTACCAATATACTGGTCGAAAACCTTCGAGGTACGATCAAAGTGGAAAGCCAGCCGGGGAAAGGAAGTGCCTTCACCATCAGTATTCCTACACAAAACCAGTCCTCTTCGGCAGAGATTCTTCCTTGGCTACCCTCCTCCGATGATATTGTCATGCCTGTCCACGTCGCGCCCGATGACTCACCGACATCTCCGATGGTAGCAGCTCTGAATCATCGCTTCGAGGACGAACGTCCGACCATACTGCTCGTCGAGGACAATAAGGATATCAACCTGCTCGTCAAACTCCTCCTTTGCGATCGTTACAATGTGCTATCCGCCGCAAACGGAAAAGAGGGTATAGCCCTCGCTACCGAGCATATTCCCGACATCATCATTACGGATATTATGATGCCGATAATGGATGGGATAGAAATGACAATCCGGATGAAGCAATCGCCTCTGCTCTGTCACATTCCCATTGTCGCTTTGACGGCCAAGAGTACCGAACAGGACAGATTGGAAGGAATCAAAAGCGGTGTAGTCTCTTATCTATGCAAGCCATTCTCTCCGGAGGAGCTTTTGATGCGGATCGAGCAGCTTCTGAAAGACCGTGAGTTGCTCAAGAAGTTCTATATGCAAAAACTCATGCTGGATCGGAAGCCGGAGGAGGAGCCTCAACCGATAGATGACAGCAGTATGCAGTTTCTCCTTGCAGCCAAAGATGCAGTGTCCGGTGGAATCAAACAAAATCCGGATTTTTCCGCTCAAGACTTGGCCGAAAAAATGTGCATGAGTCCATCCCAGCTCAACAGAAAGCTCACGAGTGTCGTAGGTTGCTCCACCATCGGCTACATACAGCAGATCAAGATAAAATTGGCCTGCAAGCTCCTTGCCGATGAGAGCAAAAACATCTCCGACATTAGCATTGAGGCAGGCTTTTCGGATCCGGCTTACTTCTCTCGCACCTTCAAACGCTACATGAACTGCTCTCCTTCCCAATATCGGCAAAAACTCCTTGCCATGCCGGGGAGCGGCAAGGAAACAGTTTGATCCCAATGAAATAAGGAGCTGTACGCAAGGGGGGGCCTTGCCGTACAGCTCCTTTCTTCGAAATTCGATCCGAACTACATCATCGAATCACGACTTTTCTCACAAAGGCTCCCTGATCCGTATTCACTTTAAGCAGGTATGTCCCTTTGGTCAAAGATCCGACACCCATTTCCACCTTATCGCCGCTCAAGGCACAATCACGAACAAGCTTACCCTGCAAGTCGTACATGCTCAGATGCGTGATGCCGTTGGCCAGAATCACTAACCGGTCCGTTGACGGATTGAGATAGACTGCTACCTGAGCTTCTGTCGAAGGTGTTGCCATTGAGGTAAGAGCCTTGTACGTATAGATATAGTCGAATATAGGAGTAGCCACATCTCCTTCGTAGGAGGAATAAGTCTCTTTCAGTCGCTTTGCGTTGAATCCGTACATATTAGGCCAGGTCTGTTCCGGCATTGACGGAATGTCAATGACATTTGCGGAGATGGACTTATCGCTCTCGATGTCTCGCTTGTACACCTTCGTATCGGTACCGTTAATAGCCAAATATTGTATGCAGATATTGTCCTCATAGGTGTATTCCTCTCTTTTGAGTACTTGCCATGCCTTTCCTTGCTGGACGACGAAGTACTCGGCCTTCACCATATTATCTGCATCGTCATAGCTGTATTCCGTTTTGCCGGTGTCTGAATAGGTTGTCCCCATTGCATTGCTCAGCACTTCGCTGACCAACAGACCTTTTTCATTATAGTGATACGTATTCTTTTGGGATTCTGCCCCGAAAGCAAAAGAAATCCAGTGGGTCAGTCTGCCCTGTGCATCATAATGATATTCCAAGCGTGAGATAGGTGTATTCGGATCCATTACCAGCATGAATACTTCCCTCACGGTCATCTTTCCCTCGTCATCATAGGCGTACTTGAATCGGGTGTCGAGTGCAGGCTCTCCGCCACCGAACGAGATATAAAGATCCACATGCGATATTCGCCCGTTGGCATCGTAGTAAATGGAGTCCGTGGATTTTCTTACCCCATTGGCTTTTATGTCACGAGCAATATAGCGGTTGTTCTCATCGAAGATAAAGTGAGTATCTGCAGACTGGTTTGTGGAGACAGTCGCTGTAAGAAGCCACTCGGCATTGTCCTTCTGCGCACGATTTTGAGTCGGGAGAGAGTAAACTCCTCCGGCAATATCTTCTTTCGAAAAAGGTTTGTAAGAAGAATTGTCCTTGGTTTGGCCCACGGCTGCAAAGAAAGCACCGAAGGCAATCAAAGAAATAATGGTTGTTTTTTTCATTTCAATAATGATTATTGGATTGTATGACTTAAGACGGATCGACAATCGACCCAATCTCTCTTGGGTAATTTTTCGGGATAAATATAAGTATTTAAAGTCTGAAAAAAGACATTTACGTACAAATAATGAGTGGATATGGGGAGGTGATCGGATTTTAACTGCCCGTCTTTATGGGAATGACTCAGGAGCTATGCTTATGGCTAATACAATGCCCTATACAAACTGCTATTAAAAAAGCCCGGGCATCATCTCCGTTGGGCCTGTTTACGTGCCAAAATTTTTGCATTTGTTGCTCCTGAAGATGTGGCGCGGGATTTTTTTGCTTTTGGTTCGGGAAACAAAAAATTCTCGCGCCAAAGCGAAAAAATTCTCGCGCCGTTTTTTCAGGATTTAGGCACCACAATCGGAGTGTTTTTGGCTCGTAAGAACAAAAGCAACAGCTTCGCGGATATTGATTCGATGGATCAACATCGAAACTCCATGGCTTCATGTCGGGAGGATAGCCTCCATCTGAAAAAATTGAAACTCGCCCTATATCGAATACAGATTTATAATTGCTAAACGACAAAAATTGCCTCTCCTTTTGACCGATGCCTGCTCCTTACTGTTTGGCTATTATCGAGAGACCTTGCAAAAGGCTCATGCCACAGAAGAGGGGAAATATGAAACTACTTGTGATTTACGGATTTGTACTATCTTTGCGGACGCTTAATTCGGAATCAAATACTACTATAATAAAGAATCAAGAACAATGGACTCTAAAATCCAGGAACTAACCGACAAAATTTATCGCGAAGGTGTCGAAAAAGGCAACGAGCAGGCCGCGAAAATTATCGCTGAGGCTGAGGCCAAAAGCGTAGAGACGATCAATAATGCCAAGGCTGAAGCTGAACGCATTGTGAGCGATGCAAAGAAGAAGGCGACAGAATTTCAGCAGAATACCGAATCCGAGTTGAAGCTTTATGCTGGTCAGATGCTGGAGTCGCTCAAGAGTACCATTGTGGATCAAATTTCCGGAGAGATCGTTTCGGCCAACGTAAAAGCGGCATCGACCAACCCCGAATTCATGCAACAGATGATGCTCGATATGGCCAAGAATTGGGCTTCGGGCGAGAGCATCATTATCTCTACACAAAACGCCACTGCACTTCAGTCCTATTTCGAAAGCAATGCCAAGGACTTACTCAACACTAAGGTGACGATCAAAGAGGTGAACAACCAACCGGTGGCCTATACTATCCAGCCCAAAGATGGCTCATACAAGATAGAATTCGGTGAGGAAGAGTTCATCAATCTCTTCAAGAGTTTCTTGCGCCCCAGGCTGGTGGAAATGCTTTTCTAAGTCATGGCCAAATATTACGCCACTGTAGCCGGTCTGCCCAACATCACTGTGGAAGATCGGAAATTGCCGTTTACGTCCTTGCAGTTTCTGCAGGAGCTTAGGCCTATCCTGAGTCGAACGGATAGCAAGCTCTTCGATCTCCTGCTTTGGGAGCAGGAGAATCAGTTCCTTCTTCGCTATCTGGAGGACAGCGAAAAGGCCAAGGCCGAGGAGTCCCGGCCGACTCTCTTCTCTTATGATACGCTGGATGGCATCATAGCTGCCTATCGGGAGAAACGTGTCATGCCCCGTATGGATTCGTTGCCGGAGCATTTCCGCACTTTTTTGTCGGAAAAGCTGCCTGAGATATTCCGCGAGGAAGAAGAAGGAGACGATGGCCAAATGTCCCTGTCGGACACTGAAGCCGAAGAAGGAAAAGCACGCCTGCCAATCTCCGACGAAGATCGTCTGGCCATGTACTATTATGAATATGCCATGAAATGCGGCAACGACTTCCTGGAAGAATGGTTTGCCCTGAATCTGCATATCAAGAACATCTTGGCCGCGATCACGTGTCGCAAGTTGGGCTGGAATCCGATCAATTATATTGTCGGTACCGGCGAAATAGAAGACAAATTGCGTACGTCACGGGCTCGTGACTTCGACTTGGGCGAAGAACTGCCCTATCTGTCCACACTCTTTTCTGTCGGTGAGGAGACGGACATTACCAAACGTGAGCGTCTGCTCGATGTGATTCGTTGGGAGTGGCTCGAAGAGTCGGTATTCAACCGCGTATTCACCGTAGAGCGTTTGCTCTGCTATTATTTGGAGCTGGCGATCATCGAGCGTTGGGTGAAGTTGGACGAAAAGACGGGAGAGGAGACTTTCCGCCGCATCGTCAAGACTCTCAAACACGAGAGCGCAGAGTCTTTGGACGAGTTCAGAAGAAATCAAAAGAAATAAATCAAGATAATGGCTACAAAAGGAGTTGTTAAGGGGATTGTGTCCAACCTCGTGACCGTGGAGGTCGACGGGCCGGTTTCCCAAAATGAAATTTGCTACATCGATGTCAATGGCACCAAGCTGATGAGCGAGGTGATCAAGGTGATCGGCAAAAATGCTTATGTGCAGGTTTTCGAAAGTACTCGCGGTATGCACGTAGGAGATGAGGCAGAGTTTACCGGCAGTATGCTTGAGGTAACGCTCGGCCCCGGTATGCTTTCGAAGAACTACGACGGTCTGCAACACGACTTGGACAAGATGGACGGGATCTTCCTCAAACGAGGCGATTATACTCCCGCTCTCGATGACGACAAGCTGTGGGACTTCAAGCCTTTGGCCAATGTGAACGACAATGTGATCGCAGGCTCATGGCTCGGAGAGGTGACGGAGAATTTCCAACCGCACAAGATCATGGTGCCTTTCGTTTTCGAAGGCAATTACAAGGTGAAGAGTCTGGCCAAAGCCGGTTCGTACAAAGTGAACGATGTGATCGCTGTGGTAACGGATCAGGACGGGAAAGACCACAATGTAACCATGGTGCAGAAATGGCCGGTGAAACGTGCTATCACTTGCTATCGCGAGAAGCCGCGTCCTTTCAAACTGCTCGAAACGGGTATCCGTATCATCGACACTTTCAACCCCATCGTAGAGGGTGGTACGGGATTTATCCCCGGTCCTTTCGGTACGGGAAAGACGGTGCTCCAGCATGCTATCTCGAAGCAGGCGGAAGCCGATATCGTGATCATTGCAGCCTGTGGTGAGCGTGCAAACGAGGTTGTGGAGATCTTTGCGGAATTCCCCCACCTGAATGACCCCCACACGGGACGTAAATTGATGGAACGTACCATTATTATTGCTAATACATCGAATATGCCCGTGGCTTCGCGTGAGGCATCCGTATATACGGCCATGACGATAGCCGAGTACTATCGCTCCATGGGCCTTCGCGTGCTGATGATGGCAGACTCCACTTCGCGTTGGGCACAGGCTCTGCGTGAGATGTCCAACCGTCTGGAAGAGCTTCCCGGACCGGATGCTTTCCCGATGGACTTGTCAGCTATCGTAGCCAACTTCTACGCTCGTGCAGGATACGTTTACCTGAACAACGGTTCGGCCGGTTCGGTAACGTTCATCGGTACGGTATCTCCCGCCGGTGGTAACCTCAAAGAGCCTGTGACGGAAAACACCAAGAAAGTGGCTCGCTGCTTCTATGCTTTGGAGCAGAATCGTGCCGACCGCAAACGTTATCCGGCTGTAAACCCCATCGATAGTTACTCGAAGTACATCGAATATCCCGAATTCGAGAGCTATATATCGAACCACATCAGTGCAGACTGGACTACTAAGGTGAATGAGCTGAAGATGCGCTTGCATCAGGGTAAAGAAATTGCCGAGCAGATCAACATCCTCGGTGATGATGGTGTACCCGTTAGCTACCACGTAGTCTTCTGGAAAGCAGAATTGATCGACTTTGTGATCCTTCAGCAAGATGCCTTCGACGATGTCGATTGCAACAGCTCGCTCGAGCGTCAGGAACTGATGCTCAGCAGAATAACGGACATCTGTCGTACGGAATTCGATTTCGAAGACTTCCTCGAGGTTTCGGACTATTTCAAGCGAATGATCAATACCTTCAAGCAGGTGAACTATTCTCAGTTCAAAAGTGCTGAATTCGACAAATACAATAAAGAGTTGGACGCTATTCTGGCCGAACGCATCAAATAAATTAGATAGTTATGTCAAAACAAGCTTTTCAGAAAATATATACGAAGATTACCAATATCACCAAGGCAACCTGCTCTTTGCGTGCCACCGGTGTGGGTAATGAAGAGTTGGCCACTATCGACGGCCGATTGGCTCAGGTGGTGCGTATTCAGGGCGAAGATGTAACCCTGCAGGTATTTGCCGGTACGGAGGGGATTCCCACCGATGCCGAAGTAATCTTCATGGGCAAGGCTCCCTCGCTCAAAGTGGGAGATCAGTTGGCCGGCCGTTTCTTCAACGCTTATGGCGAACCTATCGACGGAGGCCCCCAACCGGAAGGAAAAGAAGTGGAGATCGGCGGTCCGTCCGTTAATCCGGTCCGTCGTAAGCAGCCCTCAGAGCTGATCGCTACCGGTATCGCCGGTATCGACCTGAACAATACTTTGGTGACGGGACAGAAGATTCCTTTCTTCGCCGACCCTGACCAGCCGTTCAACCAAGTAATGGCCATGGTAGCCCTCCGAGCCGAGAGTGATAAGATTATCCTCGGTGGAATGGGTATGACCAATGACGACTACTTGTTCTTTAAGAATACATTTAGCAATGCCGGAGCGCTTGATCGTATCGTGAGCTTTATCAATACGACGGAAGACCCCTCGGTGGAGCGTATCCTCGTGCCGGACATGGCTTTGGCTGCTGCCGAATACTTTGCCGTTGAGAAGCATGAGAAAGTACTGGTACTGCTAACGGACATGACCAACTATGCGGATGCTTTGGCCATCGTATCGAACCGTATGGACCAGATCCCCTCTAAGGACTCTATGCCCGGATCGCTCTATTCGGATTTGGCCAAAATCTACGAAAAGGCTGTACAGTTCCCCGACGGTGGTTCTATCACGATTATCGCTGTGACCACTCTTTCCGGAGGAGACATTACTCACGCCGTGCCGGACAACACCGGTTATATTACCGAAGGTCAGCTCTATCTCCGTCGCGACAGCAACATAGGTAAGGTTATCGTAGACCCGTTCCGAAGCCTCTCTCGTTTGAAGCAGCTCGTTATCGGTAAGAAGACTCGAGAAGACCATCCTCAGGTGATGAATGCCGCGGTTCGTCTTTTCTCCGATGCGGCCAACGCTCAAACCAAGATGGAGAACGGTTTCGACCTTACGGACTACGACAACCGTGCGCTCGAATTCGCCAATGACTACTCTCGTCAGCTCTTGGCCATAGACGTAAACGTGAATACGACAGAGATGCTCGACACGGCGTGGGAGCTATTCTCCAAGCACTTCAAACCGGCCGAAGTGAATATCAAGCAGCAGCTTGTGGACACTTATTGGAAGAAATAATAACCTTGTGCTACAATGGCTATTAAGTTTCAATACAACAAAATCTCACTTCAGCAGCAAGAAAAGCAGCTTAAGATGCGAGAGCGTACCTTGCCGACGATCAAAAGCAAGGAGAGCGCATTGCGTCTGGAGGTGAAGCGAACGAAGGACGAGGTGGAGCGATTGGAACGCCAACTGGAAGAAGAAATCGTAGGCTACCGAAGCATGGTAAGCCTGTGGAACGAATTCAAACCCGACCTGATCAGTGTGGAGGGTGTCAAGCTCTCGGCAAAGAAGGTGGCAGGCGTAGTCGTTCCCGTACTCGATGACATTTCTTACACGATCAAGCCTTTCAGTTTGTTCAATGCCCCGTCATGGTTTGCCGAAGGCATTGACCTGCTGAAGAACTTGGCCCATACAGGAATCGAGGCCGAGTTCCTCGGTCTGAAGTTGGAGTTCCTCGAATATGCACGCAAGAAGACTACACAGAAAGTGAATCTTTTTGAGAAAGTGCAAATCCCCGGCTACAAAGACGCCATACGCAAGATCAAACGCTATCTGGAGGATGAAGAGAGTTTGTCCAAATCCTCTCAGAAGATTATGCGAGCCAATATGGAGAAACGTAACAAAGGAGAGGAGGTGATGGCATGATTACCGCAATGAACAAATACCTTTTCCTGATCTATCACCGTGAGTACGAAGCTTTCTTGGAAAAGTTGCGTACGATCGGGGTGGTACACATCCGGGAAACCAAGGCTACGAAAGATGTGGCGGAATTGCAAGATCTCCTCAATTTGCGTAAAGAGATTGCCCAGACCAAGCGCATGCTCGCTTCGTACAAAAGCGAGGATGCTCCCGCCGAACAGACCCTGACACTTGCGTCCGAAGCTGACGGAGAAGCTGCCATGCAGGATGCTCAGGCTCTTTTCGCCGAAGAGACCCGTCTTAAAGGCGCGATCCTGTCTAAAAAGCGGGAGGTGGAGCACATGGAAGTTTGGGGGCAGTTCGACTTTGCATCCATCGAAAGACTCCGGAAAGCCGGCTATGAAGTGAATTTCTATTCGTCTTCCTCTTCGGCTTACAAACCTGAATGGGAAGAAAAGTTCGGAGCAGTGGCTATCAATACCGTACGCTCCACTGTTCATTTCGTCACCATAGGGCACAAACAGGATGCCAGACCCGATGCCGAGCGAATCAAACTACCCGATTACGATCTGGCTACGCTCCGTCACCAACAGGAAGAGCTGGAAGCTCTATTGGAAGCGAATGCGAAGGACAAAACTTCATTTGCCGACAATCGTATGGCTGAACTCACGGCCTATGACAACCTCCTGTCGGACAAATTCGCATTCACCAGTGCCATGGTACAAGCCGAAGGGCAAGCCGATGACAAACTGATGCTTCTCGAAGGCTGGGTACCCGTGTCAGAAGCTTCGACTATGGAGCAGGCATTGGCCGGAGAAGGCTACTATGTAGAGCAGATGCAGATAGAAGAAGGGGACAAGGTGCCGATCAAGCTGAAGAATAATTTCTTCGCGCGGCTCTTCGAACCTATTACGAAAATGTATTCTTTGCCTAACTACGGAGAGCTGGATCCCACGCCATTCCTGGCACCCTTCTTCATGCTCTTCTTTGGGCTTTGCTTCGGAGATGGAGGCTACGGCTTGCTTATTTTGCTTGCTTCTACCCTGTTCAAAGGGAAAGCCGGTAAGGAACTGAAACCGATACTCACTCTTTTCCAATGGCTGGGTGGAGCTACCACGATAATCGGTCTGCTCACCGGTTCATTCTTCGGTATAGCATTGGCTGAAGTACCCCAGTTGGCAAGTGTCAAGAAATACTTCCTGAATCAGGACAATCTGATGACCTTGTCCGTTGTTATCGGTCTGATACAGATCATTTATGCCAAGATTTTGGCCGGTATCAAGATCAAAATCCAGCGAGGAGTGAAGTATAGCCTGGCCACATTTGCGTGGGCAGTCATTATCACGGCAGTGATATTGGCATTCGCTTTACCCATGATAGCACCGAAGGTACCGGAAGTGGTGATCAATGTCTTGTTCGGCATTGCAGTTGCCGGAGGTTTGGTAGCCTTCTTCTACAATTCACCTGGCAAGAATCCGTTTATCAATTTCGGTAGCGGCTTGTGGACGGCTTATAACACAGCATCAGGACTTTTGGGCGATACGCTTTCGTATATCCGACTGTTTGCGATCGGACTCACGGGCTCTATCCTCGGTGGCGTATTCAATACGTTGGCTACGGATATGACTGCTTCGATGAGTATTGTACCTCGGATCATCGTGATGCTGATCATTTTGCTGATCGGTCATGGTCTGAACTTCGGTCTTACGATGATCAGTTCGCTTGTTCACCCCATTCGTTTGACATTCGTAGAGTTCTATAAGAACAGCGAATTTGAGGGAGGGGGCAACCAGTACACACCGTTCAAACGCTCTTAAATCACAAAAGAACAATTCAAAAAAATCATAACAACTAAACAACACAAAAGTATTATGGAACAAATGTTAGCTTATCTCGGTATTGCATTGATGGTTGCATTGACCGGTATCGGAAGTGCCATTGGCGTAACGATCTGCGGTAACACTACTGTTGGCGCAATGAAGAAGAACCCCGATTCACTGGGTCTCTACATCGGTCTTAGCGCTCTTCCGAGTTCACAGGGACTCTATGGTTTCGTGGGCTTCTTTATGGCATCCGGCTTGATCACCAAATTGGTTGCTGCCAATGCTCTTACTCTGCTTGCAGGTTGGGCTATTTTCTTCGCCGGTTTGGCACTGGGTGTAGTAGGTCTGATGTCTGCCATCCGCCAAGCACAGGTATGCGCTAATGGTATTCAGGCTATCGGCGGTGGTCACAACGTGTTCGGTGCTACCATGGTGATGGCTGTTTTCCCCGAGCTTTATGCTATCTTGGCTCTTCTCGTGTCCATCCTGATCTTCGGTAGCGTACCCGGAATGGTTGGAGCTTAATCCGAATCAGGGTCAATCCATATGAACAGTACTGTTGGCAATTAAGGCCTAAAACAGCAAGAATCGTTTCATATAGGCTTTGGCCTAAGGAACAATACCAAGGGGTGCACCGAAATCAATTTTCGATGCACCCTTTCTGCATAATGCTTAGGAAGTGAGGATTATATTTCTATAAGAACCTCCCGCTAATAACCGCTATAAGTAATCGTCCCTTAAAAGGACTTTTAAGGGACGATTAGCTAAACGCTAAACGCAATATACAGGTCGCACGTTATTTCCTGTCAGAGATTACGTAAAGCGACTGCAGAGTAACCCCCATACAAATCCGGCACGGCAAAAGGGGAGAGCCTCTTGGCCATTATGATATGCGTCCGACAGACTGGATGTATTTATTCTGACGAAGCTGATGACAGATCTTCAGGAGGTCGTCGGAGCTGTGCACAAGCAGATGGATTTGTCCCTCGAATATGCCATCTTTGGCCGTAAGCTGTATGTGCTTGATGCCGACATTGAAATCTTCCGAAATAACCTGTGTCACAGCGGTGAGGATACCGGTGGAGTCAATGCCCTTGAGCGCGAGCTTAGCTTCGAACGAGGTACGACTGTGCAAGCTCCATTCGGTAGAGAGGATGCGGTTGCCAAAGCTGCTTTTCAAACGCATGGCAATGGGGCAAGATCGCTTGTGTACGACCACAGTATTATCGTCGTTGATAAATCCGAAAGCATCGTCGCCCGGAATCGGTTTGCAGCATTCGGCAATCTGATAGTTACGGGAGAATTCGTCCTCTTGTAGGATATAAGTCTTTTTGGTGTTGTAAGCTTTCTTATCCTCTTTCTCTGCGGGCTTACCGGATGGAGAGGAGGTTTTGTTGCTTTTGCCCGCTTTCAATGCCGAACGGATAGCCCTCATCAGAAAGTTACCGCTATGCTCTCCCTGAAGCAGTTTTTTGAAGCTTTCGGGCAGAGATACCGTACCCGTACCGACAGCGTAGAAGAATGTCTCGCGATTGAGGAAACCGAAATAGGCTGCGATCCTATCCAAAAGCTCGGCAGAGACCATGGATTCGGATGTCCGTATAACACTGACCACTCGTTCTTCCCCACGATTGATCAGCTCCCGTCTTTTGCGTCGGAGAAAAGTATCTACTTTCGATTTGGCTCGTGCCGTAGTCACATAGCGCAACCACTCTTCGGTCGGTTGCTGGCTTTTGCTCGAAAGTACCTCCACCTGATCACCGCTGTTGAGCACATAACTGAGCGGAACAAGTTTGTGATTCACTTTGGCCCCGATACAATGGTCTCCCAAATCAGAGTGAAGCGAATAAGCAAAGTCCAAAGCCGTAGCTCCCTGAGGCAAACGTTTAATTTCGCCTTTTGGCGTGAACACCATTACCTCATTGGAGAATAGATTCAGTTTGATAGTATCGAGAAAATCAAGAGCATTCGGATTCGGATTTTCCAGTATCTCCTGTATGGTACTGAGCCATTTCTCCAGCTCCGAATCTTCCTCTACGTTGTCTCCCTTGTATTTCCAGTGGGCAGCAAATCCTTTCTCTGCTATGTCGTCCATCCTTCGGCTACGGATTTGGACTTCCACCCACTCACCATCCGGTCCCATGACCGTCAGGTGGAGTGCTTGGTATCCGTTGCTTTTAGGATTGCTGACCCAGTCGCGAATACGGTCGGGACGATTGCGATATATATCCGTGATGGCCGAATAGATCTCCCAGCAGCGGTTTTTGTCGGGGATAGTAGGTGAAGATTCGAATATGATTCGCACCGCAAAAAGGTCGTAAACCTCTTCGAAAGGAACTCCTTTCTTTTCCATTTTCTTCCAAATGGAATAGACGGATTTGACCCTCGCCTTCATCTCATAGGACATGTCCATACCGGCAAACCGTTGTTTGAGCGGTGCCGCAAAATGCTCGAACATCTCTAAACGATGCTGCTCGGTGATGCGGATTTTCTCCTTGATGGCTTCATATTCCTGTGGATGCTCGTATTTGAAGCTCAAATCTTCCAACTCGCTCTTGATGGCGAAGAGACCCAAACGATGTGCCAAGGGAGCATAGACATACTGTGTCTCACCTGCTATCTTCATTTGCTTGGCCGGAAGCATGGAGTCCAGTGTGCGCATATTATGCAAGCGATCGGCAATCTTGATGAGGATAACGCGGATGTCATCATTCATCGTCAGGATGAGCTTGCGGAAATTTTCGGCCTGGGCGGAACTATTGCTGAATACCTCGCCGGATATTTTGGTCAACCCGTCCACGATCTGAGCGACCTTGTCGCCGAACATATCGCGCATATCCTCCACGGTGTACTCCGTATCCTCCACCACATCGTGCAGCAGAGCACAACAGATGGACGTAGATCCCAAGCCTATTTCCTGACACACAATCCGCGCCACGGCAATAGGATGGAGAATATACGGCTCACCGCTACGTCGCTTGGCACCGGCATGAGCATCCTTGGCCAAGTGGAAAGCCTTGTCGATCTTTTCCACTTTGCGACGATGGTTGGAATTCAAATAGTCTTGAATCAACAAAGAGTATTCCCTCTGAATCAAAGCTTCCTCTTCGCTGATCGCCCCCTTATTTTCTGTCTCTATATCGGGATTCTTTGCACTCGCGTCTTGCTCCATAATCTATTCTCAATCTACAATGTGGTCTTACTATACAAATGTAAAAAAAAGGACGGTGTATCATCATGCGCAAATTACTGTGTCGCTTGCGACATTCAGCTCAGCCACGTACTTTCTTTGTATTCAGCCACGGTCTTAATGCTTGTACTTTACGCATCCTTACGCACCTAAAAGGGGCCATGCCAAATAATTTGACACAGCCCCCTTGTTATTTGTATATGTGTTGATCGAATTAGATTGTCTCTTTCAGATCAGTGTATCTGTTTGATGATCTCCATACCACGCTGGATGGCTTGCTCGTTCATCGGGATGAGTTTGTGGTGACGTTCGGGCAGTGTCTTCTTCAGACCCTTGATCACACTTTCGATCTTAACCATCGGAGCAACCTTGAGAACACCGCCGAGGACAATCATGTTGAATGCCTTTTGATTACCCATGCGGAGCGACTCTTGTGTAGCATCCACTTCGTAGATCTGAATATCGTCGCGCTTATTCTTGAGTACGATGCTGTCCGGATCGTAAACCAAGATGCCACCTTTCTTAACCCGCGGTTCGAACTTATCGAGCGAAGGTTGGTTCAGTACGATCACAATGTCGTATTCATTTAGAACCGGCGAGCTTACTTGTTCGTCGCTCACGATCACCGTCACATTCGATGTGCCCCCACGCTGTTCGGGCCCGTATGAAGGCATCCAAGACACCTCTTTGTCTTCCATCAAACCGGAGTAAGCAAGGATCTTACCCATTGAGAGGACGCCTTGTCCTCCGAAACCTGCAATTACAATTTCGTAAGTCATGATACTTTTCTTTTGTTTGAATGGGTGGTTAGTCGATATTCTTAAGATCTCCCAAAGGATACTGTTTAGCCATGTTCTCCATCATCCAATCATTGGATGCTGCAGGGCTCATCTTCCAGCCGGTGTTGCATGTAGAAACAACTTCGACAATAGAAGTACCCTTTCTGTTCATAGAGTTTTCGAATGCCTTTTGTATCATCTTTTTCGTCTTGCGAACAGCTGCTGCGTTGTGCACGGTCTGGCGTGTTACGAGACAAGTACCGTCGAGCAAAGCAAGCATGTCGGCAATCTTCAGCGGATAGCCGTTCAGCTCTACGTTTCTTCCCTGAGGGCAAGTAGCCGTAGCCATACCTTCAAGGGTAGTCGGAGCCATCTGACCTCCGGTCATACCGTAGATACCGTTGTTGATGAATATAATGGCGATGTTTTCTCCTCGGTTGGCTGCGTGGATGGTCTCGGCTGTTCCGATAGCAGCCAAGTCTCCGTCGCCCTGATATGTAAATACCAGCTTAGACGGATTCAGACGCTTTACTGCCGTAGCCAGAGCCGGTGCACGGCCGTGGGCAGCTTCTTGCCAGTCGATATCGATGTAGCGATAGGCGAATACTGAGCATCCTACGGGGGCGATGCCGATAGTTTCTTCCGTCAAGCCCATTTCTTCGATTACTTCTGCGATGAGTTTGTGTACAACTCCGTGGCTACAACCCGGACAATAGTGCATATCCGTGTCGTTCATCAAGGTTGGCTTAGCGTAAACCAGGTTTTCCGGTTTGATAATATCGTTGATTTCCATTGTGATAACTGTGTTATTAGCGTTTGAATGAACTGATGAAATACCCCGTCACTCTGACTGCCACAGCCACAACCCCCGGTATCAAATACAGCCACCTTTGCTCTGTCTGTCTGTAAAACAGGAACATGGCCACCGTAAGTACCAATAGGAGATAAAAGACTATCGTCAGTATGCCGTTGACTTTCTTGAGATCCATTCTAGGACTATATTCTCTACTTATTTGATTACTTTCTCTTTGAGTGCTTGCAGAATCTCATCAGGAGAGAAGAGCATACCGCCCATACGACCATAGTGCTCTACGGGAACCTTGCCATTTACGGCCAAACGAACGTCTTCTATCATCTGACCGGCATTCAGCTCTGCCACAAGGAAGCCCTTGGCACGATCGGCCAGCTTGGCGATCTCCTTGGTCGGGAACGGCCACAAGGTAATCGGGCGCAAGATACCTGCCTTGATACCCTGCTGGCGTGCAAGCTGTACCGTTTTATTGCATATACGAGCAGAAGATCCGAATGCAACGAGGATATAGTCGGCATCTTCCGTCTGATACTCTTCGTAGCGAACTTCATTGGCTTCGATCTCTGCATACTTCTTTTGGAAGCGGAGGTTGTTCTGCTCCATAACGGCCGAATCAAGCTCGAGAGAGGTAATGATATTCGGCTGACGACCTCCTTTGCGACCGAGAGTTGCCCACGGGCATTGCTTGCGGATTTCATCTTCGGTACGACGCTTTTTGAACGGAGGCAATATCACCTTTTCCATCATCTGACCGATGATACCGTCGGAAAGGATGAGTGCAGGATTGCGGTACTTGAATGCCAGCTCCAGTCCCAGACCAACGAAGTCAACCATTTCCTGTACGGAGTTGGGTGCCAATGTGATCAGACGATAGTCACCATGTCCACCACCCTTGACAGATTGGAAATAGTCGGCCTGTCCGGGTTGGATGGTTCCCAAGCCGGGCCCCCCACGCATAACATTTACAATCAAGCAGGGCAATTCGGCACCGGCACAATAGCTCACTCCTTCTTGCTTGAGACTCATACCCGGGCTGGAGGAAGAGGTCATTACCATTTTGCCACAGCTGGCACCGCCATAAACCATGTTAATGGCAGCGACTTCGCTCTCTGCCTGCAAGACAACCATACCGGTCGTATCCCATGGATGCTCCTCCATGAGCGTTTCCATAACTTCAGACTGCGGAGTGATAGGATAGCCGAAGTAGCCATCCACACCGTTACGTATTGCCGAGTGCGCAAGGGCTTCATTGCCCTTCATCAGCCTTATTTCTTCTGTCATATTTTTTCTCTGTTTTTGTTACAATTTCACTTTGTAAACCGTGATACATGCATCCGGGCATACCGTTGCACAACTGGTGCAGCCGATACAGCTTTCGGGATCCTTCATATAAGAGTAATGATAGCCTTTGTCATTGACTTCATTTGGGTGTAGCTCCAGCACTTTTGTCGGGCAAGCCACTACACATAGATTGCAACCTTTGCAACGCTGGGTATTAACGACCACAGCTCCTCTGATTTTTGCCATTATAGTTATCTTTTTAATAAGGACTTCGAATACCTAAAAGTGAGTAATCTTGACGCCTCAAAGATAGGTATTCTTTCCCTCCTGATACCTATAAAGACGGTTTTTTCGATCGTTTACGTCTTTTTTGTCGGGAAAATGTTCTTTAGCATGTTTTGGCCTCGTGCTGTTGTGATGAAGTCAATCCGAGATAAGACTCTTTCAAGTCGAAGTCGCCTATATCACCCCTATCAATCAGGGCAATACGGTGCGATCCCCCAGACGATGCGCTAACTCGCTTTTCATTTCGTTCATGCTGCGCAGTTCGTTCATTATTTCTAATTGCAATTCGATGTCGCCGGCTTTTTGAGCTTGTGCGATTTCTTTTTGCAAAGCACGGATTTGTACCTGAATAAAAACATTTTTGATGGTGAGAAGTTCGCGTTCCACTCGCATCTGAAGGTCTTCTTCCGCATTGCTCTCATCCCCTTTCCCATAGTGAATACGGCTCAATGCATAGCGGTTGGTCAGTAGCTCGACTGCGATATGACTGATCTGTGCATTGGGGTGATCTCTGAAATATTTGGCTGCGACAAAACCACTGTCGAACGATTGTTCGGCAGCCTCATCGAGAATCTGCCTAAACACATCAGTACCAATATCCACTCCATCCGCATTCAAGTCCGATTTGATGTAATATGCCAAGGCAACCTCCGATGGAGTCTGCTTTTCCGCTCCTTCTTCATGCCTGTATATGAGGAGTTTTCTTTCGCCGTAGCGAATGATCAGACGGAGTAACTCCTCTTCGTATTTGGCCGGATAGTAGGGTTGCCCCACCTCCGCAGAACGATTATCGGTAGGAGTTTCGGCACTATGGTTTTCCGTACCTACGAGATTGTCGGAATCGTTTTTTCTTTCAGAGCCATTCGCCGGCTGTTGGGTGGGGGGGGGTGGGGAGGAGTACGTACTCCTACGGAACCTCATCTTTTGGACTTCGCGAGCCAGCAGTCGCTCATCCATACTAAGCGTTTGGCCTGTCTCTTGGACATAGACACGGCGTGTGATGTCATCGGGAATCAGAGCGATACTGCCGATAATATCGGTAATTAGCTGTGCTCTTCGGATGGGGTCACGCTCCATATCGCTCAGATAGAGCTGTGTCTTGAAGCGAATAAAATCCGTTTCATGCTGCTTGATGTATTCTTCGAACTCAGTTATGGTATGATTGCGAGCAAAACTGTCCGGATCTTCTCCATCGGGCAGGAGGACCACTTTCACGTGCATGCCTTGCTCCAGTAGCAGGTTGATACCTCGCAGAGCTGCCTTGATTCCAGCCGCATCACCATCGTATAGAACTGTGATGTTCGAAGTAAAGCGGTGTATTTGGTTGATCTGCTGCTGTGTCAGAGCCGTTCCGGAGGAAGCCACCACATTTTCGATGCCGGATTGATGCATCGAAATGACATCTGTATAACCCTCAACAAGGAAGCACTTATCTCGGCGAGCAATCTCTTTCTTGGCCAAGAATAGCCCGTACAGCTCTTTGCTCTTCGAGTAGATGATGCTTTCGGGAGAATTGACATACTTGGCGGCCTTGTCTTTCTTTCCTAAGATTCTTCCTCCGAAGGCTACGATCTTGCCGCTTACGGTCTGTACGGGGAAAATGACTCGCCCGCGGAAACGGTCATCTAAGGCCTTGCTGTCTTCGTATCGGATGGAAAGCCCTGTGTCGACTAAGTATTCGGGCTTGAACCCTTTTCGTATGGCTTCGTCGCTGAAAGCCGACCTCTTTTCAGGATCATAGCCGAGTTGGAACTTCTGCACAGTCTCCGGACGAATACCTCTTTGGCGAAAGTATGTCATCCCGATGGTCTGGCCTTCGATGGTATTGAGAAGGTTGTTTTTGAAGAAGTCATTGGCAAACTCATTGAGAATGAACATACTTTCTCTATCGCTCTTGAGTCTCTTCTCCTCATCGGTCAGCTCCCGTTCGTGAATCTCGATCCCGTATTTACGTGCCAAATAGCGCAAGGCTTCGCTGTAGCTGAGCTGTTCTATTTTCATGATGAAATGAACAGGTGAGCCTCCTTCGCCACAGGCGAAGCATTTGCAGAGGTTTTTTGCCGGCGACACAGAGAACGAAGGATTGCGATCGCTATGGAAAGGACACAAGCCGAGGTAGTTCACTCCACGCTTACGGAGCGAAACAAAGTCGCTTACGACCTCTACGATATTGGCCGCATCGAGTATCCTTTCTCGAGTCAGATCGTCAATCATCTCATCCTATATACTCTATATTACATATAATGTCGCAGATGTGTCATTCCATTCCCTGCGAACGGAGATAGGCTATGGCCTTGTCCATATCCTCCGGCGTATCGATTCCTATCGTACTCTGCTGTGTTTGCAGCACTCGAATCCGATAGCCGTATTCCAGCCAGCGAAGCTGTTCGAGGCTTTCGGCTTGCTCTGCCGTACTTTGTGGCAGTGAGGTTATCTTGCGGAGGACGGTCGGGCGAAAGGCATAGATCCCGATATGCTTGTAGTAAGTATGCCGACGGCACCAAGAGTCAGGCTGTACCCCCCTGAGATATGGGATAACGGAGCGGCTGAAATAAAGGGCATAGCCTCCATGATCCAATACGATCTTCGGGCTGTTTGGATTGTTCAATCGCTCGAAGCTTGCGTCAGACGAGAAAACTTCTGCTAACGTAGCTATATCGGTTTCTGGTTTGTCGAAGGCCGAAATCAGCAGATCGATCTGTTCCTTTTGGATAAAAGGTTCATCGCCTTGCAGATTCAGGACGATCTTTTCTCCCCGACCTACTTTGTCGAATGCTTCCCGACAGCGTTCTGTACCACTACTGCACTCTGGGGACGTCATCACCACCTCTCCTCCGAAGTCCTCCACGGCCTGACGGATACGTTCGTCATCGGTGGCTACGACGGCCCGGGGGACGACACCAGCTATTCGCTCATGTACCCGTTGGATCATAGACTTGCCAAGCATATCGGCCAGTGGCTTGCCCGGGAATCGGCTGGAAGCAAATCGAGCCGGAATGATGGCTATTACCTCTGTATTCATTCTCCTTTGATAAAGCGGAGATAGGCTTCGCAGTTGGCCGGCAGCATTTCCGGCAGGCGAGGATTGTAGGAATCGTAGCAGGCATGGTAGCCGGTGAATCGAGCGCGCAGGAAAGCAGCTATCCCGTCGAATACATTCAAGTAGCTTCGCAGCGTGTGGCATTGCTGTGCTCCTTCGGCAAAAGCTGATTTGGGTGATCCGCAGGAGACTGCTGCACAGATTTCTTTACCCTCCATCTTGTCTCCACCGGCACCGTAGGCCCAGCCCTCAGTAAAAACCTCGTCCATCCACTTCTTCAGCAGATAGGGAGCTGCATACCAATAGAGGGGGAATTGGAAGACGATGCGGTCATGAGCCTCCAGCAGGGCTTGTTCATGTGCTAGATCGATTTGTCCGTTCGGATACTGTTCGTAGAGATGGTGGATAGTGGCTGCACCTTCGATGGCTTTGGCCCAAGCCTTGTTGATAACGGATTTGGTCAAATCGGGGTGAACGACTATTACGAGCGTTTTTTTCATTGTTGAAAAGGATATTACTAAGTAGTGTGACGAATCCCCAAAAGAGAAGTCTCGAATTGGAAAGAGGTCTCATTTTAGGACTTCAAAGAAACAATTTATAAGCCAAAAAAGCAAGCAGGATTTCTCCGAGAAAAGCTGTTTTTCCGTCCTCTTGAATAGGAGATAGGCCGGAATTGTATCTATGGCTTGAGATTCTACCGAAGTTCTGCTATATCGGCATGTGCAAATACAATACCATGAACTTTTACAATCTATGTAGGCAAGCAATTCAGCGTGTGTAGGTATGAATGCTGGAGTCTTTAGCGGATGGAAGGTAGTTGACCCCATACCAGCAGATTTGCAGGAAAAGGAAACTGACGATTAGCAATACCAAAGAATGGGCAAAAGCCCGAGGACGATGGAGCCGGTGATGGATGTAGAGCAAGTAGCTGAATACGGTGATTGCAGCCCATGTTTCTTTCGGATCCCAATTCCAATAGGTGCCCCATGCAAGTTTAGCCCAAATAGCACCTAATAGCAGCCCCGTCATCAAAAAAGCAAATCCCGTGTAGACCAGATTGTCAGTCGTATGCATCAAGACTTTTGTATTCACTTCTTTGTGTTTGCGCTTGCAAAAGAGGAAGTAGCCGCCTACGAGCAGTGCCGCCCTCAGCATGGCATATGCGAAGATGTAGGAGATTACGTGGGGTACGAAGAACGGACTTTCGAGAGCCGGCATCAATGTCTTGTTGTGGATATCCGGTTTGGCTATGTTTATAATCATGAAGACCGTGGACAAGACGGTGGCAAAAGAAAGGATCCACCGATATTTCCATCGTATATAAATGATAAGGCCTGCAATGATCACAAAAAAAGAATACCAAAGTCGGGTTTCTCCCATCGTTCTTAGAGGAGGTCGTTCCAGAGAATGCCACATGCCTCCGATAAAAAACATCAGTACACAAGCTGCTGCGATAGCGATGCAAATAGCCCATACCCGACGTTGGTACAAAGCGAATAGAGCTGACACTATAAGCAGTAGTACTGCTGGTATCGCAAAATAGACAAAATGATGCCAATCAAGTAAAGGCAGGATGTCAATCATGATCTTCTCTTTTTGCTTGTGTACTTGCTGGTATAGGCCCGAGGAAAAGCATTGCGGCACCTATCAGTAGCAAGCCGATACCTGTATAAACGCCATAGAGCCAATCGTCTTTGACCAGCTCCAACTCCGACATCGTACTCCATCGCCCCTGTTCGCGATTGTAGCTAAGCTGATAGATATACCACCCTCTGTAACGGAGCGGTTTATTGACCAGTATAGTCGCGCTGTCGATCTCGCCATTCTCAGCGTATAGGTATACCTGCGAGCTGTATTGTTTCGGATCGGATTCTGCCATCACGAGCGACAGACTGTCCGTCAATCGTAAGCTTCGATAGGGAAATACATGGCTACCCGATGACACCCAACCGGATACCACTTCTTGGGGAAAATCTAAATTCGCAGCTCTTACTCTGGCTGAATGTACGGCTCCCAATGACCTGAATTCGCGGAAGACAACGGAGTCTTTGGTCACGACAGCAGCCGAATAAGGCAGATGCGCCAATACCTCGATCTGCCAGCGGTCTATCGTTCCCTTGGAAGGAGTCCGATCTATGGACAGATGCGCCGGACGAGAATAGGGAAGAGCCTTGCCACTATTGTTGCGTATGATCATCAATTTGGGAGGGTACTCTGTTATTTCGAACTTTTTTAGTTCTATGGCTACGGGGAGTTCCACCATTTTTTTTGTCCGTTGGTCTATGCCCCTCCACTCAGGATAGTCGGAGTCGGAATATACTTGCATTCTGTATTGCCGGATGTCGGCAGAAGACATAAGCCCGAAAAAAAGTGCGACGAACAAGCCCACGTGATTCATCACGAAAGCACCGTCTCGAAGGTTCAGTTTCAGACGCATAAGCCTGTCTGTAGTAACGCAGCCCAGTACAAAGAGCAAATACAGATACAGCAGCAGGAAGTACCATGCCGATAGCATGGAGCTAAGTCCCAAACGATGAATAGGGTGCTGCAATCCTCTCCCCATTTCTGCGGGGATTTGTTTGGTCAGCCCCATGATGACTGCAAGCAGCAGTAGCCCACCGATAGAAGTCAGAGTGGCTATGTGGCCAGATAGAAAGGAAAAACGGGCCGAATTGCGGCGTATAGCTCTACGATGGAATATGCCCCAAAACAAGATGCCGGCAAGAAGCAAACTTCCTCCGACCAGATTGAAAGGATAAGCGAAAGCTGTGGCCGGTATCGGGCCTGCGATCACCTGGAGCAACAAACCGACAAAAGCAAGTCCTGATATGATGAATATGCCTTCCCTATAGCCGAAGCGTCCCTGCCACATAGTGTTGTATGCCGAAAAAATAGTAAACAGTCTTAGTGAAAAGAACAGATCAGTCTTATCGTATTAGACCTTATTTGGCTGCTATCAAAAGACCTTTTCCTTTTGCTTTCTTCACCCACTTGGGCACCACTGTCTCCAAGAACTTTTCTTTGTTCTTGTGCAACCCATCCATATCCAAGCCTATATACTTCTGGGCTTTTTCTTTGGTGGAGACATCAGGCAGTGGTACCTCATCCGTATAGCCATGACGTGCAAGTACCCGAGCTATCTCTATACGTGCTTGCATCGCACGCTCCAGCCCGTTGCTGAGAATACGTGTAATCTCTTGCGGTGCATGGAATGAAGCTCCATGAGAAGCCACTCCATAGTCCCAACGCCACTGTGATTGGCGGATATACTTAAGTATGGGGGTCATTTCCTTTTCTGTGGCTCCTTTATCCCAGGCGAACTGAGCTTCAAGATGCGCTTTGGCCAGTTCGTTTTCCAACTGATTGCGCACTTCATTTGCTTTCCGCTGACGTTCGTAAACGTTTTTGCGTAACTCTTCCTCGCTTTCACGGTGACAGGTCTGACAGGTGCGATCCATGTGCGCCAAAGGACTCGTGATGTGATGATCACTGAACTTCACTCCTCCTTCGCTTATGTATGGCATATGGCAATCGGCGCACGACACACCTCGCTGGGCATGGATTCCGTGTTGAGAGATCTCGAAGTCCGGATGCTGTGCTTTCAGAATGGGGGCGCGGCTCAGGGTGTGAATATAGTCGTAATACTCAGCTTCATCGTAATATCGTTCTGCATCCTCCATTGTCATTCCTTTATCCCATGGGAAGGTGAGGTATTTGCCTTCTCCCTTAAAGTAGTATTCCACATGACATTGGGCGCATACGAGTGAGCGCATCTCCTGATGTGAAGCCTTGGTTATATCCAGCCCACGTCTTTGAAAAGCTTCGATAAGCGCGGGGCGGGAGATGTGCAGATCCATCGTTTCCGGATCATGGCAGTCTGCACACCCTATCGGATTCACTATGTCACTGCCCAGACTGCTCCATTTGTTTTTATAGAATTCGTCTACTCCAATGGCTTGCATCATGCGTGGCACATCGGGACTCTTACATACCCAGCACGTGGCGGGCTGCATGTCTCCTGCCCCATCGATTCCCGGATTCCCGGTTCGCAGGGTACGCTGCATATCCTGTATAGCATGCATATGACCGCGAGGAGATGTATAGTCTCTGGAGAAGGCATAGCCGGCCCAGAATATAACCATGTTGGGACGTTGTTATCAAAGCCCTCTTCACCTCCTCAGATACGGGGCCCCAGAATATAACCATGTTGGGACGTTGTTCCAATACGTCTATTGCCTGACTGCCGTTGAATTCCGACCGGAAAGATGTATCTGCGGTATAAGTCCACGTCTCGTATTCTCGAGGATAGTTACCGCGATACATTTCGTTGCGAGCTTCAAAAGGAGCGATTTTATCCTTCTTGTTGGCGTATATGCTCTGGATCTCGGCTCTCCGTTCCGTTACGGATGCTGCCAATAGTCCCAGACAGAACACCACCACCATAGAGCTACTGAAAATAAGCCATCCTTGCCAGGATTTTAGTTTGCGTTCCTTGTTTTTCATAAAAATGCTCTTTTGTTTGGTTTATTTCTTCTTGCTTATATAGGCCCTAAGCCACTGCGGGACAGGGGACTTTGGGTATGATATAATCCCGTTGGGCGTTGCGCTAAGGCTGTTTTTGCCTCCATGAGGCACATCTCTGTGGCAGTCCCAGCATGCTTTCTCTTCTGCAGTACGAATATCCGCCCTGGTCAGCATTCCTGTACGGACAAATTCTTGATTGAGTTGAGCGTGGCAACGCACACAGTTGTCATAGATTACCGCCTGACTTGCCGATATGGCCTGCATGCGTTGAGGTTCGTTCCTCATGGTAAATACATAGGAGTGCCGCAGACCATCTGATGCCTTGAAATAATACTTGCTGAAAATACTGTTGTGTGGCACATGACAGTCGTTGCAGGTGGCACGCATCGCGTGGGAACTATGTTGCCAAGTGGCATAGTAAGGCCCCATTACATGGCAATTGATACAAACTCGTGGATCGTCACTTAAGTAGCTATAAGCTTTGGACATATATACAAGGTATGCGCCTAATCCAACGAATACACCAACTAGTACCAGCGCAAAGACCTTATGCCGGAAAGAAGGAAGAAGTTTCCTCCCAAATCGTTCGAATACAACCTTTAGCCTCGCCATAGAATTAATCGATAAAAATCCACGCCTTTAGCACTGTCCTGTAGGTGCCTTTTTCCGTATCGGTATCTCAATGGACATCCCTAATGCTTTTGGGCGTTTTTTTGTCTTTTAGGCTTTTATCACCTCTGTTGCATTTTCAAAGGTATAAATAATTTTATTTGTAACGTCAGTTCGACGTAAGAAAACAGGGCTATCGCATTTGAAAGTTTATACTGTATCCTTGGTTTCTTTGTTCTACAATTAGGATCTCTAACACATTACTTTTGCCTTGTTATTAGAGTTAAAAAACAGATGGCTCGTTCCGTGTCCTATTATCACTTGAAAAGAACTTCTTTTTGTATTATGCGGTCATAGCTCCTGTGTAAAGAGAAATTTGACTCTCGGGAGAGTTTTATCAATGCATTGGAGGAGATAACAATAATAGAAATAGTAGAATTAAGGCAAGATTAAACGAAAAGAGTCCGGTTTTGTACCGGACTCTTTCTATAACACAAGGATAATTTAATATCCAACTTCTTGGGGGCGCACTTCAAAAAACCGAATTTTGTCATGACCCCTTTCCTTTCGTGAATCGCCTGGGGTTCGAACCCAGGACCCCATCCTTAAAAGGGATGTGCTCTACCTGCTGAGCTAGCGATTCAGCCTTAGAAGCATTTCTTTGTTTGAAATGCGGTGCAAATGTATGTAATAATTTTATATCATCCAATATTTTGTCCATTTTTCTCGTTTTACAGATTCCACCTGATAAGTGCAAATCTTCCATTTGAATGATACGTTTCATTGTGTATCTTTGCTGCATTGGAAGGTATGTATAGGCATACTTTTGAACGAGAGAGTGTGTTACATTGTAGAACAAAACTCAAAAAAGAACGAAAAATGAAGAAAATGATTTTGGCAGCTACTATGCTGTTCGCAACAATCGGTTTTGCAAATGCTCAGAGTCGTCCTGCTCTTAGACTGGATGCTAACTTTGTCGGTAGTAACTTAATGCAAAAAGTCGCAAACACGAGCGTGAACAATAAGATGATCGTAGGCTTACGTGTTGGTGCCGCTGCTGAGTTCGCTCTTAGCAATGATGGATTCTATCTCGCCCCCGGATTGGCCTATACGATGAGAGGTGCTAAGATGGAATCACTAAGTGAAACGACAACTCGCTTGCATTATCTGCAAATACCGGTGAATGCCGGTATGAGATTTAGCTTTGCTGACAACATGGCTATTTCATTGGAAGCAGGTCCCTATTTCGCATATGGTGTCGCCGGAACGATTAAGACTAAAGTTGCAGGCGTTACGGCTTCTGTAGATGCCTTTGGTGATAACGGATATAACCGTTTCGACTTGGGCTTGGGCTTGTCTGCTGCCTTGAGCTACGACCGTTATTACGTACAAATTGGATATGAGCATGGATTGCTTAATATGTTGAAGGATGCTCCGGATAAGACTTCTTTACGTAATCATGACTTCTTTGTGGGTCTCGGTGTTCGCTTCTAAATAAGTCGGCAATATAAATGCCCCCAAAGTTGGAAACACAACTTCGGGGGCATTCTTTTTTTGGGCAGTGGCACTATCTTTTCCCTATTCAGTCGAAAGATGTACCCTGTGTGTACTTTGTCGCTTACACTTTCTTGTAGCCGTATACAGCGCAAGGGCCTAACTCCTCTTCGATGCGGAGCAGTTGGTTGTACTTAGCCATACGGTCGGTACGACTGAGCGATCCGGTCTTGATCTGTCCGGAGTTGGTTGCTACAGCAATGTCTGCGATAGTGGTGTCTTCTGTCTCTCCGGAGCGGTGCGAAGTAACGCTGGTAAAGCCGTGACGGTGTGCCATCTCGATGGCATTCAGGGTCTCTGTGAGCGTACCAATCTGGTTTACCTTGATAAGGATGGAGTTGCCGCACTTCTCGGCGATACCACGGCGAAGGAATTCCACGTTGGTAACGAAGAGATCGTCGCCGACGAGCTGAACCTTATCTCCCAAAGCTACGGTCAGCTTCTTCCAACCTTCCCAGTCATTTTCGCTCATACCGTCTTCGATAGAATCAATGGGATACTTGCCAACCAGTTCGGTCAGATAAGCCACCTGCTCATCGATAGAGCGTTTCTTGCCCTTTTCGCCTTCGAACTTGGTGTAGTCGTAAATACCATCCTTGAAGAACTCGGAAGAGGCGCAGTCCATTGCGATGGTAATATCCTTACCGGGCACGTATCCGGCAGCTTCCACAGCCTTGAGGATCGATTCGATAGCATCTTCCGTACCATTCAGGGCAGGAGCAAAACCTCCTTCATCTCCGACTGCAGTACTCAGACCACGATCGTGAAGCACCTTTTTGAGTGCATGGAAAACTTCGGCACCCATGCGCAAGCCCTCACGGAAGCAGCATGCTCCTACAGGACGGATCATGAACTCCTGGAATGCGATAGGAGCGTCCGAGTGAGAACCGCCGTTGATGATATTCATCATAGGAACGGGCAGAACATAGGTGTTCGAACCGCCGATATATCGGTAGAGAGGAATATCCAAATAAGCTGCAGCTGCTTTGGCTACGGCCAGTGATACGCCCAGCATGGCATTTGCTCCGAGGTTGCTTTTCGTTTTGGTGCCATCCAATTCGATGAGCTTGCGGTCAATAGCTGTTTGTTCCAATACAGACATTCCGCAGAGTGCGGGATCTATCACTTCATTTACGTTCTTCACAGCCTTGAGGACACCTTTGCCACAGTAGCGAGCCTTATCCTGATCGCGAAGCTCGATAGCCTCATTCTCACCGGTGGAAGCTCCGCTGGGTACAGCCGCGCGTCCTATTATGCCACAGGCCAGGTGTACATCTACCTCGACCGTCGGATTGCCTCTGGAATCGAGGATCTCCCTGCCAATAATCTTTACAATTTCCATTTCTTCTTGTTATTACTAAGGATTGATTAAACTTCTTTTCATTAAGCCGCACAAAAATACACCTTTTCCTACTAAAAGGCTAATAGTCTTTTTGTTGGCAGAGGTACGCAAAGAGAGGATACACAGAGGCCTGATATAACAAGATCAAAGATGAAAGACGAAGAACCCGCTGATAAGCATGAGTATTCTTGCCACCAATGAGTCGCTTATCTGCCTCAATCTTCAAAGATGGTGGCAGCACGCAAACGAGCTTTCTCTCGAATGGCCGGAGTGATGCGTCGATGTAAGATCCTCAATACGATGGAAGTAACAGCCAAATCGTCTGTAAATCCTATCAGGGGCAGTGCGATATCGGGAATCAGGTCGAAGGGAAGGAGGAAGTAGCCAAGTGCTCCGGCAAGGAGCAGTTTTTCTTTCATTGTTATCTCCCCCGCCTGTAGCATATAATACAGAGTCAGCACTTGTCCGGTACCGAAGCGGCCGATTAGCCTGCAGTATTTCAGCACCTTGTTCACCAGAGCATTTTCTTGATAGTAGGAAGCATAGTACGATATGTCCGCCAGGGTGGTCGGGAGCTTATCCACAAACCCTTTGCGAGCAGGTTGCCGCCTTTTCTGAAGATGGTTTCTTTTCATGTCATTGATGCTGTCTATTATGCTTAATACGCTGTTTATTAGGGTTTCTCACCTATTCGATTATCTTTGTATCTGTGGCAGGAGGGAATGAATCTTCCAACCATTGGCTTCAACAACAACAAAGAAACAGCTTATTATGAATAGTGTGCAATTTCGCGAAAAACTTCTGAGTCTGCAAGACAATATGCGCAATTTTGCCCTGACTCTGACTGCCAATCGGGATGATGCAGAGGATTTGCTCCAAGATACAACTCTCCGTGTGCTTCATAACGAGGACAAGTTCGTTGATAATGTCAACTTCAAAGGCTGGGTGCTCACTGTCATGCGAAATATCTTCATCAACAACTATCATAAGTTGGTTCGCTCACAAACGGTTATCGATCCCAACAGCGATCCGTACAATGTACCTCTCCTGAATGAGGGAGGAGAGGATACGCCCGATGGCACTATGACCATCAAAGAGATAACGGCGGCCATTGCATCGCTGAATGAGACTCTCAAGCAGCCATTCTCCATGTACGTGAGCGGATATAAATACAATGAAATATCCGAGACTCTTGGAATCCCTCTCGGCACGGTGAAGAGCCGTATATTTCTTGCCAGACAGGAACTGCAGCAGCAACTCAAGGACATGAGATAACAGCCTGCTCAGCACACACAGCCTCCATCGACAACAGTATCAAAAAAGGGTATTCGTTAAAGCCTTTGAAAGGCCGATAACGAATACCCTTTTTTGTTGCAACAGCTCGCTAAGGCGAGAAGTTCATAACTGAAAAAGAGACATAAGTCCGACTCTCTTGAAGTCAGACTTATATCTTACCCCACAAATGATTCGGGGGATGCTAAATAGCCGTTGGATTATTGAGCGGCTTGTTCAGTAGCTTCTTCAGCCTTCATTGCAGCAGAATCGATCTGCATAGCAGCCGTATCAACTACAGGAGCTGCGTCTTCTACCAAAGTGGCAGAATCCATAGCCGTAGAGTCAGCAGCTTCTTCAGTCTTAGCCTGAGAGTTGCAAGAAGCGAATGATACAGCTGCGATTACAGCTGCAAAAGCAACAAATTTCTTCATTTCCTTTTGGGGTTAAAAGTGTAATTAATGTTCTATAACGGCGCAAATATACAGTTTCTTTTGGTACCACCAAAAAAAACGACCAAATGCTGTTTGCATTGAGCCCTTTTATCCGGAAGCCTTACGCATGGCTATTCCTTTTACAGACGGGGGGCACCCGATCTTGTGCAATCAAGTATAGAGGAAACGTTTGATGCTGCGTTTGGGTGTCTTCTCGAACTCTTCGTCATGGCGGACAAAGGCCGTTATTTTCTCGTATGCACCCACTTGCCCGTTCAGTTCGGCTCGGCTCCTTTCGATATAAGCCCATGCCTGATCCGGAGAGATCCCTTTATGCTCTATCGCCTGTCTGTCCGGCACGATTAGTGCGATCAAGCGTCCGTCTCGCTCTGTGACGATACTTTCGAGGACGTAGGATAGATTGTTGATCTTCGATTCTATTTCTTCGGGATAGATATTCTGTCCGTTTGATCCGAGGAGCATGGTCTTGGATCGCCCTTTGATAAAGATATTTCCCAAGCTATCTATGGTGCCAAGATCACCTGTACGCATCCACCCATCGGGAGTAAAAAGCTCGGCTGTCAGTTCGGCATTCTTATAATAGCCGAGACAGACGTTCTCCCCACGAACCTGAATCTCTCCCACATCGCCGCTGTCGCTATGCCTTTCCTGTCCCGAATGATCGATTCGTGCCTCCATAATAGAGAGCGATTTGCCACAGCTGCCGGGCAGCCACAGGCTGTGATCCTCATAGCTAATGAGGGGGCCGCACTCCGTCATGCCGTAACCGACGGTCAGCGGAAATCCTATCCGATAGAGGAAATGAGCTACTTCATCGTTGAGAGCAGCTCCTCCGATGATGATTTGTCGGAAATTACCTCCGAAGGATTCGATCAGCTTGCTCCGGATCGATTTGTGGATCACCTTTCTCAGCACAGGAAGTCTTAGCAGGAATTTGATTAACGGTGTCTTGATTTTCGGAGCTATTGCCTTGTGATACAATTTCTCTATGATGAGAGGCACCATGATGACAAATGAGGGGTGTACATCTGCAAAGGCTTTGATCAGAGTGAGAGGAGAGGGGATTTTGCCCAAGATATACACATGCACACCTATAGTCAATGGCGTAAGAAAGTTGAACGCACAGCTATAAGTATGGGCCAATGGAAGGAAGCAAAGGATCGTCTCGCCTCGGAACATAATGTCTCTATCCTTAACGTAGGTTACATTGCCGGCCAGATTGTTGGCACGAAGCATAACCCCCTTACTGAATCCGGTCGTACCGGAGGTATAGTTCAGCAGGATGAGATCGTCGTTCGACACCTCGGCATAGCGAATATCCTCTGCCGTGAAGCCGGAAGGGTAGCGTTCGGAGAAAGAGCGACTCAATCCTTTTACTTCCCGACTGAGCAAGCCACCCTCCGTACGATCCAGGAAGACCGTATAATCACGGATAGAGACGGCTCCGCACAGGAGAAGGAGCTGAGACGGATCCATCGTCTCCCATATTTTGTCCGATACGAAGAGATACTTGGCATCGGAATGCGTCACTATACTTGCTGCATCGGCTGCATTGAAATCGGGTAAGACAGGAACGATGATAGCTCCATACGTGATGACGGACATGAAAGCCATACACCATTCGGCAGAGTCTTTGCCGAGCAGTGCCACCTTGTCTCCCGGCTTGAGTCCGATGCGCTCGAAGAGCAAATGTCGGCGAGCAATATCGGCAGCCATCTCTCCGTAGGTGTAGCTCTCTTTCGTATCGTAGTTAGTGAGTGCCGGGAGTGCCCAATGCTCTCGAAAGCTATCTTGATAAAGTCGGATGAAATTCTGTTCGATCATATATGCACAAAAACATATCTTTTGCGCAAAAATACACAAAAAGCCATAAAACGAGCAAACGACACCCTGACGATAGTGAGACGACCGAATCAAAAGGCGAGCAGCATCTTCAAGTGGTTTTGTCAGAAAACGGCTTTATCCCGGATTTGTCATTTAGAAAAGTAAGACCTATCGACAATCCGGGTTTATGCGGAAGAACGCTTCAAGCGTATGAAGCCCTCATTTCTTCGACCCATTAACCTCGGGGTGGAGGCAGCGGGGTAAGCTTCGCAAACCGTAAAGAACCTGGAGTTCGGATTCGGAATTATCGGAAATGAAAGACCCGAATGCTTCTAAAGCTTCTCCATGACCCGTACGACACACTCTATAGGTGAACAAAAAAGATACTTCTTGATAATCTTCTCTTTTTGCAAAGGTTTCTATAATTCTAATGGAGAAGGTGCAATCTGTAGAGCAGGGAGAGCGAGGCGGGGGCTAAAGGTTCAGTCCTCCGGGAAGTTTGTGCGTCAGGAAGACGGTATCGCCATCAGTGGAGTACTGCCAGGATTCTTTCATGACGAAGCGTATTGCTTTGAGCACGACGTCGGGATGGTGATGCACTTCTCGGCAGATATCCGCAATCAGTACGTAGGGTGTTTCTTCGGTCAAACGTTGCTCGAGGAAATGTAGCAAGTCGTCCACTTCATGATGGTGCAGTTCTCCGTCTTTTCTCCTTAGACATACGTCGCATAGCTTGCAGTTGTGGGACTGCTCCTCGCCGAAGTAGGCCAGAAGCATGCGGCTGCGACAGGTGTTTTCTTCCTCTATGTAGCGGAGCGACTGATCGATTCGTGCTTTAAGCCGATCGCGACGGTCCTCGTAAGCCGCACGAGGTATCTGGAGCAATTCTGCATCCTCACGTCTTGTGAGAAAATAAATTCGTGGCAGATTCTTTTGTGGAATATAGTTCACTATGCCGGCTTTGTTCAGAAGCAGGAGTTGCTGATAGACCTGATCGACGCTAAGCCCTGTCTTTTCGGCCAATTCGCTTTCCACTATGGAAACATAATCTGCAAACAACCCGTCGTATGTCCTCATCAGGGCAGTCAGCACGCTGTCGGAAGCCTGTTCGCTTCTCATGCGGTATAGCTCGTCGCGCTGCACCTGTATTGTCAGGCGCGAGCGCGTCTTTTCCTCCCGATACTCCCAAATCCCGGCTACATCGAGGATGCGAATCGCAGCCAATACTTGTGTTGGGAACATCCTGAAATTCCGGCAAAAAGCATCGATGTCGAAGTCGAAAGATCGCTCGAATCCCTCTCCTTCTCCTATCTGCAGGTAGTTGCAAATCCGATTGTACACCGTGGCGATGTATTCACGTGGAGGAAACTCATTGCTCACTCGCCTTTTCAGGTTGAATATGTCGTCCTCCCCTGCCAGTAAGACGGCATAGGCCCTCTCTCCGTCCCGACCGGCGCGACCGGCCTCTTGGAAATACTCCTCCGGCGAAGAAGGCATTTCCATGTGAAGTACCAATCTGACATCGGGCTTGTCGATCCCCATCCCGAAAGCATTGGTGCAGACGATGATCCGCGTTTCCCCTTCCATCCAGCTTTTTTGCCGTATTTCCCGTGTCACATGGTTGAGACCGGCGTGATAGAAATCGGCCGAGAAACCGTTTTCGCCGAGGAAGCGTGCCAGATCGCGCGCCTTATCTCGGTTGCGACAGTATACGACGGCCGAACCGTCCACGCGACTGAGGATATGCAGCACCATCGTCTCTTTGTCTGCCGTCCGGCGGATGGAATACGACAGATTGGGGCGGAAAAAGCTTTTTCTCAGCACGTTCGGCTCCGGAAATCGGAGGATGCGTTGTATGTCGTCGATCACCGGCCGTGTAGCCGTAGCTGTCAATGCCAATACGGGAACATCCGGCAGGGCCTCCCTGATGTCTGCGATCGAGAGGTATGCCGGCCGGAAGTCATAGCCCCACTGGGATATACAGTGACATTCGTCTACGACCAGCAGACTTACCCTGAGAGCATGCAGACGGCTGAGGAAAAGTTCCGAGCCCAGACGTTCGGGCGAAACGTATAGAAATTTGTAGCGGCCGTAAATACAGTTGTCCAGCGTGGTGATAATCTGCTCGCGCGTCATTCCGGCATGAACGGCTGTCGCCTTGATCCCCTTTTGGCGCAATCCCATGACCTGGTCCCGCATCAGAGCAATCAGTGGCGTTACCACGAGAGTCAAACCCGGCAGTAGCAGCCCGGGTACTTGGAACGTGATACTCTTGCCTCCACCCGTGGGCAGTAGTCCCAATGTGTCCTTCCCTGCCAAAACGGATTCGATGATCGGGAGCTGCACAGGCCTGAACGAAGGGTAGCCCCAATAGTGTAGCAAAACCTCCTCCGGCGTATGCAGAGACGGAGCTTCGATCTCATTGGAAAACACCTCCGGCATAGGAGGAAGAAAGTCTTCTTCCTCTCCTCCGATCTCATCACTCTGCTCATGGTCGTACACTTCCCCGTGCAAATAACGATCGGGAAGCTCTTTCATATCGGTGGAGAGGGGATAGAGACGTTCACCCGGTGGCAAGTGTTGCAGCTCTTCGCTCATCTTTGTTCTCGTTCTGTATTCTATATGATTCTCTGCATTCCAAATTCAGACAGCCTGTGGACTAACCCCGGATAATAATCCGGTGCAGCGTGTGAAAATCATACACGAAAGTACGAATAATACGCCCAACCGTCTGTCTCGAACCTCAGCCGATCTCCGACAATTCCGGAACCACAAAAGCTGCGATTGCGGTTCGTTTTTTTGGGAAAAGTGACGCGAGATTTTTTTCGTTGTGGCGCGTAAATTTTTCTTTTCTCGCACCAAAAGGAAAACTTTTACGCGCCGCATTTTTAGGGCCGGCGAGTCGCCGTTTTTTGGCTCGTGAAAAGGTAGCGATCCTCAGCCGGTTCTTCTTCGGCTATTTCTTTTCCCATCTTGTCGGATCTTTTGGCTTAATCCTCTCATAATCAGGTGCTCATCCTTGAGTGGTTTGTCTCTCGATTCGCACTTTGGTCTCCTCCGTTTAGGTCTGGTTTTGGGGGCTTGTTTATGGTAGCCTTTGCAGTGCGATTCTTGAGGTATTTGGTCTTTTTATACTTATCTAAGAGGGCTTTACGTACTTCTTCCTTATCTTGCCGATGAGTTTTTTTTGTACCTTTGCAAGAAACGTAGATGACGGTAAAAGAATGGATTCCAAAAAAATTCTTTACATATCCCAAGAAATTTTCCCCTACTTGCCGGAAACGGACATATCGGTCGTTTCGCGCAAATTGCCTCAGACCATTCAGGAGCGAGGCAATGAGGTGCGCATTTTTATGCCCCGCTATGGTATCATCAATGAGCGTCGCAATCAGTTGCACGAGGTGATACGCCTTTCCGGCATCAATATGATCATTAACGACAACGACCATCCGTTGATCATCAAAGTGGCTTCCATCCAGTCGGCCCGCATGCAGGTTTATTTCATCGACAATGATGATTTCTTCAAGCGCAAGACGATGTACGACATCAAGCCCAAGCAGGAGAATGACAACGATGAGCGAGCCATCTTTTTTGTGCGCGGAGCACTTGAAGCGATCAAGAAACTGCGTTGGATTCCCGATGTCATCCATTGTCATGGCTGGTTCACGGCGTTGGCTGCCTTGTATCTGAAGAAGATGTATGCGGATGATCCTTGCCTGCAAAAAGCAAAAGTGGTCTACTCCGTCTACGATGATGCCGGACAGGGAGTGATCCCGGAGACCCTCTTCGGTAAGCTCGGATTCGACAAGATCACGCCCGATGACCTGTCCGTAATGGAGCAGTCGTCCGACTATTTGGCCCTGAACCGTCTGGCCATCCGATATGCCGACGGTGTCATTCAGGGATCGGAGACCATAGCACCGGAGCTGACCGACTATATATCCTCTTTGGAGGGGAAGGCTTTCCTCCCATACCAAGGGAAAGAGGACTATGAAGAAGCTTTCGATAACTTCTATACCGCTCTTTTGACGGCCAACTGATTTGTCTCATTCTGCCTGACCGCGCCGTAAAAAACAATATGCAGGCAGCGATTAGCGTTAATTATCTGCCTTTCCACGCAAACCCAACGATTCACCATTATTATGAAGAGATACCTTCTTCTTGTTTTTTCGTTAATGGCTCTCCTCACGGTAGCCTGCGATGATGATCTGTCTCCGATCGGAGGTTCTATCCAGCCTCCTTCGGATCCGGTTTCGGCCAGAGTGGATACGCTCGAATTTTCTGTCAAGACGATACCGATGGGCGATATTTATAACCGAACGAACTATACCCTGCTGGGAGATCTGACGGATCCCGAATATGGCGACTTGAAGGCTGACTACATCATGCAGTTCAAGAGTCCGAGGAATTTCAAATTCAAGTATCCGCCCAAAGATGGGAAGATCGACTCCGTGAAGCTCAGTATCAACTATGACAGTTGGGCGGGGGACTCCACGTCTATCATGAAGGTTTCGATCTATAAAATCAACAAAGCCATTCCTCCCTCATACTACTCCACACAGGAATTGGCCTCCCTGCTGGACGAAACGCAGATCATAGCCTCGCAAACATTCAAGGCTGGCAACGACTCGGCATTCCACCGCGTAAGAATACCCTTGCCCAATGAGATCGGCCAAAAGATATACGATCTCTCGGTAAACAACCCAAGTGTTTTCGATACGCAGGAGAGCTTCTATAATAATGTGTTGGGCGGTCTGTATGTGACTACGACGACGGGTACGGGAGTTGTGCTCAGCGTGTACAATACGCAGATGGCCATCTTCTATAGCTACAAGGTTGCGGCCGATTCTACCGCAACGGCTTCAGAGACATTCGTAAATACGAGCGAATCCTATCAGGTCAATCATATCAAGAACTCCCAAATATCCCACCTGTTGCAGGAGAATGACTCTCTCTCTTGTGTGAAGAGTCCGGCAGGGGTGATGACGCAACTGACAATCAGCAAAGAGCAGTTTACGGATGCTTTCACGAGCAATCTGTCTTCCTCTTTGGCTTGGCAAATCGGTGAAGCACAGTTCAATATCAGCGCTTCGAAGCCATCTGAGGGCTTGATGCTGAGTCCGCCCTCCTACTTGTTGCTCTTGCCGCAGGATTCGGTGAGAAACTTCTTCGAGCAAGAACAGACCGAGCTGATGCAGCCTCGCACGGCATTCCTATCGACCATATACAACATTAAGAAACGGGAGTATCGGTTTAGCAATATCAGTCGCCTGCTGATGGAGCATATCAAGAACAATACGGAGAAGACTCCCGAGGGCAAGCCTTATATCACCAAGGACCTTGTTCTCGTACTGCTGCCTGTGAAGCGTCAGGTTGCGGGAGCTTCCAATTCGCTGTACACCTCTCAGCTGAATAATTTCATGTTCCCGTCCGGCGTCAAACTACAGCTCGGGAAAAAAAATAAGACGGCGCGTATCGGCGTTTACAGTATGACTTATACCGACAACTGATACATGCTACAATAATTGGGGATAAGCCTTTCGATTCGGGATTCGGTGCCGTCGAAGGGCTTTTTCTTTTCAGTCTTCCGGAATAACTACAATCACACACTCATGATGAAGCAATTGAAATATCGTCTGACCCTGATGAACTTCCTGCAGTTTTTCATTTGGGGAGCTTGGCTGATTTCCCTTGGTGGATATATGGCGAGCGTACTGCATTATTCCGGTTTGGAAATAGGTGCCATATACGGTACGATGGGCATTGCCTCTCTTTTCATGCCGGGTTTGCTGGGTATTCTGGCGGACAAGTACGTGGCAGCACAAAAGCTCTTGGGGGCGTGCCATCTGATCGGAGCCATATTGCTGGTTTATGCTTCCACGCTGAGTAGTTACTCCGTTTTTTATCCCGTTATGCTCCTGCTCTGCATGAGCTATATGCCTACCCTCGCTCTCACCAATACGATAGCCTATACTGCTATGGAGAAAGCCGGTATGGATATAGTGCGCGAATTTCCTCCTATACGCGTATGGGGTACTGTCGGCTTCATTTTGGCCATGTGGACCGTCGATATATGCGGATGGGTAATGAGCAGTATGCAATTCTATGTCAGTGCGGTGGCTTCCCTTGCATTGGGATTGTATGCTTTTACCTTGCCTCACTGCCCTCCGGCAAAAGAAAACAAGAAGAAGGGGGTGCTTGCCGTCTTGGGGCTGGATGCTTTTGTCCTTTTCCGCCAACGTCGTATGGCTATCTTCTTCCTCTTTGCCATGCTATTGGGAGCAGCCCTTCAGGTCACCAATACATTCGGCAATCCGTTTTTGTCTCATTTTGCGGATGCTTATAGCGAGAGCTTTGCCGTGCAGCACCCCAATGTGTTGCTTTCTTTGTCGCAGATTTCCGAGACTCTTTTCATTTTGACCATTCCGTTTTTCATGGGGCGTTTCGGGATCAAACGGGTGATGCTTATGAGTATGTTGGCTTGGGTGTTGCGTTTTGCTTTCTTTGGTCTTGGCAATCCGGGTAGCGGCTTCATTTTCCTCGTTCTGTCGATGATCGTATATGGTATGGCCTTCGATTTCTTCAATATCAGCGGTTCCATGTTTGTCGATCGAGAGACTACACCATCGATTCGGGCAGCTGCTCAAGGCCTTTTTATGATAATGACCAATGGTATCGGAGCTATCATCGGCGGATTTGCCAGCGGTTGGGTGGTAGATCGCTTTACGGATGCCGGTCATACGGCTTGGAGCACGGTATGGTATATTTTCGCAGCTTATGCATTGGTCATTGCCATCCTCTTTGCTTTCTTTTTCAAGTCGGAAAGCAGTCCCCTCTCTCGATCTTAGGATACCTGTTATCTACCGATATCCGGCTCTTCGGCAGAGAATGCGAGAGATTCAGGATATATCGCAACGGCCTTGTCAAGATCGAGGCCTCTTTAGGTCATGGATATAACGTGAGTTCGATGTAAGCTTTTCGGCCTTTCCATCATACAATCGATTCGATTCTCTTTGGACTCAATAAAAAATATAAAATACTCAAAGAGTTGGCATATAACTTTGCCTCAGTGGCGAGTGGGTTTTTCGGCCAATTCCTAAAGAAGAAAATAGCTGTTTGTATCTTTTTGCGAAAAAAGTTTGGCGGATTAAGATTAAAAACATATCTTTCGGGCGATAGTGGTAGAGCACTATCTTGCGAAACATTAATCTTTAATACTTTCAAAAGGTATGAGAAAATTGAATTCTTTATTTTCGCTCGCCGTCCTATTATCCCTATTGTGTTGGGGACAGACGGCTGCCGCACAGGGAGGGCCGAAGACTGCTCCTTCTGTGACGCACCAAGCGGTGCAGAAAGGTATTCGAACATCCAAGGTTAAGGATCTCCGAGATCCGATTCCTGCCGGTATGGCACGAATTATCTTGGAGGCTCACGATGTATGGGAAGACGGCACAGGCTATCAAATGCTTTGGGATGCAGATCACAATCAGTACGGCGCATCCATTCCCGAAGAATCTTTTTGGTTTGCCAACGGAACGATCCCGGCCGGTCTTTACGATCCTTTCGAGTATAAAGTTCCGGTCAATGCCGATGCATCTTTTTCTCCCACGAATTTCGTGCTTGATGGAACAGCATCAGCCGATATTCCTGCCGGCACTTATGACTATGTAATCATTAACCCCAATCCTGGCATAATATATATAGTAGGAGAGGGTGTCTCCAAAGGTAACGATTATGTGGTAGAGGCCGGTAAGACTTATCATTTCACTGTCCAACGACAAGGCCCCGGCGATGCTGCGTCCGTTGTAGTGACCGGAGAAGGTGGCAATGAATTCGCTCCCGTACAGAATCTCCAATGGTCTGTATCTGGGCAGACAGTGACCCTCACTTGGCAAGCCCCCGCATCCGACAAACGGACTTATGTGTTGAACGAAAGCTTCGATACGCAAACGCTTCCTAACGGCTGGACAATGATCGATGCTGATGGTGATGGTCACAATTGGCTATCTACAATAAACGTTTACAACACTGCTACTCATACAGGTGACGGTGCTATGTTTAGCAAATCATGGACTGCTAGCGGTGGTGCAAAAATTGATTTGAGTCCTGACAACTATTTGGTAACTCCAAAGGTTACGGTTCCTGAGAATGGTAAACTTTCTTATTGGGTTTCATCTCAAGTGCCTTGGACTAATGAGCATTATGGAGTGTTCTTGTCCACAACCGGAAACGAGGCTGCAAACTTTACGATAAAGCTACTGGAAGAAACCCTCGGATCCGACAAACCTGCTCCGATGAACTTGGTGAAGAGTGAAGGAGTAAAGCTTCCTGCACCTTATCAGGAAAGAACCATCGATCTCTCTGCCTATGCCGGACAACAGGTGTACTTGGCATTCCGTCATTTCAACTCTACAGGTATATTCCGTCTTTATCTTGATGATGTGGCTGTTTCTGGTGAAGGTTCTTCCAACGACTACACGTACACGGTATATCGTGACAATGTTGTTATTGCCCAGAATCTCGCGGCAACGACATTCAATCAGGAAAATGTAGCTCCCGGCCAGTATAACTACTGTGTTGAAGTTAAGTACACAGCCGGCGTATCTCCGAAGGTATGTAAAGACGTTACGGTAGAAGGATCCAACGAATTTGCTCCTGTACAGAACCTGACCGGTAGTGCAGTAGGTCAGAAAGTAACGCTTAAGTGGGATGCACCTAATGGTACCCCGAATCCGAATCCCGGAACAACAACACTTTCCGAATCATTCGAAAATGGTATTCCTGCCTCATGGAAGACGATCGATGCAGACGGTGACGGCAACAATTGGACGACGACCCCTCCTCCCGGAGGCACCTCTTTTGCAGGTCACAACAGTGCAATCTGTGCCTCTTCGGCTTCTTATATCAACTTTGAAGGTCCTCAGAACCCTGATAACTATCTGGTTACACCGGAGCTATCTCTTCCTAACGGAGGAACGCTTACTTTCTGGGTATGTGCACAAGATGCCAATTATGCATCAGAGCACTATGCCGTGTACGCATCTTCTACGGGTAACGACGCTTCCAACTTCGCCAACGCTTTGTTGGAAGAAGTGCTGACGGCCAAGACAGTTGTTACGGCACCTGAAGCCATTCGTGGCACTCGTGTTCAGGGCACCTGGTATCAAAAGACGGTACAGTTGCCTGCGGGTACTAAGTATGTTGCTTTCCGTCACTTCGGCTGTACGGACTTCTTCTGGATTAACCTTGATGATGTTGAGATCAAGGCCAACGGCAAGCGCGCAGACTTCACGGAAACGTTCGAGTCTTCTACTCATGGAGAGGCACCGGCGGAATGGACTACTATCGATGCCGATGGCGATGGTCAGGGTTGGCTCTGTCTGTCTTCCGGACAATTGGGCTGGCTGACAGCTCATGGCGGCACCAACGTAGTAGCCTCTTTCTCATGGAATGGAATGGCTTTGAATCCTGATAACTATCTCATCTCAAAGGATGTTACAGGCGCAACTAAGGTAAAGTACTACTATGCAGTCAACGACGGTTTTCCCGGGGATCACTATGCGGTGATGATCTCCAAGACGGGCACGAACGCCGGAGACTTCACGGTTGTTTTCGAAGAAACGCCTAACGGAATAAATAAGGGCGGAGCAAGATTCGGTCTTTCCACGGAAGCCGATGGCGCCAAACCTCAAAGTGTATGGATCGAGCGTACGGTAGATTTGCCTGCGGGTACTAAGTATGTTGCTTTCCGTCACTACAATTGCTCGGATTTGAACTACATTCTTTTGGATGATATTCAGTTCACCATGGGTGGCAGCCCCACCCCGACCGATTATACCTACACGGTGTATCGTGACGGTACGAAGATCAAGGAAGGTCTGACCGAAACGACCTTCGAAGAAGACGGTGTAGCTACGGGCAACCATGAGTATTGCGTGGAAGTGAAGTACACAGCCGGCGTATCTCCGAAAGAGTGTGTAAACGTAACTGTTGATCCTGTGCAGTTCAATCCTGTACAGAACCTGACCGGTAGTGCAGTCGGCCAGAAAGTAACGCTTAAGTGGGATGCACCTAATGGTACCCCGAATCCAAATCCAAATCCGAATCCGGGAACAACAACACTTTCCGAATCATTCGAAAATGGTATTCCTGCCTCATGGAAGACGATCGATGCAGACGGTGACGGCAACAATTGGACGACGACCCCTCCTCCCGGAGGCACCTCTTTTGCAGGTCACAACAGTGCGATCTGTGCCTCTTCGGCTTCTTATATCAACTTTGAAGGCCCTCAGAACCCTGATAACTATCTGGTTACACCGGAGCTATCTCTTCCTAACGGAGGAACGCTTACTTTCTGGGTATGTGCACAAGATGCCAATTATGCATCAGAGCACTATGCCGTGTATGCATCTTCTACGGGTAACGACGCTTCCAACTTCGCCAACGCTTTGTTGGAAGAAGTGCTGACGGCCAAGACAGTTGTTACGGCACCTGAAGCCATTCGTGGCACTCGTGTTCAGGGCACCTGGTATCAAAAGACGGTACAGTTGCCTGCGGGTACTAAGTATGTTGCTTTCCGTCACTTCGGCTGTACGGACTTCTTCTGGATCAACCTTGATGATGTTGAGATCAAGGCCAACGGCAAGCGCGCAGACTTCACGGAAACGTTCGAGTCTTCTACTCATGGAGAGGCACCGGCGGAATGGACTACTATCGATGCCGATGGCGATGGTCAGGGTTGGCTCTGTCTGTCTTCCGGACAATTGGGCTGGCTGACAGCTCATGGCGGCACCAACGTAGTAGCCTCTTTCTCATGGAATGGAATGGCTTTGAATCCTGATAACTATCTCATCTCAAAGGATGTTACAGGCGCAACTAAGGTAAAGTACTACTATGCAGTCAACGACGGTTTTCCCGGGGATCACTATGCGGTGATGATCTCCAAGACGGGCACGAACGCCGGAGACTTCACGGTTGTTTTCGAAGAAACGCCTAACGGAATAAATAAGGGCGGAGCAAGATTCGGTCTTTCCACGGAAGCCGATGGCGCCAAACCTCAAAGTGTATGGATCGAGCGTACGGTAGATTTGCCTGCGGGTACTAAGTATGTTGCTTTCCGTCACTACAATTGCTCGGATTTGAACTACATTCTTTTGGATGATATTCAGTTCACCATGGGTGGCAGCCCCACCCCGACCGATTATACCTACACGGTGTATCGTGACGGTACGAAGATCAAGGAAGGTCTGACCGAAACGACCTTCGAAGAAGACGGTGTAGCTACGGGCAACCATGAGTATTGCGTGGAAGTGAAGTACACAGCCGGCGTATCTCCGAAAGAGTGTGTAAACGTAACTGTTGATCCTGTGCAGTTCAATCCTGTACAGAACCTGACCGGTAGTGCAGTCGGCCAGAAAGTAACGCTTAAGTGGGATGCACCTAATGGTACCCCGAATCCAAATCCAAATCCGAATCCGGGAACAACAACACTTTCCGAATCATTCGAAAATGGTATTCCTGCCTCATGGAAGACGATCGATGCAGACGGTGACGGCAACAATTGGACGACGACCCCTCCTCCCGGAGGCACCTCTTTTGCAGGTCACAACAGTGCGATCTGTGTCTCTTCGGCTTCTTATATCAACTTTGAAGGCCCTCAGAACCCTGATAACTATCTGGTTACACCGGAGCTATCTCTTCCTGGCGGAGGAACGCTTACTTTCTGGGTATGTGCACAAGATGCCAATTATGCATCAGAGCACTATGCCGTGTATGCATCTTCTACGGGTAACGACGCTTCCAACTTCGCCAACGCTTTGTTGGAAGAAGTGCTGACGGCCAAGACAGTTGTTACGGCACCTGAAGCCATTCGTGGCACTCGTGTTCAGGGCACCTGGTATCAAAAGACGGTACAGTTGCCTGCGGGTACTAAGTATGTTGCTTTCCGTCACTTCGGCTGTACGGACTTCTTCTGGATCAACCTTGATGATGTTGAGATCAAGGCCAACGGCAAGCGCGCAGACTTCACGGAAACGTTCGAGTCTTCTACTCATGGAGAGGCACCGGCGGAATGGACTACTATCGATGCCGATGGCGATGGTCAGGGTTGGCTCTGTCTGTCTTCCGGACAATTGGGCTGGCTGACAGCTCATGGCGGCACCAACGTAGTAGCCTCTTTCTCATGGAATGGAATGGCTTTGAATCCTGATAACTATCTCATCTCAAAGGATGTTACAGGCGCAACTAAGGTAAAGTACTACTATGCAGTCAACGACGGTTTTCCCGGGGATCACTATGCGGTGATGATCTCCAAGACGGGCACGAACGCCGGAGACTTCACGGTTGTTTTCGAAGAAACGCCTAACGGAATAAATAAGGGCGGAGCAAGATTCGGTCTTTCCACGGAAGCCGATGGCGCCAAACCTCAAAGTGTATGGATCGAGCGTACGGTAGATTTGCCTGCGGGTACTAAGTATGTTGCTTTCCGTCACTACAATTGCTCGGATTTGAACTACATTCTTTTGGATGATATTCAGTTCACCATGGGTGGCAGCCCCACCCCGACCGATTATACCTACACGGTGTATCGTGACGGTACGAAGATCAAGGAAGGTCTGACCGAAACGACCTTCGAAGAAGACGGTGTAGCTACGGGCAACCATGAGTATTGCGTGGAAGTGAAGTACACAGCCGGCGTATCTCCGAAAGAGTGTGTAAACGTAACTGTTGATCCTGTGCAGTTCAATCCTGTACAGAACCTGACCGGTAGTGCAGTCGGCCAGAAAGTAACGCTTAAGTGGGATGCACCTAATGGTACCCCGAATCCAAATCCAAATCCGAATCCGGGAACAACAACACTTTCCGAATCATTCGAAAATGGTATTCCTGCCTCATGGAAGACGATCGATGCAGACGGTGACGGCAACAATTGGACGACGACCCCTCCTCCCGGAGGCACCTCTTTTGCAGGTCACAACAGTGCGATCTGTGTCTCTTCGGCTTCTTATATCAACTTTGAAGGCCCTCAGAACCCTGATAACTATCTGGTTACACCGGAGCTATCTCTTCCTGGCGGAGGAACGCTTACTTTCTGGGTATGTGCACAAGATGCCAATTATGCATCAGAGCACTATGCCGTGTATGCATCTTCTACGGGTAACGACGCTTCCAACTTCGCCAACGCTTTGTTGGAAGAAGTGCTGACGGCCAAGACAGTTGTTACGGCACCTGAAGCCATTCGTGGCACTCGTGTTCAGGGCACCTGGTATCAAAAGACGGTACAGTTGCCTGCGGGTACTAAGTATGTTGCCTTCCGTCACTTCGGCTGTACGGACTTCTTCTGGATCAACCTTGATGAAGTTGAGATCAAGGCCAACGGCAAGCGCGCAGACTTCACGGAAACGTTCGAGTCTTCTACTCATGGAGAGGCACCGGCGGAATGGACTACTATCGATGCCGATGGCGATGGTCAGGGTTGGCTCTGTCTGTCTTCCGGACAATTGGACTGGCTGACAGCTCATGGCGGCACCAACGTAGTAGCCTCTTTCTCATGGAATGGAATGGCTTTGAATCCTGATAACTATCTCATCTCAAAGGATGTTACAGGCGCAACTAAGGTAAAGTACTACTATGCAGTCAACGACGGTTTTCCCGGGGATCACTATGCGGTGATGATCTCCAAGACGGGCACGAACGCCGGAGACTTCACGGTTGTTTTCGAAGAAACGCCTAACGGAATAAATAAGGGCGGAGCAAGATTCGGTCTTTCCACGGAAGCCGATGGCGCCAAACCTCAAAGTGTATGGATCGAGCGTACGGTAGATTTGCCTGCGGGCACGAAGTATGTTGCTTTCCGTCACTACAATTGCTCGGATTTGAACTACATTCTTTTGGATGATATTCAGTTCACCATGGGTGGCAGCCCCACCCCGACCGATTATACCTACACGGTGTATCGTGACGGTACGAAGATCAAGGAAGGTCTGACCGAAACGACCTTCGAAGAAGATGGTGTAGCTACGGGCAATCATGAGTATTGCGTGGAAGTGAAGTACACAGCCGGCGTATCTCCGAAGGTGTGTGTAAACGTAACTATTAATCCGACTCAGTTCAATCCTGTACAGAACCTGACGGCAGAACAAGCTCCTAACAGCATGGATGCAATCCTTAAATGGAATGCACCGGCATCTAAGCGTGCGGAAGTTCTGAACGAAGACTTCGAAAATGGTATTCCTTCCTCATGGAAGACGATCGATGCAGACGGGGACGGCAACAATTGGACGACGACCCCTCCTCCCGGAGGCTCCTCTTTTGCAGGTCACAACAGTGCGATCTGTGTCTCTTCGGCTTCTTATATCAACTTTGAAGGTCCTCAGAACCCTGATAACTATCTGGTTACACCGGAGCTTTCTCTTCCTGGCGGAGGAACGCTTACTTTCTGGGTATGTGCACAAGATGCCAATTATGCATCAGAGCACTATGCCGTGTATGCATCTTCTACGGGTAACGACGCTTCCAACTTCGCCAACGCTTTGTTGGAAGAAGTGCTGACGGCCAAGACAGTTGTTACGGCGCCTGAAGCCATTCGTGGCACTCGTGTTCAGGGCACCTGGTATCAAAAGACGGTACAGTTGCCTGCGGGTACTAAGTATGTTGCCTTCCGTCACTTCGGCTGTACGGACTTCTTCTGGATCAACCTTGATGATGTTGTAATCACTTCAGGGAACGCTCCGTCTTACACCTATACGATCTATCGTAATAATACACAGATAGCATCAGGCGTAACGGAGACTACTTACCGAGATCCGGACTTGGCTACCGGTTTTTACACGTACGGTGTTAAGGTTGTTTACCCGAACGGAGAATCAGCTATCGAAACTGCTACGTTGAATATCACTTCGTTGGCAGACGTAACGGCTCAGAAGCCTTACACGCTGACAGTTGTAGGAAAGACGATCACGGTAACTTGCCAAGGCGAAGCTATGATCTACGACATGAACGGTCGTCGTCTGGCAGCCGGTCGCAACACGGTTGTTTACACGGCTCAGGGCGGCCACTATGCAGTCATGGTTGTCGTTGACGGCAAGTCCTACGTAGAGAAACTCGCTGTAAAGTAACGAGATGATTATTTTCGATCGGTATGCTCTACCAACCGATCGCTTTAATCGGTCGCCCGGCTTCCATAAAAAGGAGTCGGGCGACTCTTTTACTCCAACCAAATAAGCATTGTTTTATAGCCTTTCGGAATATACTCCGGAAGGGGGTCGAGCTACGCCCTACAGCGACTCGGGCTACGCCGTAGAGCGTACCGAGCTGCGCTCTACGGCTCTTCGAGCTACGCTGTAGGGCTCACTGCGCCAAGCTCTACGGCTCAGCTCGGCCACCTCTACGGCTCCCGGAGCGGAACTCTACGGCTCGGCTCGCTACGCTGTAGAGCGTACCTCGCCGAGCTCTACAGCATAGCTCGAAGAGCTGTACGGGATAGTCCGTTATCCTCTACGGAGTACCACCATCTGCCCTGTGGTATAGCCCATCTTCCTGTTCGGAAACAATCGCAGGGCTATGTGGTACCTGATGCTTTCGCACATGGCACTTCCTCTCAGAGGATGTATTGGTTCAAACGAGGGTTCGAGACAGGAGATTTCTCCGCAGGTGACACATTTGCCGAATTGAAATAGGGAAAAGGATGAAACTTTTTCGGTGTTAAAGGTGTTTCACCGATAAATTAACGTCTCCCTTCTATATGAACAGGGGGTGACAAAACCAATGCGAATGAATATTAAATTCAAACCGGTAGAACCTGCTGACAGATCAGCTATAACAACTATCACCTTTTCTTCAGTGGCAAGAATTTGCGACCTGGCTTTTTCCAATCTCTATTGCTGGAGTTTCGTCTATGGCACGTCTTGGGCTATTGTGGAGGACTGTCTGATCATCCGTTTCAAACCGAAAAGCCGTAGTCATCCGGTCTATCTCTTTCCTGTGGGAGCTGATCCTGAGCAAGTAGTGGCCGCTGCCCATCGACTGAAAGCAGAAGTAGTGCACGAAGATTATCCCTTGATATTTATGGGGGTGACTCCCGATATTCACCGATGTATAGAGGAACATTGCTCGGCTGAGTATTACTTTATCGAGGATGAAGCCTATTGCGACTATATATACGAACGTGAAAGTTTAGCGACTTTGTCAGGCAAAAAGTTGCAGGCCAAGCGCAATCATATCAATAAATTTTTCTCTCTCTACCCCGACTATACATACGATCTTGTTAAGGATAGCGATGCCGAAGAATGCTTGATGCTGGCTCATCTATGGCTGGATAGCCGAGGTGATCAGGACGGAAGAGAGCTGGAGGTAGAGATGGTAGAGCGTGCTTTTCGGCATCGTCAGGAGCTGGGGCTTTCGGGGGGAGTACTACGAGTCGGTGGCCGGGTAGTGGCTTTCTGTTTAGGCTCCCCTATCAATGCCGACACTTTTGGGGTACATATCGAAAAGGCCGATGCTATGGTGGAAGGCGCGTTTGCGATGATTAATAGAGAATTTGCCCGTTCGATACCGGACACATTCCGCTACATCAATCGCGAGGAGGATTTAGGGCTGCCGGGACTGCGCCAGGCCAAACTATCTTATCGCCCTGCCATTCTTTTGCCCAAACAAACAGCCATACTGCGACGCGATCATGACCGAATCCAAGCGTGAAGCATCTGTGCGGCTATGGCGCATCTGCTTCAAAGACCCTGAGCCTTTCATTGAGCTTTATTTCCACAAAGTTTTCCGTGAGGATTATACCTTGCTACAGTATAGCGAGACAGGAGAGGCTGTAGCACATCTGCAAATGCTTCCTTATCAACTGCGAATTTTTGGCACTTCTTTCTCAGCCGGTTATATTTCCGGAGCATGCACACACCCCGATCATCGTGGCAAAGGCATTATGCGCACGATGATGGCGGAAGCTCTTTCAGCCATGTATGACCGTGGCGATATCTGTAGTTTCCTTATTCCTGCCGAAACATGGCTGTACGATTTCTACTCTCGCAGCGGTGGCTATGCGCCGGCCTTTGGTCGGAAACAATTCCTATATAGACCGAATTCTATCCCACAAAAGTTTCCCAGCGGCTATGCCTGTACGATCGGACAGGGAGATTACAGCTTTCTCTCAGCCGAGGAGCATACGGATATTCGCTTGGCCGTACAGCATACTCTCGGGCAGTGGCAAACGGCTTTGAAGGATTTTTCTTTGGCAGGTGGTAATGTTGCCATGTTGCAGGACAGTGCTGGTAAGACTGTAAGTCAGGCTTGTTTTGTTCCGAGAGAGAATAGTCTTGATATCAAACTGCTTGTAGGGGACGCCGAAGCAACATTCATACTTGTCGATCACCTGCTCCGATCTTTGGATTGTGACCATGCCTCTATTCTTGCACATTCGGGAAGTGCTCCATACGGAATGCTCAGGATCCTACGCCCGATACCCATACTCGAAGCCTTTGCTCAGTACCATCCTGCAGAAGTTCACTCTTTCGCATATAGTGACCCTCTTTTCTCTCAGCATAATGGTACCTATCATATCAGTAAGGGGCATATTGTCTTTTCGAACAATGTACAGCCCGAGAACTCTTTACTTCCACATCACACCCCCGACTCCTTAGTCAAGGATCTTTTTTCCCCTTTCCCCTCCGCTCTCTTCCTCATGCTGGACTGACTTAACCTTGGTCTGCTCTACTTTTCGGTTGTAAATACATGCAATACAATAACTTTAAGTGTTGTTAGACAACACTTTTACAAGACTCTGACTTTTAATGAGGTGGAGCATGAACCTTTTCCTCTTTCATCTTCTCATTCAGATTATAGTCAATATTTTAGTAAAAGGCTAATTGACAGCCTTTTATAAGGGTTAATCCCTTGTCGCTTATATTGAAAACATGTTCTTTATAATCCGATACTCTTCTTAAATCGAATTTTTTCTCTAAATTGCGCCGCAACAAAACTCCTTGAGAAAAGTACCAATAGAAATAGAAGGTAGCATTTTGCCTTTAAATTCCTTTTCTTTTCTTGGATTGTTCTTGAAATGAATCTTATTTGTGGATCTTTTTTGTTTTTTTAACCCGGCCGTGGTTCTCTGAATCACGACCATAAATTGTTTTAAAGTATGAGGAAATTATTATTGCTGATCGCGGCGTCCCTTTTGGGAGTTGGTCTTTACGCCCAAAGCGCCAAGATTAAGCTTGATGCTCCGACTACTCGAACGACATGTACGAACAATAGCTTCAAGCAGTTCGATGCAAGCTTTTCGTTCAATGAAGTCGAGCTGACAAAGGTGGAGACCAAAGGTGGTACTTTCGCCTCAGTGTCAATTCCGGGTGCATTCCCGACCGGTGAGGTTGGTTCTCCCGAAGTGCCAGCAGTTAGGAAGTTGATTGCTGTGCCTGTCGGAGCCACACCTGTTGTTCGCGTGAAAAGTTTTACCGAGCAAGTTTACTCTCTGAACCAATACGGTTCCGAAAAACTCATGCCACATCAACCCTCTATGAGCAAGAGTGATGATCCCGAAAAGGTTCCCTTCGTTTACAATGCTGCTGCTTATGCACGCAAAGGTTTTGTCGGACAAGAACTGACCCAAGTAGAAATGTTGGGGACAATGCGTGGTGTTCGCATTGCAGCTCTTACCATTAATCCTGTTCAGTATGATGTGGTTGCAAACCAATTGAAGGTTAGAAACAACATCGAAATTGAAGTAAGCTTTCAAGGAGCTGATGAAGTAGCTACACAACGTTTGTATGATGCTTCTTTTAGCCCTTATTTCGAAACAGCTTATAAACAGCTCTTCAATAGAGATGTTTATACAGATCATGGCGACTTGTATAATACGCCGGTTCGTATGCTTGTTGTTGCAGGTGCAAAATTCAAAGAAGCTCTCAAGCCTTGGCTCACTTGGAAGGCTCAAAAGGGCTTCTATCTGGATGTGCATTACACAGACGAAGCTGAAGTAGGAACGACAAACGCCTCTATCAAGGCATTTATTCACAAGAAATACAATGATGGATTGGCAGCTAGTGCTGCTCCGGTCTTCTTGGCTTTGGTTGGTGACACTGACGTTATTAGCGGAGAAAAAGGAAAGAAAACAAAAAAAGTTACCGACTTGTATTACAGTGCAGTCGATGGCGACTATTTCCCTGAAATGTATACTTTCCGTATGTCTGCTTCTTCCCCAGAAGAACTGACGAACATCATTGATAAGGTATTGATGTATGAAAAGGCTACCATGCCGGATAAGAGCTATTTGGAAAAGGCCCTCTTGATTGCCGGTGCTGACTCCTACTGGAATCCTAAGATAGGCCAGCAAACCATCAAATATGCTGTACAGTATTACTACAATCAAGATCATGGCTATACAGATGTGTACAGTTACCCTAAAGCTCCTTATACAGGCTGCTATAGTCACTTGAATACCGGTGTCGGCTTTGCCAACTATACAGCGCATGGATCTGAGACATCATGGGCAGATCCGTCGCTGACCGCCACTCAAGTGAAAGCACTCACAAATAAGGACAAATACTTCTTAGCTATTGGGAACTGCTGTGTTACAGCTCAATTCGATTATCCACAGCCTTGCTTTGGAGAGGTAATGACTCGTGTCAAGGAGAAAGGTGCTTATGCCTATATCGGTTCATCTCCGAATTCTTATTGGGGCGAGGACTACTATTGGAGTGTCGGTGCTAATGCCGTATTTGGTGTTCAGCCTACTTTTGAAGGTACGTCTATGGGTTCTTATGATGCTACATTCTTGGAAGATTCGTACAACACAGTGAATTCTATTATGTGGGCAGGTAATCTTGCCGCTACTCATGCTGGAAATATCGGCAATATTACCCATATCGGTGCTCATTACTATTGGGAAGCTTATCATGTCCTTGGCGATGGTTCGGTTATGCCTTATCGTGCAATGCCTAAGACCAATACTTATACGCTTCCTGCTTCTCTGCCTCAGAATCAGGCTTCTTATAGCATTCAGGCTTCTGCCGGTTCTTACGTAGCTATTTCTAAAGATGGAGTTTTGTATGGAACAGGTGTTGCTAATGCCAGCGGTGTTGCGACTGTGAATATGACTAAGCAGATTACGGAAAATGGTAATTATGATGTAGTTATCACTCGCTCTAATTATCTTCCTGTGATCAAGCAAATTCAGGCAGGAGAGCCTAGCCCCTACCAGCCTGTTTCCAACTTGACTGCTACAACGCAGGGTCAGAAAGTAACGCTCAAGTGGGATGCCCCGAGCGCAAAGAAGGCAGAAGCTTCCCGTGAAGTAAAACGGATCGGAGACGGTCTTTTCGTTACGATCGAACCTGCAAACGATGTACGTGCCAACGAAGCCAAGGTTGTGCTCGCAGCAGACAACGTATGGGGAGACAATACGGGTTACCAGTTCTTGTTGGATGCCGATCACAATACATTCGGAAGTGTCATTCCGGCAACCGGTCCTCTCTTTACCGGAACAGCTTCTTCCAATCTTTACAGTGCGAACTTCGAGTATTTGATCCCGGCCAATGCCGATCCTGTTGTTACTACACAGAATATTATCGTTACAGGACAGGGTGAAGTTGTAATCCCCGGTGGTGTTTACGACTATTGCATTACGAACCCGGAACCTGCATCCGGAAAGATGTGGATCGCAGGAGATGGAGGCAACCAGCCTGCACGTTATGACGATTTCACATTCGAAGCAGGCAAGAAGTACACCTTCACGATGCGTCGCGCCGGAATGGGAGATGGAACTGATATGGAAGTCGAAGACGATTCACCTGCAAGCTATACCTATACAGTCTATCGTGACGGCACGAAGATCCAGGAAGGTCTGACGGCTACGACATTCGAAGAAGACGGTGTAGCTGCAGGCAATCATGAGTATTGCGTGGAAGTTAAGTACACAGCCGGCGTATCTCCGAAGGTATGTAAAGACGTTACGGTAGAAGGATCCAATGAATTTGCTCCTGTACAGAACCTGACCGGTAGTGCAGTCGGCCAGAAAGTAACGCTTAAGTGGGATGCACCTAATGGTACCCCAAATCCGAATCCGAATCCGAATCCGGGAACAACAACACTTTCCGAATCATTCGAAAATGGTATTCCTGCCTCATGGAAGACGATCGATGCAGACGGTGACGGGCATGGCTGGAAACCTGGAAATGCTCCCGGAATCGCTGGCTACAATAGCAATGGTTGTGTATATTCAGAGTCATTCGGTCTTGGTGGTATAGGAGTTCTTACCCCTGACAACTATCTGATAACACCGGCATTGGATTTGCCTAACGGAGGTAAGTTGACTTTCTGGGTATGCGCACAGGATGCTAATTATGCATCCGAGCACTATGCGGTGTATGCATCTTCGACCGGTAACGATGCATCCAACTTCACGAATGCTTTGTTGGAAGAGACGATTACGGCAAAAGGTGTTCGCTCGCCGGAAGCTATTCGTGGTCGTATACAGGGTACTTGGCGCCAGAAGACGGTAGACCTTCCCGCAGGTACGAAATATGTTGCTTTCCGTCACTTCCAAAGCACGGATATGTTCTACATCGACCTTGATGAGGTTGAGATCAAGGCCAATGGCAAGCGCGCAGACTTCACGGAAACGTTCGAGTCTTCTACTCATGGAGAGGCACCAGCGGAATGGACTACTATCGATGCCGATGGCGATGGTCAGGATTGGCTCTGTCTGTCTTCCGGACAATTGGACTGGCTGACAGCTCATGGCGGCACCAACGTAGTAGCCTCTTTCTCATGGAATGGAATGGCTTTGAATCCTGATAACTATCTCATCTCAAAGGATGTTACAGGCGCAACGAAGGTAAAGTACTACTATGCAGTCAACGACGGTTTTCCCGGGGATCACTATGCGGTGATGATCTCCAAGACGGGCACGAACGCCGGAGACTTCACGGTTGTTTTCGAAGAAACGCCTAACGGAATAAATAAGGGCGGAGCAAGATTCGGTCTTTCCACGGAAGCCAATGGCGCCAAACCTCAAAGTGTATGGATCGAGCGTACGGTAGATTTGCCTGCGGGCACGAAGTATGTTGCTTTCCGTCACTACAATTGCTCGGATTTGAACTACATTCTTTTGGATGATATTCAGTTCACCATGGGTGGCAGCCCCACCCCGACCGATTATACCTACACGGTATATCGTGATGGTACGAAGATCAAGGAAGGTCTGACCGAAACGACCTTCGAAGAAGACGGCGTAGCTACGGGCAATCATGAGTATTGCGTGGAAGTGAAGTACACAGCCGGCGTATCTCCGAAGGTGTGTGTAAACGTAACTATTAATCCGACTCAGTTCAATCCTGTAAAGAACCTGAAGGCACAACCGGATGGCGGCGACGTGGTTCTCAAGTGGGAAGCCCCGAGTGGCAAACGAGGAGAACTGCTTAATGAAGATTTTGAAGGAGACGCTATTCCCACAGGGTGGACAGCATTGGATGCCGATGGTGACGGTAATAACTGGGATATCACGCTCAATGAATTTACGCGAGGAGAGCGTCATGTTCTTTCACCTTTACGCGCCAGCAACGTAGCCATATCCTATTCTTCTTTACTTCAGGGTCAAGAATATTTGCCTCTCACGCCGAACAACTTTCTGATCACTCCGAAGGTTGAAGGAGCAAAGAAGATTACTTATAAGGTGGGTTCACCGGGTCTTCCTCAATGGAGTCATGATCATTATGCACTCTGTATCTCCAAGAGCGGAACGGCTGCAGCCGACTTCGAAGTAATCTTTGAAGAAACGATGACCTACACTCAAGGAGGAGCCAACTTGACAAGAGAAAAAGACCTCCCTGCCGGCACGAAATATGTCGCTTTCCGTCATTACAATTGCACGGATGTTCTGGGCATAATGATTGACGATGTAGTGATAACAGGTGAAGGCGAAGGTCCCAGTTACACCTACACGGTGTATCGTGACGGCACGAAGATCCAGGAAGGTCTGACCGAAACGACCTACCGCGATGCAGGAATGAGTGCACAATCTCATGAGTATTGCGTAGAGGTTAAGTACGCAGCCGGCGTATCTCCGAAGGTTTGTGTGGATTATATTCCTGATGGAGTGGCAGACGTAACTGCTCAGAAGCCTTACACGCTGACGGTTGTAGGAAAGACTATCACGGTAACTTGCCAAGGCGAAGCTATGATCTACGACATGAACGGTCGTCGTCTGGCAGCGGGTCGCAACACGGTTGTTTACACGGCTCAGGGCGGCTACTATGCAGTCATGGTTGTCGTTGACGGCAAGTCTTACGTAGAGAAACTCGCTATCAAGTAATTCTGTCTTGGACTCGGAGACTTTGTGCAGACACTTTTAATATAGGTCTGTAATTGTCTCAGAGTATGAATCGGTCGCCCGACTTCCTTAAAAGGAGGTCGGGCGACTTCGTTTTTATTATTGCTGTCTGGTAAACTTGTCAAGAGGAGACCTTTGAAAAATGGGGCGGTCAATAATTTTCGGTCTATGGGTCAAATTGCAGGCTACTGTTTTAGGTGTATGTTGGGCTATCTTCCTATCTTTAAGAGACCTTTGAAAAATAAGGAGATGGAGGGAAGAGGAGTTCTTGGCATAAAAGGAGCGAGTGAAAGGGGTGGCAGTAAGGAGTGAAAGTAGTTGTAAATCCCCCCTTTGAGGAGCTACTTGTACGAGCTCCTCAAGGGTGGTTATGCCTTATCCTACGGATGAGGACATAATTATCCCCGGCGTTCTGTATAAATTAAAGGCGATGCTTTCAAGAATGTTTTGAGTATGGGTCTTGGCAAGTCCCCGGTATCGACATGTCCGCCATGAAACCACCGGCGAATACTGCCAAAGGTGCGTTCGATGGTGCTCCGTATCGGACTGATTGCTTTGTTTCGTTGCTTCTCTTCCTCGGTCAATGCCCTGTTGCGTTGTGCCTTGTGCATAATGCCGTCTTGAAGGTGATGGGTTTGCAGGTAGGAACGATTTTCCCCGCAAGCATATCCTTTGTCCGCCAAGACGGCTGTACCTTGAGGTATGTTTGCACCCTGCAATAGCGGAATAAACTCCTTCGTGTCACTGCGGTTCGCTGCTGTCGTTATCACCTTTTGAACAATGCCTTGAACATTGGCCGGACAATGCTTTTTGTATCCGTAGTGATAACGCTTTTGTTTGTACACCCAACGGGCTTCTTCATCCGTCCCTTTACGCTGACGGACAACCTGTTTTTGATAATCCTCCTCTGCCTCTTTTTCCTCCTCGCTCCGATTGTCTTGCCTGTCATCTGCGACTTCAATCGTAATGCTTCCGTTGGGTTTATGCGGCGTCTCCACAAGGCTTGCATCCACAAGCACCCCTTCCCTTAC